>NZ_JAELTU010000282.1 GCF_016429015.1 Rhizobium sp. ASV20
ACGCTGGGACGCGCAATATTTCAAGGATATTGGCCTCGGTGAACTCGCCGAGGAAGGCTTCGTGCGGATCGGCACAGAGATCGTCGAGCCGGGCACGGCTCTCGGTGAAGGCCTGAGCGAAGCGGCTGCCCAAGATCTTGGCCTTGTTGCTGGCACGCCGGTCGGCGCGTCGTTGATCGATGCGCATGCAGGCGGCATCGGCACGCTCGGCGGTAAGGACGGGGAGGGCAAGGCCGATGTTCGCAGCAGGCTCGCCTATATCTTTGGCACGTCGGCCTGCTCCATGGCATCAAGCGAGGCAGCCGTGTTCGTCGATGGTGTCTGGGGTCCCTATTACTCGGCCATGGTCCCCGGCCTCTGGCTGACCGAGGGCGGCCAGTCAGCCGCAGGGGCGGCGATCGATCATCTGGTCACCATGCATCCCGCCGCCGATGAGGCGCGTGCCAAGGCTGAGGGCGAGCGTCTGTCACTCGTCGCTTGGCTCGACCAGCAGGCGACGAAGGCTTCCGAGAACGCGTCCAATGCAGTCAAGCTTGCGCAATCCATCCAGGTCGTTCCCGAATTTCTCGGTAATCGTTCGCCTTATGCTGATCCAGACGCGCGCGCCGTCATCTCGGGCCTCAGCCTGGAAACCGGCATCGACGATCTGGTTGCTCTCTATGTCGCCGGCCTCTGCGGCATCGGTTACGGTCTCAAGCAGTTGCTTGAAAAGCTGGAGCGGGACGACATCGCCTGCGACCTCATCATTGCGAGCGGGGGCGCTGCCCAGAGCGGTCTCGTGCGTCAGCTTCTCGCGGATACGACGGGCCGGCCGGTTGCTGTTGCAGATACGGAAGAACCCGTTCTTCTCGGTGCCGCCATGCTCGGTGCCACGGCTGCCGGGCATTGCGGTTCGCTCGTGGAAGCGATGGCAGCCATGTCGCGGCTGGCAAAGAGGTTCGAGCCCGCGGCTGGTGCGCTCAAGACCCTGCACGAGCGACGTTACGAAGCTTTCGAGCTGTTGCAATCGGCGGATCGCAGCATTCGCGCGCTGATGGCATCCTGAGCTTTGTTAGGGGTGTCTGTTAATCGCGGTGACGCAATGCTTCGAGAATGACGGCAAAAGCGGACGATGGCTGGCGGCGGCTCGGGTAATAGAGATGGTAGCCCGTCCAAGGCGGGCACCAGTCCTCCGGCACACGGACAAGGTTGCCGCTTTCGCGGTAGGGGAGCGTTAACACGTCAGGTAGGTAGGCCAACCATAGCCTTCCAGTGCGGCGGCCAGAACCTGATGGATGCCATTGAACGTCATCTGGCCGTCGACACGCACGCGCAACTCCTCACTGCCTCTCTGGAATTCCCAGAGGTAATTGCCGCCGTGAGTCGAAAGGCGGAGATTGATGCATTTCTGACGGGTCAGGTCCTGGGGCGTCATCGGCTTCGCGCATTTCTGGAAATAGGTGGGCGAGCCAACCACGGCAAATGCCTCATCCGGCGCAATGCGAACGGCAATCATGCCGTTGGCCACCGTCTGACCCAGGCGCACGTCGGCATCGAAGCGCTGTGCCACGATATCGGTGATGATCTCGACATGGATATCCGGATAGTTCCTGAGGACCCGGGTGAGTTTCAGCCAGATATGCGTTCCGATCGCGTGGTCGACAGCTGTGATCCTGATTGTCCCGGCCGGCTTGTCGCGGAGTTCGGTTATCGCGATAGGTTCATCCGCTATCTCCCGGAAGCGGGGCGTCAACGACTGCAGCAGGCGCTCGCCGGCAGGGGTCGTGCTGACGCTTCGTGTAGTTCGCGTCGGAAGCCGCATTCCCATTCTCTCTTCCAACTGCCGTACCGTGTGGCTCGGCGCCGACTGCGAAACGCTCAGTTGTGCTGCCGCACGGTTGAAACTCCGCTCTCTTGCAACAGCCAAGAAGAAAAGCAGATGGTTGACATTCTCGCGCAGCATTTATGAGTGCTTTTTACATATTACCTTCTCCCATCACGAGGCGGGCGCGCATCCACGGCGATTTCCATCGTGAAGGAGGGCTGATGCGCCTCGACGGCCGACGAGCTTGATACCGCTGCGATTGAATGTCACGCAGGGACCTATGAGTGCGCTCATAAGTCCATGTGCAGATTTGCCTCTACAGTCTCGCCTCTCTTGAGCTAGATTGACCCAATGTGATTGCATGACCTTCTGAAAGGGAAGCCAATATGGATATCAAGAGGAACGGAGCGCAGCCTTCCGGTAAGGGACCGGCGGATTGGTTCACAGGCACGGTGCGGATAGATCCGCTGTTCGCCGCCAACGATGCGCGTCGCGCGGCATCCGCAAGCGTTACCTTCGAGCCCGGCGCACGCACCGCATGGCATACCCATCCGCGAGGCCAGACACTGATCGTCACCGCAGGTCTTGGCCTCGTCCAGCGCGAAGGCGGTCCGATCGAGGAAATCCGTCCGGGAGATGTCGTCTGGTTCGAGCCGGGTGAGAGACATTGGCATGGCGCCTCGCCAACCACGGCCATGACTCATATCGCGATCCAAGAGCACCTCGATGGCAAGGTCGTGGAGTGGATGGAGCATGTCACCGACGCTGAATATCAGGGAGGGTGACGCAAGCCTGCTGCAAGCACTACGGTTGCAGCAGGCTCGACATCGGCCGGAACGCTTCCGCCACCATTTCCGCGAGTTCGCGGATTGCAGGGCTTGAATGATAGGGGTTGCGGCGAAGTACGACACGGGAAGAATCAACCGGGGGGAAGCCATCCTCGATCGTCAGCTCCCTGCACCCATGGGGAATGTTGCTGCGCGATAGGGTCGAAACCGCAAGGCCCGCGAGAACGGCACTCTTCAGACCCGAACCTGTGTCGGCGATGAAAGCGATGCGATAGCGCAATCCCGCCTGTTCCAGCGACCGCAGGGCAAAATCCCGGCACCATGTCGAGTTTCGGTATACTGCGATGGGCAGCGGAGTTGCTTCATGCAGACGGTGAACCAGGGAGGTGACCCAGACCGTGGGGTCGATGCAGAGGATTTCACCCGTTGTCTGGTTGCTCCAGTCGAAGACGACGGCAAGGTCGAGTTCGTCTCTTTCCAGCGCTTCAATATTGCGGACAGTGTAGTCGCAGGAGACCGTCACCTCGACCGCCGGATGCCGGACGGCGAAGGCGGCGAGTGCCGCAGGAAGTATGGTCTGACTATACTCCTCGGGAATGCCGATCCGCACCGGCCCGTCGAGCGGCTTCGTGCGGATCGTCGCGGCCGCTTCGTTCAGAAGCTCGATGATACGCTGTGCGTAGGGAAGCAATTGGCTTCCCGCCCGGGTCAGAACCGCTCCTCTTGCATTCCTTTCGAAGAGCGTTTCGCCAACGATTTCTTCAAGGCGCCGAATCTGGGCGCTGACCGCCGATTGCGTGCGCCCGATACGCTGCGCGGCAACGGAAAATTTTGACGTCTCGCTGATGACGAGAAACGTCCGAAGCAAGTCGCTTTCGATGGGTTCGCGCATGAGTGCCCACAAATATTTCTGATAGCTCCTATCTCTACTATTCGTTTGCCTGATGTCAAATATCGGCGCACACACATGGCATTCAAACGCATCTCATCTTGAGTCCCCCAAATGACCTTTCAGTTCCCGACCCGCTCCGCGTCCGCCAGCGATTACGAGAGGGGTGTTCTCCTTGTGGTTCTGGCAACGCTGGCGTGGAGCTGCAGCGGCATCTACGCGCGTCTTCTCACCGCGGATATTTGGACGGCGATCGCATGGCGGTCTATGCTTGGCGGCGTTTTCCTGATTGTCCCGAGCTTCTTCCTTGAGGGCGGCTTCTCGCGGCGTCAATGGAGCTCGATCTTTCATCCCGCCGGCATTGCGATGATCGTCTGCCAGGCGCTCAGCCAGGCGTGCTTCATCGGCGCGCTTTACATGACTACGGTCGCGAATGTTACGATGATCTATGCAACGGCCCCCTTCATTGCAGCCGTTCTGAGCTGGGTGATGCTGAAAGAGCGGGTGGCGAAGAGAACCTTGGTGGCCGGCGCCGTCTGCCTGATCGGGGTCGCGGTCATCGTTGCTTCCTCGATTGGCGGCGGTACGGGTATTGGTGATCTGCTGGCGCTTGGGATGACGGTGACCTTTGCGTTTATCATCGTCATCCCGCGCATGGACCGCAGCGTGCCGATTCTTCCTTCCAGCATCGTCAGCGGCTTTCTCACATTTGTCGTCTTCGTGCCTTTTGCTTCAACGGCCTCGCTCGATACCTACAACTGGCTCATGCTCGCGGCCTTCGGCGCGACGAATTTCGCGCTCGCTTTTGTCCTCTTCCTGTTCGGGTCGAAGCGGATGCCTGCCGCGGACGCCGCGCTCATTGGTTCGATGGAGATCGTGCTGACACCGTTCTGGGTTTGGCTCTTCTTTTCGGAGAAGCCGCCGGTTGCAACCTTTGTCGGCGGCGCGATCATCTTTGCGACGATCGTCTGGCATACGGCTGCCGATCTGCGACATAGCCGCCGTGCTCGCGCACCAGCCTAGAAAACGATAGCCATCGGCTGCGGTCTCGGCAAAGATGCGGATTTAGATCCCTGGTTTCAAAGGAGGCAATGGAAACCACATGACGCCAAACGATCCGTTGCTCCAACCGTATCAACTCAAGCATCTGACGTTGAAAAACCGTATCATGTCGACGGCGCATGAACCGGCCTATTCCGAAGACGGAATGCCGACGGATCGCTACAGGCTCTATCATCGCGAAAAGGCAAAAGGCGGCATTGCACTGACCATGACGGCAGGATCCGCCGTCGTCTCTGCGGACTCGCCACCGGCCTTCGGCAATCTCCATGCCTACAAGGACGAGATCGTGCCGTGGCTGAAGCGGCTTGCCGATGACTGTCACGAGTTTGGCGCAGCTGTGATGATCCAGTTGACCCATCTCGGTCGCCGCACGGGTTGGAACAAGGGCGACTGGCTGCCCGTGCTGGCTCCGTCGCCGCTGCGTGAGCCAGCGCATCGTGCCTTCCCCAAGACGATCGAAGACTGGGATATCGAGCGGATTGTCGGCGACTTTGCCGCAGCCGCCCAGCGCATGCAGGATGCGGGCCTCGATGGGATCGAACTCGAGGCTTATGGTCATCTGACCGATGGCTTCTGGTCGCCGGCGACGAACAGGCGCGAGGACGAGTTCGGTGGCTCGCTCGACAACCGCATGCGTTTCTCCATGCTGGTGACCGAGGCGATCCGCAAGGCGGTCGGGCCTGATTTCATCGTTGGCATCAGGCTCGTTGCAGACGAGGATTGGGAAAAAGGGCTTTCGAAGGAGGAAGGTGTCGAGATTGCCCGGCGCCTTGCAGCTTCTGGAAACATCGATTTCCTCAACATCATTCGCGGCCATATCGACAGCGATGCGGCGCTCAACAAGGTCATCCCGATCCAGGGAATGGCATCGGCGCCGCATCTGGACTTTGCCGGCGAGGTTCGGGCGGCGACCAAATTTCCGGTCTTTCATGCCGCGCGCATCGGCGATGTTGCCACCGCACGGCACGCGATCGCCGAAGGCAAGCTCGATATGGTTGGCAT
>NZ_JAELTU010000283.1 GCF_016429015.1 Rhizobium sp. ASV20
CGAGCTCGACGATTGCAGGCCAGATCAATGCCAATGGCCAGGTCTACCTGATCAATCCGAACGGCATTGCCATTACCAAAACCGGGACCGTCAACACCGGCGCCTTCGTCGCCTCGACGCTCGGCATTTCCGACGACGACTTCATGGCCGGCAAGCGGACCTTCACCGGCAATGGCGCGTCGGCGCCGGTAACGAACGCCGGTGCGATCACCATCAACCGCGGTGGCTACATGGCGCTGATCGGCGGCACGGTCGCCAATTCCGGTGTGATTACCGTGCCGATGGGCAAGGCAGCACTCGGCTCCGGCGAGCAGGCGACGCTTGATCTGTCGGGCGACGGTTTCCTGCAGGTGGCGGTGCCGACCAAGGCTGGCGGCAATCAGGCGCTGGTTGAGAATAGCGGCAGGATATCGGCCAAGGGCGGCACGGTGCAGCTGACGGCGGCAGCGGCGAGGGACATGGCGCGTCAGGCGGTCAACATGTCCGGCACGATCGAGGCGAAGGGTGTCTCGGGCAGAAGCGGCGACATCGTGCTGTCGGGCGGCGATGGCGAGGTTGCTGTCACCGGCAAGGTCGACGCGAGCAGCAAGCACGGCAGCGGCGGCAAGGTTCAGGTGACGGGCCGCAAGATCACGCTGGCGAATGCAAAGATCAATGCTTCTGGCAAGACCGGCGGCGGCACGGTCAATATCGGCGGCGAGCGCCAGGGCAAAGGCGCGCTGCAGCGGGCCGAGACGCTCACAGTCGATGCCAATACGGTCATCAATGCCGATGCGATCAGCACGGGCAATGGCGGCAATGTCGTCTTATGGTCCGACGATCTCACCCGTTTTGCCGGCACGATCACGGCGAAGGGTGGGGCGCTCTCGGGCAATGGCGGCGAGGTCGAGGTTTCCGGCAAGGCGCGGCTCTCCTATACCGGCCTCACCGATCTGACAGCCCCCCACGGTTCCTTCGGCAATCTGCTGCTCGATCCCTACAACGTCACCATCTCGACAGGGACGGATACGGGGGGCTTCACCGGGTCAGGCAATGACAGCATCATCAATGTCACCACGCTGACCAATGCTCTCGCCACCGCAAATGTCATGGTGACAACCGGCTCGTCGTCGGATGCGGCCAATCCGCAGGCGGGCACCATCACGGTGGCCGCGCCGATTGCCTGGAACGCGCCCACCAAACTGACGCTTGCAGCGGCCTCGGACATCAACATCAACGCCCCCGTCACGCTCGGCGCGGGTGGGCTGGCGCTTTCCTCCGGCGGCATCGTCCACTTTGCCGCGCCGGTGACGGTCAAAGGCGCGGGCACCGTCGATATCGAGGCGAGCGATTATGATTTCGGCCTGGCCAATTCCGGCTTCACCGGATCGCTGACCTACGTCAATGCCGATGGCACGGCTGCGACGAGCGATCAGGGCGGCGTGCTGAAGATCAACGGGCAGGCCTATACGCTGCTCTATTCGATGAGCGATCTCGACGGCACCAATGGCGCGCTGAACCTCGCCGGCAATTACGCGCTCGCCCAAAATCTCGACGCGACCGGCAACAGCTATACGACCGGCGTCATCGCGGGCGGCAATTCCGACATTTATGTTCTGGGTGTTTTCTCCGGCACGTTCGAGGGCCTCGGCCACAGGGTCGCGAACCTGACGATCACGGGTAGCGCAGACAATATGGCTGGCGGAAGCTATTATGTCGGTCTCATCGGCGATTCCACCGGCACCATCCGCGATATCGGCGTCACCGGAGCCACGGTCGGTGGGTTGAGCTACGTCGGCGGCCTCGTCGGATATCAATCCGGTGGCTCGATCAGCAACGCCTATGCCACGGGTGCGGTCATTGGGAACGAATATGCCGGTGGCCTCGTCGGCGAAAACGACGGCTCGATCCGCAACGCCTATGCGACGGGTGCGGTTAGACCGTCCGTCAATATCGCTACCTCGTCCGACACTTTCGGCGGCCTGGTGGGCTACAACACCGGCTCGATCAGCAACGCCTATGCGACGGGCGCGGTCAGCGGGGTCGGCGAGCGCGGCGGCGGCCTCGTCGGGCAAAACGACGGCACGATCAGCATCGCCTATGCGACGGGTGCGGTCAGCGGGTTTAACGGCTACGTCGGCGGCCTCGTGGGCTACAACAACGGCTCGATCAGCAACGCCTATGCCACGGGTGCGGCCCGCGTGACCACCGCGCACAATGGTGACTCCGACGTTGGCGGCCTCGTGGGCTACAACGGCGGCTCGATCACCAACGCCTATGCCACGGGTGCGGCCATCGGGAACGCCTATGTCGCCGGCGTTGGCGGCCTCGTGGGCGACAACCGCGGCTCGATCACCAACGCCTATGCCACGGGTGCGGTCAGCGGGAGCGCCTATTTCGGCCTTGGCGGCCTCGCGGGCTATTCGAGTTCTGGTGCCACGGTCACCAATTCCTATTACGACATCAACACCACGGGCTTCAACACCACGAACCAGACCTCCGACCCCTCGGGCGCGACCGGCCTGACGACGGCGCAGTTCCAGGACGGCTCGTCCGCTTCCCGCCTCGGCGGCGCGTTCACCGTGACATCGGGCCTTTACCCCTATCTCACCAGCTTCTTCCCGAACGGGGTGCAGGCGATCTCGGGCAGTGCTTATACGACTGTAGGCCTGACGCCGGCGGGCGTCTTCAATGGCAGCAGGACGCCGGCGAGCTTGGGCCTCAATGGCGCTATCTCCGTGACGGCGTTTGCCAATGGCACGAGCTTCGGCTCGGCCACGACGGGCGCGAACGGCTATTATTACATCTTCGGCGCGGCGGGCTCGATCACAGCGGGCAATTCGCTCGTCGCCTATACCAGCGCCAATGCAACGACCGGCGCGGCCAATTCCGCGACGCTCATGACGGCGACAAGCGCGGCCAACCAATCCGGCCTCAATCTCTTTGGCAATGCGTTGACCGTTGCGACCTCGGCGACGACGCTGTCATCCGCCGAGGCCGGCGCCACTTTAAGCAGCGCGCGGGCCAGCGCCATCACCGCCGCCGGCGGCGATGCAACGGCAAGCGCGGCCATCAACGCCATCACGGGCCAAGGGTTCATCGCAACCGGTGCCAGCTTCACCATCGATCAAGCGGTCGATACGGCCAACACGCTCTTCGTAGGGACGACCGCCGCCGGCGCGCCGGTCACGGTCGCGAATGCCATCACCATCGAAAACGGCGGCAGCGTCGGGCTTGTGGCCGCCGGCGCTCTGACGGTGAATGCGCCCATTACAGTCAAGGGTGCAGGCGGCGTTGGGCTGGGCTTCGACCAGAACACGACGACGCCGTCCGTCACCGATCTCTCGTTCGGCCTGACGCCGGCGGGCTTCAAGGGCGGTGTTACCTTCGCCAACGCCGATGGCTCGGCGGCGACGTCAAGCCAAGGCGGCACGCTCGCGATCAACGGGCAAGCCTATAAGTTGCTCTACAACAACTCGGATTTGGCGCTCTTCGTCCTGATGAACCCCGACGTTAATTACGCGCTCGCCGGCAATCTCGACGCGACCGGCTTCAACACGGGCGACTTTGTCAGAATTTCGCAAGACGGTTTTTTCTCCGGCACGTTCGAGGGCCTCGGCCACACGGTCGCGAACCTGACGATTGCTGGCGGCTCAGATGCGTATGAGGGTCTCATCGGCTATTCCATGGGCACCATCCGCGACATCGGATTCACCGGCGGCGAGGTCAGCGGGGACAGCCACGTCGGCTGGCTCGTCGGCCAGAACCTGGGCACGGTCAGCAACGTCTATGCGACGGGCATCGCCAACGGTGCCTCCTATGTCGGCGGCATCGCCGGGGAAAACGACGGCACGATCAGCAACGCCTATGCGACGGGTGCGGTCGGCGGGAACAACACCGTCGGCGGCATCGCCGGCCAAAATGTCGGTACGATCAGCAATGCCTATGCCACGGGTACGGTCAACGGGGGCAGCTCCATCGGCGGCATCGCCGGCTATAACGGCGGCACGATCAGCAACGCCTATGCGACGGGCGCGGTCGGTGTGGTCGGCGGGCTCAGCTCCATCGGCGGCCTCGTCGGCTATAACCGGGGCACGATCAGCAACGCCTATGCGACGGGTGCTGTCAGCGGAAGCAGCAATGTCGGCGGTCTCGCCGGCCAAAATGTCGGCACGATCAGCCACGCCTATTGGGACACATCGACGAGCGGGACCACAACCGGCATCGGTTCGGACGGCAACAATCAATCCGGCAATATCACCGGCCTGACGACGGCTGAGATGCTGGACCCCTTCACCTTCATCACTGCCGGATGGGATTTCGCCAGCGTCTGGGGCAAGTCGACGACGGGCGCCAATGGTGGTTATATGATGCTGCGCTCGCTCAGCAGCGGGTTCTATGACGACTATGTCAAGATCGGCAACGGCAGCCGTATCTATGGCGACGCCAATTCCACGATCGCCGGCGCGACGCTGTCGGGCCTCGGCACAGGCAATGTCTCGCTTGCCTGGGGCAGCGCGATTACGGGCAGGACCAATGCCGGAACCTACACCTATTCCGACCCCGATATCGTCTCGGTGACGGAGAACGGCTCCCGCACGGCCTATGTCGATTATGGCGGCACGCTGACGATTTCGCAGCGCGTGCTGAACCTTTCGGGCAGTAGCACCTATAACGGCACAACCAATGTCGCAGCCCCAGGTCTCTCGCTCAGCAATCTCGCCAATGGCGAGACGCTGACGCTGATCGGCGGGGGCTCCATGGCCGACAAGAATGTCGGCACCGGCAAGGTGCTGTCGCTCGGCACGCTGGCTCTGGGTAACAGCATCAATGGTGATGGCGGCCTTGCCTCGAACTATACGCTGATCGGCGGCACCGACACGGTCGACATTGCCAAAGCGACGATCTCGTCGATCTCAGGCATCACGGCCGGCAACAAGATCTATGACGGCAATGCGAACGCGACGCTGAACACTTCCGGTGTGGTCTTCAATGGCATGGCGGCGGGCGACAGCTTGACCCTCGGCAATGGCGTCACCGGCGCCTTCTCTGACAGGAATGCCGGCACCGGCAAGACTGTGACGATCTCGGGCCTCCTGCTCAACGGTACGGATGCCGGCAACTATACGCTTGCCCTGGATACGGCGACGACCACGGCCGATATCACCAAGGCGACGATCTCTGACATCACCGGCATCACGGCGAACAACAAGACCTATAATGGCAACACGACTGCCGTACTGAACACCGCGGGTGCGGGCTTCACCGGCATCGTCGCCGGCGACACGCTAACGGTTGCGACCGCGACCGGCACGTTCTCCGACAAAAATGCCGGCGCCGGCAAGACGGTCAATATCTCCGGGCTGTCGCTCAGCGGCGCAGATGTCGGCAATTATACGCTTGCCCTGGATACGGCGACGACCACGGCCGATATCACCAAGGCGACGATCTCTGACATCACCGGCATCACGGCGAACAACAAGACCTATAATGGCAACACGACTGCCGTACTGAACACCG
>NZ_JAELTU010000284.1 GCF_016429015.1 Rhizobium sp. ASV20
TCTTCTGGCTGCCGCCCTCGGGCTCATCTGGGTTGGTCTGCAAAAACTTCGCTATACGCGTTCAAGCCTGATCTTCTTTGTGGCGATGACGTTTGGTCTTGCTGCTCTTTCCACCTGGTTCCTGCTGCAGCCGCGTGACAATTATGTTCTGGCTGGTACGCTTGACGGCAAGATCGGCATCGTCACCAACACGCCATCGGGCCTGATCAGCGCAGTGCGCTTCGGCCAATACGAAGGTGCGCCGAAGGCGGAAACACCGCTCAGGACTTTCGTCGCCCCTCCGCAAGCCATCGAGGCAGTCGGCAAGAAGCAGGATGTCAGTGGCGCATTGCTGCCGGAGGCGTCCGTCCCGTCCGACTGGCCGGTTATCTGGCGCACCCAGGCATTGAACGATCGTGATCGCGCCGCGGGCATCACCTTCTCGGTTGTCGCCATTGTGATTGGCCTCCTGACCCTCGGTGGGTTTCTCCACCGCCGCCATCCATTGTCCATCGGTTCCGAGTTCATCGTCGATACGATCCGCGGCATCCCCATGCTGGTCATCGTTCTCTATGTCGGCCTTCCGTTGAGCGGTGCTTTGAAGGATGCGACCCAGGGCGTATTCGATCCTCCGAATCTGATGCGCGGCATCGTCGCCATGGCTCTGGCCTATTCGGCCTATCTCGCTGAGATTTTCCGCTCCGGCATCAATGCCATTCCCGTCGGTCAGATAGAAGCTGCGGCAAGCATCGGACTCAACCGTTGGCAGACTGCCCGGTTGGTTATCATCCCGCAGGCATTCCGCATCATCATTCCGCCGCTTGGCAACGAACTTATCGCCATCTTGAAGGACACGTCGCTCCTGTCGATCCTTTCGATCCGCGATATCACCCAGCGTATGCGAGAGTTTCAATCTGCAAGTTTCCTGCCCTTTGCGCCCTATAACTCCGCAGCGGTTCTCTACATCCTGCTGACGCTTGCAGCTGCAAGTTTCGTGAGCCTCATCGAGAAGAAGTATGACGTCAAGCACCGCTAATAGCCTATCGCGTGTACGGGAGCCGGGTACGGTTCTGATAACCGGCGCTTCGCGTGGTCTCGGCCGAATGCTCGCTGAACTTTATGCCGTTGAAGGCTGGCGCGTATTGGCTTGTGCACGCCGGGAGCTGCCGGAGGCGATGGCTTCCATGCTGTTCTATCCACTCGACGTCGACGATGCAGCGTCGATCGAAACGCTCGGAAAAATGCTCAAGGGCACGACGATCGACATCGTGATCAACAATGCCGCGGTTCGCGGCGACACTGGTGGGCTCGCGTCGCTGCGGACGGATGACTTCATGGAGGTCATGCGGATCAACGCGCTCGCGCCGTTGCTGGTGGCCCAGGCTCTTAGGGAGAATCTCTGCCTCGGGCGACGCAAGTTGCTGGTCAATATCAGCAGCCGTGCCGGATCGCTTGCGGAGGGCACGCTGGATGATGACGACGGCGACTATGCCTATCGCTGCTCGAAAGCCGCATTGAACATGGCGACGGTGAAGCTCGCGCAGGATCTTCGGTGCGACGATATCGCGGTCATATCGCTGCATCCCGGCTGGATCCGCACCGACATGGGCGGTCCGGACGCGGTCATCGATATCGAGCAGAGCGCGCAGGGGCTGAAGCACCTGATCGACACGACGACGATGGCCGACACCGGCAGTTTCCGTGCCTACGACGGCAAAACAATATCTTGGTAAGGGAAAGAGTTTGGCAATGACCGACGCGAACAGCCAGCATGACAGCGAGATCCAGGCGATCGATGCACTGCTCCGCGACAGCTATGGCGTCTCGGGCAAGGTCACCGCTCTGCCGGGCGAACACGACCTCAATTATTGCGTTGAAGCGGAAGACGGAACTCGCTTTCTTCTCAAGCTGCACGCGCCCGGCGATGCCAACGATCTGGAAATGCAGATTGCCGTGCTCGATCATCTGGCGCGCGTGGCGCCGCAGCTTCCCGTTTCGCGCGCGCTGGCGGATGCAAACGGTGCGACGGCAATTGCCGCAGAGCTGCGCGGCAAGCGTACCGCGCGCCTGCTGACGTGGCTGAACGGTAGCGTCTGGTCGAAATCCCTAGCGCTGGGCACGCAAAGCGTCGTCACACTCGGTCGTCTGCTTGGCGAGATGGATCGGAGCCTCGAAAGCTTCAGCCATCCCGGCGCCAAGCGGACCTATGCCTGGGATATAGGTCGCGCCGATATGCATCTGGAAAGTCTCGATTTTATTACGGATGCGGAAGAGCGCAAAACCGTTGGAGCTATCCTTCAGCGTTTCGCGGGCGAGATACTGCCGCGACTGGGGCAATGCCCGCGCCAGGTCATCCATAACGATGCCAACGACTACAATGTCCTGCTCGATGAGACCGGCGCCGTCAGCGGCCTGCTTGATTTCGGCGATATGGTCGAGACCTGGCGGGTCATCGAAATAGCTGTTGCCGGCGCCTATGCGCTGATCGGTACCGAAGATCCGGTCGATACGATCGGTCGCCTCGCCGGCGCCTATCATGCCGTCAATCCGATCAGCGAGACCGAAGCCGAGTTGGTCTTCGATCTTACCTGCACGCGCTATGCTGTCAGCATGTGCATGGCGGCAAAGCAAATCCGCGAGAATCCTGAAAACACCTATCTGCTAGTCAGTCAGGAAGACGTCTGGCGTGAGCTGCAGCGTCTCCAGCGTGAGAACCGTTCCTTGGCGGTTGCCCGCATCCGCGATGCTTGTGGCTTCGATCCAATTCCGCAAAGCGCTCGCATCGAGCGCTGGCTGGAGCGGAACGCCCATGACTTCGCCGGGGTCTTCAGGCCGTCGCTTACAACACAGAAGGTTCTGGCGCTCGATTTCACCGCGGCGGGACCGGATGCAGATCGCTGGGCGTCACTCGATGCCGCCGGTGCGGCCCGCTTGATCGAGGAGCGCGCCGAGCAGGCTGGGGCCGATTTTGCGATCGGTCTCTACGGAGAAGATCGCAACATCTACAAGGGTGATGCCTATCGGATGCCGAAGGCTGGTCAGCGCCGAAGCATTCATCTCGGCATAGATCTTTTCGGGCGGGCCAAGGAGCCGGTGCACGCGCCGTTTGCCGGGACAGTTGCCTTCATTTACGACGATGCGGTCGCGTTCGGCTTCGGCCCCACTGTACTGCTTGAACATCGCACGAATGAAGGCGATGTGTTCTGGAGCCTCTATGGTCATCTTTCTCGCGAAGGTGTAGCCAAACTCGCGGTGGGGCAGGCAATCGCCAAGGGCGAGGCTTTCTGCACCCTCGGCGAGGCCTCGGAGAACGGCAACTGGTCTCCCCATTTGCATTTTCAGATCGTCACGGACCATCTCGGCCTCGGCGCGCAGATGCACGGTGTCGGCGTGCGCGATCAATGGCAGGTATGGCGGGCGATAAGCCCCGATCCAAGCGTCGTCTTCGGCTTTTCTACGCCGGCATCGGTCGTCGTTGCGCGGGATAAGGATTTTCTGGTGCGCGAGCGTCACCGCCGCATCGGCCGTTCGCTCAGCATCGCCTATTCCGCAACGCCGCTGAAAATCGTCGGTGGCGAGGGCGCCTATCTGATCGACGAAGAGGGCACGCGCTGGCTCGATATGGTCAACAACGTCTGCCACGTCGGCCATTGCCATCCCCGCGTGGTTAAGGCGGCACAGGCGCAGATCGGCAAGCTCAACACGAACTCGCGCTATCTGCACGACTCGCTGGTGGAATATTCCCGCCGTCTGACGAGCCTGTTTCCCGATCCGCTCGATGTCTGCTTCTTCGTCAATTCCGGCAGCGAAGCAAACGATCTCGCGATCCGGCTTGCGCGTGCCTATACCGGCCACCGCGATCTCATCACCGTCGATCATGCCTATCACGGCCATCTCTCGAGCCTGATCGACGTCAGCCCCTACAAATTTGCGGGCAAGGGTGGAGAGGGGCGCCCGCGCCATGTCCGTGTCGCGGAGATGCCGGATCTCTATCGCGGCCGGTTCCGCTATGGCGATGCGGATGCCGGCAGCAAATATGCAGAGGACGTGCGTAACCAGGTTGCCGCTCTTGCTGTGGAGGGGCGTCGTCCGGCCCTCTTCTTCAGCGAAGGCATTCTTGGCACTGGCGGACAGTTGACCATTCCGGACAATTATCTGAGGCAAGCCTATGCCCATGTTCGAGAAGCGGGCGGTCTTTGCCTGGCCGACGAAGTCCAGGTGGGCTTCGGTCGCGTCGGCAGCCATATGTGGGCGCACGAATTGCAGGGCGTGGTGCCCGACATCGTCACCATGGGCAAGCCGATCGGTAACGGACACCCGATGGCAGCCGTCGTGACGACGGAAGCCATTGCCGCCTCCTTCGCCAACGGCATGGAGTATTTCAACACTTTCGGCGGTAATCCCGTCTCCGCAGAGATCGGCCTCGCGGTTCTCGACGTCATCCGCGACGAGCGGCTGATGCACCATTGCAGGGTCGTTGGCGACCGATTGATGGATGGCGTTCGGGCATTGGCGGCACGCCATGAGATCATCGGCGATGTGCGCGGCCACGGCCTCTTCAACGGCGTGGAACTGGTGCGTGACCGCAAGACGCTGGAGCCCGCTGCCGCGGAGCTGGACTTCGTGATCGCGGAGATGAAGCGCAAGCATCGCATCCTGCTCAGCAGCGAAGGTCCGCACCATAACGTGCTGAAGGTGAAGCCGCCGGCGCCCTTCAGTGCGGAGGATTGCGACAGGTTCCTCGATGCGTTGGACGAGACCCTGTCCCATTTGCCGGGTCGCTAAGCTTCCACCTCGCCTCAGAGATCATGCCGCATTCCTACCCGCGGCGATATAAACGTTTAAATTTCGACTGCGACACGGGTAATGCCCGACGTTCGGCGACTTGAATGATGAAGGACAAGACAGTGCACAAGCCGCTCGCCAGACAGAACAATTTCGACGCAAGCCGGCAGGATGCCGGCATGCTGGAGCTTGGCGTCTGCTACTATCCGGAGCAATGGCCACGGGCGAAATGGGATGAGGACGCCGCTCGCATGGTCGAGCTTGGGCTTGCCTGGGTGCGCATCGGTGAGTTTGCCTGGTCGCGTATCGAGCCGCAATCCGGCGTCTTTCATTGGGAGTGGTTTGACGAGGCTGTCGAGGTGCTCGGCAAGGCGGGATTGAAGGTTATCATCGGCACACCGACGGCCGCGCCTCCAAAATGGCTGGTGGACCGCTATCCCGATATTCTTCCTGTCGACGCGCGCGGTGTCGTCCGCAAATTCGGCGCGCGGCGGCACTACTGCTTCTCCAGCCAGCGCTATCGTCTGGAGGCCGCACGTATCACCGAGGCGGTCGTGCAGCGCTACGGCGAACATCCTTTCGTCCATGCCTGGCAGACCGACAATGAGTATGGCGATCACGATACGATCCATAGCTATTCCAGAGGAGCGCTCCACGCCTTCCGCGGATGGCTTGCCGCTCGATATGGCACCATCGGGGAGCTGAACCGGGCTTGGGGCACCACCTTCTGG
>NZ_JAELTU010000285.1 GCF_016429015.1 Rhizobium sp. ASV20
GGAGACGCGACCGTCATAGACCGTTTTCAGATAGTTGCCGATTTTCTCGCGGACGACGGAATCATATTCCTCACGCGGGACATAGACGATGACGGAGACGAAGCGGTCGAAATGGTCGATGCGCGGCAGTGCGCGCACACGCGGCCGGTCTGTCAGATCGTTGATCTGTTCGGCAAAGTTTGCGAGCAGCGTCGTATCGATCTGGAAAAGATCGTCGCGCGGATAGGATTCCAGCGTGTTGTCGAGCATGCGGCCGGAATGGCTTGTCGGGTCGAAGCCGAAGTGGTCCTTGACCTTCTGTACTTTCGAGCGCAGCAGCGGCACTTCGGCGGCAGCGCTGGTGTATGCGGTCGAGGTGAAGAGGCCGACGATGCGCAGCTCGCCGGTGACGTTGCCTTCCGCATCGAAGCGCTTGATGCCGACATAATCCATATAGGCGCGGCGATGCACGATCGACTTGACGTTGGCCTTGGTGACGATCAGGAAATCCGGACCGTTGAGGAAGGCGAGGATTTCCGGCGTCGTGGTGACGGCGTCCTTGCCCTGCCGCAACACGCGGACATCCGGATTGGAGAGGATGCCGAGGCCGGCGCCGCGGTCGCGCTCGATCGTCGCGTTGGCGCCCTTGCCCGAATAGACATATTCGCGCATGCCGAGGAAGGTGAAGTTGCCATCGCGCAGCCAGGCAAGGAAGGCAAGCGCCTCGTCGCGGTCGCTCTTGCGGCGTCCTGCCGCCTCATAGGTGGAAAGCTCGGAAATGACGGTATCGAGGCGCGACAGCATCGGCTTCCAGCCGGAAACGACGAGATGCGTCTGATCGAGCACCGTCTGCACCCGCTTGATCAGGTCCGTTGCCTGCGCTGCCGTCAGCGGCGACAAGTGAAGCTGGATGTGGCTGACCCGATTGGCCGGATCGCTCGAATGGTCGGCAGAGTAGAGGCTTGCCGTCTTGCCGTCCTTCATGACGAGGATCGGGTGCACCGCCATGTAGAGATCGCGGTAGGTGCTGCTGACCTCTCCCATGATCGATTCATAGAGGAAAGGCATGTTGTGGTCGGTGATCGAGAGGATCGATACGGCGACGCCATCGGGCTCGATGTTGGCCACCTGCTCGATGCTGACACGCGGAGCCGTCTTGCTCCAGGCTGCCAGTTCCTGGGCCGCATGTGCGGCGGCAAGAGCCAGCATTTCCGGGCTGTAACGCCCCATGTCATCATTGCTTGCCCGGCCGAACAGGATTTCAGGATCGAGGTAAACCCCGCCTGCCGCTGCGGCAATTTTTTGTGCCGCTTCGATCTGTTTTTCCCGTTTCGGATTGGTCTTGGGCGCCATGGAATTCCTCCCGATTTTCGAATTTTGACCACAATATCAGAACGTTTAGCGAAAAAACTGGCAAAAAGATTGCGAATTTGGATGGTTTCGGACTGATTTTGGCCCGTTTTTTTAAAAAACTTGCCGGAATGCGCGATCCCGGCAAAAAGCTCCTATCGTCGACGAGAAATTGATGGAATCAGTTCGTCAACAGAGGTTTTCATGACTCTGTGAAGTGCCGTTGACAGAGTGCCGCCAAAGGGACCATCAACGGCCTGATTGCAGTTGAAGCTCTGAACTTGAAAGCAAGCATCATGTCGCAAGTGTCGGCCGGCGCCGTTATCGTCATCTCCAGTCATGTCGTCCGTGGATCCGTTGGCAATCGCGCCGCGGTCTTTGCGCTTGAAACACTCGGCCACCCCGTCTGGGCGCTGCCCACCATTGTTCTGCCATGGCATCCCGGTCATGGCCGTTCGACGCGGCTGACCTTCAACGAGGTGGAATTCGATCATGCGATCGACGATCTCATTGCCGCTCCCTGGCTTTCCGAAGTCAAAGCCGTGCTATCGGGATATTTCGGCAATGCCGCTCAGGCGCATTCCGTCGCCAAGCTGGTGAAAGCCCTGCGCGAGAAAAATCCGGACGTTCTTTATGCCTGTGATCCGGTGATCGGCGATGCCGGCGGGCTGTATGTGCCGGTTGCCACGGCAGAGGCGATCCGCGACCATCTTATTCCGCTCGCCTCGCTGGCAACACCGAACCGCTATGAGCTTGCCTGGCTCGCCGGTGCGCCGCTCGAGGACAATAATGCCATCATGGAGGCGGCGCTTGCGCTTGGCCCTTCGCGCATGCTGGTGACGTCGGCGGTGCCGATGATGGCCGGCGGCATCGGAAACCTCTATCTCAGCGGCCGAAACGCGCTGCTTGCCGAACATCGCAGTATAGAAGGTGCGCCAAACGGGCTCGGTGATCTGCTGTGTGCCTTGTTCCTGTCGCGTCTGCTATCCGGCATGGATGAAGAACGGGCACTGCAACTAACGACCGCAAGCGTCTATGAAGTGCTCGCACGCGCCGTCAAACGCGGCAGCAACGAACTGACGCTTGCCGTCGATTCAGCGAGCCTTTCAACGCCGATGGCAATGGTGCAGTTGCGGCATCTCATGCACCCGGCACAGCGGCGAAAAAAATAAGGTTTCGCAGCGGTTAACGCTTTTTGCAGCGCAGCAGTTGCCATCGATCCCGGTGCGCTGTAATTCAATATCATGCAAAGCTTTCCCGACACCCTTCTGAACGGCTATCGCAACTTCATGAGCGGGCGTTACGTCGATGAGCGCGAGCGCTATCGCACTCTGGCGGAGCTCGGTCAAAATCCGTCGACGCTCGTGATTGCCTGTAGTGACTCCCGCTCGGCGCCGGAGATCATCTTCGATGCAGGACCGGGAGAGCTGTTCGTCATCCGAAACGTCGCCAATATGGTGCCGCCCTATGAGCCGGACAGCAATTTCCATGCGACCTCGGCAGCGCTCGAATTCGCGGTTTTGTCGCTGAAGGTCTCCGACATCGTCGTGATGGGGCATGGCCGTTGCGGCGGTATCCGCGCTGCACTCGATCCGAATGCCGAACCGCTGTCGCCGGGCGATTTCATCGGCCGATGGATGGCGCTGCTGAAGCCTGCCGCCGAGCAGATCCAGAGTAACGACATCATGACCCAGACCGAACGTCAGACGGCGCTGGAGCGCATTTCGATCCGCAACTCGCTGAACAATCTTCGCAGCTTTCCGGAAATCAAGGCGCGCGAGGAAGAGGGCAAGTTGAACCTGCACGGTGCATGGTTCGATATTTCGACCGGCGAACTATGGGTCATGGACCCGAATACCAAGGATTTCATCCGACCGGAGATCTGAGGCCGCCTCCACATCCGGTGGATGGAGTTGGATCAAAAGAAAAGGCGCTGCAGACCATCCGGTCGCAGCGCCTTTTTCGATTCATGTGCTGTGCTTATCTGCCGTCGATCTGCTGACCGATATAAGCGATTGCCTGCTGATAGACCTTGGCGTCATTCCAGCCTGCAATGGCGGAGAAGTTCGGCTCTCCGGGCTGATAGCCGGCGCCGGGCTGCCATCCATGGCCGCGCAGGAAGTTAGCCGTCGAGGCCAATGCGTCGGCGCGCGATCCCACGAGATCAACCCTGCCGTTTCCATCTTCATCGATGCCGTAGAGGACGACGTTCTTGGGCATGAACTGTGTCTGGCCGATTTCGCCATGAGCCGCGCCGCGTGCCGACGGGCTGAGATAGCCTTCGCCCACAAGCTTCAGGGCGGCATAGAGCTGCTCGGTAAAGAATGCGGAACGACGGCAGTCATAAGCAAGGGTTGAGACCGCAGAAAGCGTATGCTGGTCGCCCATGTAGCTGCCGAAGCCGGTTTCCATGCCCCAGATCGCGATGATCGGGCCGGCGGGGACGCCGAAGCGCTTCTCGATCTTGGCAAACAGCGCGGCATTGGCCTGCTTCATGCTCTTGCCGCGATTGATGATCGTCTGGCCGCCACGCTTCTTCATGAATTCTTCGAAGGAAAGCTTGAAGCTCTTCTGTCCGCGGTCGGCGCGGATGGTGGGCTGGTTGTAGTGAACGTTGGCGAAAGCCTTGTCGAGGACGGAGGGGCTGACGCCCTGTCCCTGCGCTTCGCGCTTGAATTCCTGCACCCAATTCTCGAAACCGGCAGATGTGTTGCCGCAAGATGCAGCGTTTGCCGTAATCGGCAAGGCGAGCAGCAACCCGCCCGCGACGAGAGCTGCCATTCCAGACTTTGTGATGCGCATTCAATGTCCCCGAATTCTTACCGCGCTGCGAACGCGGTAACTGTTTTGGAAGGCGCATAAACCCGCCAATCTTCAGGCTCATGCGCGGTCTAGTCATCGCTGGACCATGCCAGTATCCGACCGTCATGTCATTATCACATTTTAGCGATCAATATTTTTGCTTCACGTGAAACAACCGCCAAATGTATTTGCAAAAAAAGCCCCGCCTTTCGATCCGAAATGGCGAGGCTTCCATATAGTCTTGCTTAGCTAAACAAGGTTTATAAACCGTAAATTGGTTTAGAAATACTTATGCAGCCTGCTTGCGCGGCTTGATCAGGCCGCGATTGACGAGAAGTTCGGCGATCTGGATGGCGTTGAGAGCAGCGCCCTTGCGCAGATTGTCGGAGACGACCCACATGTTGAGACCGTTCTCGACGGTCGCATCTTCACGGATACGCGAAATATAGGTCGCGTCCTCGCCGGCAGATTCGTAAGGCGTGATGTAGCCGCCGTTTTCGTGCTTGTCGATGACAAGGCAGCCCGGTGCTTCGCGCAGGATATCGCGGGCCTGATCGGCAGTGATCTCGTTTTCGAACTCGATATTGACCGATTCGGAATGGCCGATGAAGACCGGTACGCGCACGGCCGTGCAGGTGACCTTGATCTTCGGGTCGAGCATCTTCTTGGTTTCGGCCAGTACCTTCCACTCTTCCTTGGTGTAGCCGTCTTCCATGAAGCTATCGATATGCGGGATGACGTTGAAGGCGATACGCTTGGTGAACTTCTTGTTCTCGATCGGATCGGCGACGAAGACGGCGCGGGTCTGATTGAACAGTTCGTCCATGCCATCCTTGCCGGCGCCGGAGACCGACTGGTAGGTCGAGACGACGACGCGCTTGATCTTGGCGAAATCATGCAGCGGCTTCAGCGCGACGACGAGCTGCGCGGTCGAGCAATTCGGGTTGGCGATGATGTTGCGCTTGGTGAACTGCGTGATCGCATCCGGATTCACTTCCGGCACGATCAGCGGCACGTCGGCGTCGTAGCGCCAGGCGGAAGAGTTGTCGATGACGACGCAGCCCTGGGCACCGATCTTCGGCGAGAACTTCTTGGAGACTTCGCCGCCCGCCGACATCAGGCAGATGTCGGTGCTGGAGAAGTCATAATTCTCAAGATTGGCAACCTTCAGCGTCCGGTCGCCGAAGGAAACTTCGGTTCCCTGCGAGCGGGCGGATGCGAGCGCGACGACCTCATCGGCCGGAAAGCCGCGTTCGGACAGGATGTTGAGCATTTCACGGCCGACATTCCCGGTCGCGCCCGCTACTGCAACTTTGAAACCCATTTCTCAAGCTCTCTTTCTCTTCTCTCCTCTT
>NZ_JAELTU010000286.1 GCF_016429015.1 Rhizobium sp. ASV20
CCCCAAAGACCGCGTGCATGGTCCGGACCGGTTCGGATAGGCGCGCAAAGCTGGCGCCCATCACGCGCTGATAGAGCGGTTTATAGGTTTTTTCGCTGACTTCCTGGTTGATGGCCAAGCCCCGAAACAAGTCTTGGAATTGGGCGAGGTGCAGCAGACCGCCAGCATGATAGGCACCGCGCGGAAGGCGTTCATCGCCCAAGGCGCGAGCTAATAGCTGGGCGGGTAGCGTCGGGATTTCCACGCCGTCACCGTCTTCGGCGATGAGCGTCCAGCGGCGGTTCGACATCGTCTCTTTCGAAATTCCCTTCACTCTCAAAGTCATGGCGGATCGCGTCGTGCCGAACCGCGCGGTCAGGTCTTGAAGAGGCCGCAGAGCGCGGCTGACTTTTTTTAGCGAGGGCAGCCAACCCCAAACCACTGGCCAGGACAGCAGCCAAAGCGCCAGCGTCTGGAAGGCAAACTCAGGCCCTGCCCGGAAGATGACGCTTGGCTTGCCTTTCGCATCATCAACCAGGAGGTCATGATCCGGCACGTCGGCAAGCGCGACCAGTCGCCGCAAATCGCGCTTGCCGGCGAGGGTATAGCTTTCACATTTCAGCATGTGCCAGCCGGTCATTTCCTGCCAACGTCGGCCGCGCCAAAGCCGCACCGGCTTGCCGACATAGCTGAGGATCGCCGAGGCGACCGATGCCCCCGCAGTTGCGCGGTTGGAGGCGCTGATCGACATCTCGATGGAGCGGACCTCACTCATGTCGCAGGTAAGTTCGGCGACGACCGCACCGGACAGGGCAGGGACGCTCGATGCGCCGGAAATGATTGTGACGCCTGCAGCATGAGCCTGGTCGTTCAGTGCGCTGATCGCGCCAACGAAATCGCGGGCATCGGCGAGGTCGACATAGTGGACACCCGCCGCAATGCAAGCTTGAGCGACGCGATGGTCGCTCTGTTGAAAGGGACCGGCGGCATCGATGAGGAGAAAGGGCTCATGCTCCTTCAAGATCGGCGCGAGATCACCATTGCGGTCGGCGCCCAGTCCGATCGCGTGTGGCAACTGGTGAGCAAGCGTTTCGGCCGTGCGGTGGTTTCTGCCGGCGACCAGAACCTGAAAGCCGTCACCGGCCAGTCTTCGCGAGAGGCGGGAACCGAAACCGCCATAACCTCCAAGAACGAGAACCTTCTTCAAAGGATGCGTTCCGCCTGTTCCGGGCTCGGCAGCCAGCATGTTTCGCGTTGGCCAAAGAAGCGGTAGCGATTGCGAGCCAGCCAGCGATAGGCGGGATCCCGCAGCGCGCGGGGAACCAGGCGCAGGAGGGAGAGTGCCTTCCAGGGCCAGCCGAGGCCCGCATAGATCGAAAGTACGGCGTCGCTGTCCCGCAGCACTGTCGCGCCATCCACGATGATCATACTATCCGGATTTGCAGGATCGATACCGCAACGTCGATAGAGTTCAGCGCCCGTTTCGTTCTGCATCGAGGCGAGGCGGAAGCGGCCCCTGTGGTCGTGCCTCAGCACGAATTGTGCATTGGCCGAGCATAAGACGCACATGGCATCGAACACGATGATGGGGCCATGATGATCGATGTCGTTGCTGTCGTTCATGCTTGTTATCGCCTGTTCGGACGACAGCTTTGCCCGGTTGCGAACCGCGCGTCAATTGCAGACCAACGCGTGCAAGGCAACGCTGGTCTGCAGGTCCTGCAAGACGGATCCCGTCTAATGCCGATCAGGAGGATCGGGTTGACCGTGACGTCTTAGCGGTAGCGCCAGCCACCATGCCAGTGTTCACGGTGCACCCAGTAGCGATGGCCGTCCCAATAGCCACGGCCAGGATAGAAGATGCCGACCGCCGGGCCCGCGGGTACGACAACGACAGGCCGTCCGTTCGGGCGGCAATAGCCATATGGATTACGGTGGAAACCTACGCCGCATCCGTCACGGGCTTCGGCCGGTGAAATGGCGGCAAAGCAGGCTGCTGCTGCCAAGGCGAGCAAAGTGAGCTTTTTCATGATGTACTCTCTTCCTGAAGAAACTGATTGTTATCCCTTCAGTGCTTGAACGAGGCAGATCGGCAAATCCGTCGAAGCCCGCGCAAGAAATTTTATTTCAATCGGAAAGGCGATTTCATGAGATCGCGCCATCTAGCATTAAGGTCTTTGGCGGAGAGCTTGGCCGCGCGTTTTGTTGGTCATCTCAGCGCGTCAACGCCCGGATGATGGGCTTTTCGTCAGAACGGCGGAATGCGAGGGATGATGACCCGCGATTGATCAGGGCTGTGTTTCCAGCACCCGCGAGGGAAGACTTGGCTTCAATGCGCGTGTCTTCGGCTCTTTTGTATTCTTCGTCAGCCTGCGGCGCAGCAGCACCCGCAAGATCATCAAGACGGCCTTATACCGCTCTCCCGGGCACAGATGTCCATCGGCGGAGTAGGTGAAGAGCAATCTGCGACGGGCAAAGGCATGAGCCAGCGCCAGGGCAAACGCCACGCCGACACCCCAGCCCATGAGCGTATCGCTCGCCCAATGGGCGCCCACCCACTGCCGTGACAGGCAGATCAGTACGCCGGCCGAAATGAAGACGGGGCGCAGACGCGGGAAAACGAGCGCCAGCGACATTGCCATCGCGCCAGCCGTTGCCGAGTGCCCGGATGGGAACGATGCGAAGTCCGCATGGAAGGCGAAAGGCCGGAAGGAAAAGGCGCCGTTCGTGTCCAGAAGTTCGGGGCGGGCGCGGCCGATGGAGTTCTTGAGGAGCGAATCGACGATGCCGCCGCCGGCAACCGACAGGAAGATGAAGGCGGCCGCGGTCGCAACGAGATCGGCGCCGGTGCGGGCTGATTTGCGCAGTCTGTGCGCCGGCATGAGCACGCCGAATATCAAAACGGCGCCGCTGAAGGACAGAACGAGAAGGCCGGTGCCGAAGCTGCTTATCCACTGGGCTGTTCCGCGCAGCTGCTCGGGAAACGACTTCATCCAAACCCCGAGCGGGTAGTCCGCTGTTTTCATGACGAGCAGGGACAGCACGAGGAAGATGATGAGAACAGCGACGGGGCGCTCGAGGAGCGGACGGTTGGTCGGGGGCGCGAGTGGCGGTGTTTCAAAAAAACGGCGAAAGCCGTTGATCAGCCGTGCACGGCAGGTGTCGGCGGTACCGATCAGGGTTTGCTTCATAGAGGCAAATCCGGATGCTGGCAAAAAGGCAAGGTCCCCTTGCAGGCAAAATACGCACCAATGAACCTGGCATTCATGAAAATGGGCCTCAAACTCCGTCCTGTCGTTTCCGTGTTGTTACAACAACACTCTGACAGCCGCCTGAAAGGGATGGAGCGTGGAATCTCGGGCTTCGGCATGGGGAAGCGCCGTTGTCCTGAAGCTGCGAACAGGCGAAGAACCAATCAAGCATTGCCTTGGCCTGCTTTTTTAGCGACAATTATCCTAGCGTTCGGTGGGAGGAGCCAGATGCATCAATATTCCGCGCATGCGGATCAGGTCTATGCGTCGGCGCAGTCGGCCGCGGCGAGTTCGCCTGTTGCCGCTTCCTGGCGCCGTTGCATGGTGATGCATCGTCTCGCTCCGGAAGAAAAACGCTCTCCGATGCGACTGAGTGGACAGGAATTTGCCGCCGCGGTCGAGCGTTCCGAGCGGTTGATTGCCGAAGCTACCAATGAATTGGATCGTCTGTTCCTCGCTGTCGGCAAGGCTGGTTGCTGCCTGTTGCTGACCGACCGGGATGGTATTGCGCTCCAGCGGCGCGGGGCAGCTGGCGACGACAAGGAGTTTCGCGATCTCGGTCTGTGGACAGGTTCGGTCTGGACCGAGGCAAGCGTCGGGACGAACGGCATCGGAACTGCATTGGCGGATGATCGGGCCGTGGCGATTTTCCGGGATCAGCATTTCCTTTGCGCCAACATCGACTTGAGCTGCACGACCGCCCCGATCCGGGACCATCGTGGACAGCTGGCCGGTGCGCTGGATATTTCCACCTGCCGCGATGACGTCAACGATGCGACCCTGGCGATCCTGTCGCAAACTGTTCGTGATGCGGCGGTGCGCATCGAGCTCAACCTGTTCAGGAGTGCTTTTGCCGGCGCGCGTTTCATTATGGTTCCAACGGATACGGCGTCCACTTCGGCGCTTCTCGCCGTCGACCGCAATGATCTCGTGCTTGGGGCAACGAAGGCCGCACGTCTCGCATTGAAGCTGGACGATTATCGTATCGAAGCCGGAATTCCCGCCTCCGACGTTTTGCGTGAGCAACAGGGGGAGGCGGGTGAGGATTTGCTGGAGGCAGAACGCGCTGCGCTGCTAAGGGCGCTTTCTCGCGCCAACGGCAATGTCTCCCAGGCAGCAACCGCGCTCGGCATGAGCCGCTCGACACTTCATCGCAAGATGAAGCGCCTCAATCTGCACTGATCATTCGGCCATTTGCACTTGCGTGGCGCAGCTGTCGCAGAGTTGCGACACTGTGCGCTGCAGCATCGCGCAGGGGCACTATCGTTTACGACAGGACGGACGCAGATTTCTCCCATTGGGTTCGCCTGGCGGACCGGCCGACCAAGGGAGGATGGCATGCTGCATCAAAAGATCGTCGAATCTCCGTTCAAGCTGAAATACGGCAACTATATCGGTGGCGAGTGGCGTGAGCCGATAGCAGGGAAATATTTCGACAATCTGACGCCGATCACCGGCGGCAAGATCTGCGAGATACCGCGCTCCGATGAGAAGGATATCAACGCCGCTCTCGATGCTGCCCATGCGGCAAGGGACAAATGGGGCAAGACCTCGACCACCGAGCGCTCCAACATCCTGATGAAGATCGCGCAGCGCATGGAGGACAAGCTGGAGATCCTGGCGCAGGCGGAAAGCTGGGACAATGGCAAGCCGATCCGTGAGACCATGGCAGCCGATATTCCGCTCGCCATCGACCACTTCCGCTATTTCGCGTCCTGCATCCGTGCGCAGGAGGGCTCGATCGGTGAGATCGACCACGATACCGTCGCCTACCACTTCCATGAGCCGCTCGGCGTCGTCGGCCAGATCATTCCTTGGAATTTCCCGATCCTGATGGCAGCCTGGAAACTTGCGCCTGCACTTGCCGCCGGCAATTGCGTCGTTATCAAGCCGGCAGAGCAGACCCCTGCTTCTCTTTTGGTTTGGGCAGAACTGGTCGGCGATCTTCTGCCTCCGGGTGTCCTCAACATTGTCAACGGTTTTGGTCTGGAGGCGGGCAAGCCGCTCGCGACCAGCCCGCGCATCGCAAAGATTGCCTTTACCGGCGAGACGACGACCGGCCGGCTTATCATGCAGTATGCAAGCCAGAACCTGATCCCGGTTACGCTCGAGCTCGGCGGCAAGTCGCCGAACATCTTCTTTGCCGATGTGGCCGCCGAGGACGATGATTTCTTCGACAAGGCGCTGGAAGGCTTTGCGATGTTTGCCCTCAACCAGGGCGAAGTCTGCACATGCCCGAGCC
>NZ_JAELTU010000287.1 GCF_016429015.1 Rhizobium sp. ASV20
GGTCCTGAAGGATGGCCGATTTGTCGGCACACGACGGCTGTCGGAGATGACGCCGTCCTCGCTGATCGCAATGATGGTCGGTCGAGAGCTGAGCGATCTGTTCCCCCACCGCTCGCAAATGGCGGGCAAAGTCGCCATCGAGCTCGCCGACATCAAGATCGATGTGCGCGCGAAACCTTTCTCTCTGTCGGTTTGCAAGGGAGAGATCGTTGCACTTGCCGGCCTTGAGGGCCAAGGCCAGCAAAAGATCCTGCGATCACTGGTAGGCGAGTTCCAGCCGTTCAGCGGCACAGCCGTCATGAGCGGCCACGTGATCCGTCTGCCGATGCGTGCGAAGCGAAGCATACGGATGATGCAGCGGATCGGAGTAGGCTTCGTTCCCGAGGACAGAAAGGATGAGGGTCTCTTTCTCGGACTTCCCATCGAACACAATCTCTCGATGTCGCTTCATGCCGCCCGCAGCGAATTCTCGATCGTGCAGTCCTACAAAGACGTCGTTGCGGCAATGATGCGCGGCATGAATATCAAGTCGGCAGGTCCCGGCGCGACCGTTGGCTCCCTGTCGGGCGGCAATCAGCAGAAGGTGCTTCTCGGGCGATATCTCGCCGCCAAAATGGATGTCCTGCTGATTGAGGAGCCGACACGCGGCGTCGACATCGGCGCGAAGTCCGAAATCTATAAATTGCTTCGCGCGTTCGCCAATCAGGGCGGGGCGGTGCTCGTTCTCTCGCGCGAAACGCTTGAACTCATAGGCCTTTGCGACCGCATCTGCGTTGTACACGGCAATACCGTCGTTGCCGAGATGCCAGCCGCGGACGCCACAGAACACGGCATTCTCGACGCTGCGCTCAGCGCATGAACGGGAGGAGATAGAAATGAACCTCACAGCCAACTCGCGCCTGCTCAGACTTTTCGGGAACCGTGGCCATCGCCAGGGGCTCTGGCTCTTGCCCGCACTGCTGGCATTGACGATCGCATGCTGGCTCGCTTTCGCCACCGACCAATTTGCCACCAGCGGCAACGCGCTCAACCTTGTTGCGCAGGCGATGCCGCTATTGATCACCGCGGTTGGCCAGATGTTGGTTGTACTGATCGGCGGTCTGGATCTTTCTGTCGGCTCCGTGATCAGTTTTACGACAGCGGTTTTGGCATTCGGAGGGCCGGCCTATGTGGTTATTCCTGCCGTGTTGTTGCTTGCAGCGCTAATCGGCCTTCTAAATGGATGGTGCGTAACCCGCCTCAACGTCCATCCGATCATCGCGACGCTTTCGATGCAGTACATTGTGCTTGGAATTACACGCGTTCTGCGGCCGGTTTCCGGCGGAACGGTGCCCGATGTCGTGCGATGGTCTGTCGAAGGAAGTCTGTTCGGCATCCAGATGCCGCTCATCTGGGGCATCGTTACCCTCGTTGTCGCGTGGAAGCTTCTTTACGGTACTCGGTATGGCGTCCATCTCTTTGCCATCGGCGGCGGTGTCGCCGCGGGAATGGATGACGCCGCCCGCAACTTTGGTATTCCGGCCAGGCGAAACATCATGCTCGCCTATGTTGCCAGCTCCTTGTTTGCCTGTGCGGCCGGCATTTTCCTGGCGGGGCGCATCGTGTCCGGCGATCCCAATGTCGGGCTGCTGTTCGAGCTTGATGCGATCACAGCGGTCGCCATCGGCGGAACGCAGCTTTCGGGTGGGATTGGCAGCCTGCAGGGAACGGTCGTCGGCGTTGCCATCCTGGCGCTTCTGTCCAACGGCATGAACCTTCTCAATGTCACCCCATTTGTCCAGACCGCAATCAAGGGATGCCTGCTCATGCTCGTGGTGGCGCTTCAGTCTCGCAGAAGGATTGGCCTTTGATGTCGGCTCTCGTTCGGTCACCCCTGGCACAGAGGTTCGCAAGGATCCCGCCGGCCTATTATCTGTTCGTGATCCTCATAGCGATCCTCTGGTTCACCAGACCGCAGATGTTGAACGTCAACGTCATGGGCGTGTTCGTCCGCCAGGTGGTCCCGCTTGGAATATTGGTGCTCGGTCAACTCCTGGTGATGCGTGTCAAGTCAATCGACCTATCCGGCGGCGGTGTTATCCTGCTGGTCAATTATTGCATCTCGTCGGACATGTTCCCGGGAGCTTCGCTATCCTTCTTCGTCGCATTGGTGCTTGCGATCGGGCTGGGGATTGGGCTTTTCAACGGGTTCATGATCGCGATCCGGCGCGTCTCGGCAGTCATCGTGACCCTCGCGCTCAATATCGTGCTGATCGGTCTCGTCCAATATCTTTCGAGTGGTAAACCGCCCGGGGACGTGCCGCCTGTCTTCGGTGAACTTTTCAACACCCGCTTTCTCTCCATTCCGACGCCGGTCCTTTTCTGGATTGGCATCACGGGAGTGATGTCCCTGGCTCTGGCGTGGACGGTCTTTGGACGGTTCGTGGCATCCGTGGGCGAGAGCGTCGAGGCAGCACATTTCTCCGGCGTGCCCGTCGAGAGAACGGTCGTTGCGGCTCATGCGATCGCAGGCTTGATCGCCGGGATCGCAGCCCTCGTTCAAACCGCATCGATCGCCGTCGGCAGCGTCCGCGTCGGACTGGACCTGCCGATCCTGTCCGTGGCGGCCACCATTCTCGGCGGTGTGGTTTTCGGCAAAGGCGAAGGCGGCGTTTGGGGACCCTTTTTCGGCGTCCTGTGCTTCGCATTCCTGTTCGTCGTCATGACCATGTTCGGGGTTGGCGAACCAGGCAAGCTGGTCGCCCAAGGTCTTATCATTCTGCTTGCGGCCATCTTCTACGGCCTCAAGGCGAGCGGATCCAAATCCTAATTATCAAAAGAGGAAGCAATGGTAGAAAAGCGATCCATTCTATGTTTCGGAGACTCGTTGACCTGGGGCTGGATTCCCGTCGAACAATCGTCGCCGGCGCTGAGGTATCCTTTCGAGCAGCGTTGGACTGGCGCGATGGCGGGCGAACTCGGCGAGGGTTACAGCATCATCGAAGAGGGGTTGAGCGCACGCACGACCAGTGTCGATGATCCAAACGACCCTCGGTTGAACGGAAGCGCCTATCTTCCTTCCGCTCTTGCGAGCCACCTTCCTCTCGACCTTGTCATTCTCTTTCTCGGAACCAACGACACCAAGTCCTTCTTCCGAAGAACTCCCTATGAAATCGCCAACGGGATGGGCAAGCTTGCCGGGCAGGTTTTGACATCGGCGGGTGGCGTCGGCACTCCATATCCCGCACCCAAGCTACTCATTGTTGCCCCGCCACCATTGGCACCCATGCCGGATGCGTGGTTCGAGGGCATGTTCGAGGGCGGATACGAGAAATCGCTTGAGTTGGCCAAGCACTACAGCGCGTTGGCGTCTTTCCTGAAGGTCGACTTTCTCGATGCCGGCGCGTTCGTTTTGACCGATGGCGTGGACGGTATCCATTTCTCGGCTGACACCAATGCGACGCTCGGCAAGGCAATTGCCCGGAAGGTGGTTGAGATCTTCGATAGAGGGACGCGCCAGACCGCCGCTTGACGCACTTAGCGCTCAGCTCGACGAGCGGCAACGCTCGTCGGCAACCGCCAGGAAGGGGCAGGGAATACGCCGCCGCGATACGCAACTTCCGATCGGGATGCTGCACAATCGATGACGACGGGCGCCATTTTCCAGAACCAGAACGCCATTGGCTCAGTCCTCGTGCAGAATAATGCAAATCGCCCAGTGATTGTGTTTGGTTCCGAGAAGAAGCCGCAGCTGTGGCGCGGTCCTTGTTCCGACTCACGGTTGAGTATAGGGCTGGTGAAGCTTAGGATTGTCTTGGCCATCGGGTCACGAAACGATTTGGACATCGCTATGACGCAGCAGCAACATGTCGCTCACGGTGCCCGCGTCGGGGTTCTCGATGAACTGAGGTTGCTGGCGGCACTTGCCGTAGTGCTCTTTCACTTCGGATTTCGAGGCCACACGCTAGGGGTGACGGACATGTCGCTCACAGCCTGGGAATGGCTCCTGAAATATGGATATCTGGGTGTGCAGATGTTCTTCGTGATAAGCGGCTTTGTCATCGCTTATTCAGCAGAGGGGCGAACGCCCATACAATTCGGCATCGCCCGTTTCGCACGCATCTATCCGATGTTCGTATTGTGCATGACGGTGACTTTCCTGTTCGTCGTCGGCTATGGCGCGCCACATCTCAATGCGACGATCTTTCAATGGGCAGCCAATTTGATCATCAAGCCGGAGCTGCTGGGGCAGCAGCTGATGGATGGTTCGTATTGGTCGATTTCCTACGAGGTCGTCTTCTACGGCTGGGTTTTCGTACTGATGATGCTTGGCCGTTTCAAGCGTGAGGCGTATCCGGTCATTATTCTCGGCTGGCTTCTGATTTCGGTCGTCGACCGGGCGTTTTTCGGCAGTGTCTTGATGCGCCATCTCTTTCTGACCGATGAAAGTGGGTTCTTTTGCGCCGGCCTGGTACTCCATTTGATATTTCGAGAGGGGTATGACAGCCGGAATGTCGCACTGCTTGTTCTATCGGTCGTGGTTGCGATCTATCAATCGATGGAACTGACGCAATGGAACCGCGACAATTACGGAACCAGCTATAGCGATCTTGTGGTCAGCATCTCTTGCCTCGCCATTGTGGCAATCATTGCACTGGCGATAAGACGACAGCGATCGCTTTTGCCCGCAGGAGTGATGCTTGCGCTCGGTGGCATTAGCTACCCCCTCTATCTCCTGCATCAGCATATTGGCTATGTGATCTTCAATAGAGTCGGACCGACTGCTTCGCCGGAGGCGGTCGTCACCGCAACTGTGTTGCTCCTGATATGCATTTCATATCTGCTTTGGCGCTTCGCCGACGAGCCGTCCCGGCAACTGACCAAATCTGCCTTGATGCGGCTGTTCTAGAATGACCGTTCACGCATGTGGCAAGACGCCCCGCAACACGGTTTCGGCGATGGTCTTCGCCGCCATCTCGTAGTCCTCAGCCTTCAATCGGGATTTTTTCAGACCGTCGGCGGCGATCGGCTCGAAGTCCGCATAAAATTGCGTCGACGCCCATAGCATGATGAACAGGTGCCGGGGATCGACGGGCAGGAGCTTGCCCTCGGCGATCCATGCCTCCACCACCGCGACGTGTCTGTCAGTGACATCGCGGATATGCTGACGATCCTTCTTCTTCAGGAAGCGAGCGCCCTGAATGATTTCGCTGGCGAAGAGGCGGCTCTCTGCGATGTTTTTTCGGGTATAATCGAGCTTGGCGCGGATATACAGACGAAAAGCCTCCGCCGGTTCCCGATCCGCCGTTATATATTTCAGCGCATTGTCCCATCCTTCGAGCAAGTGCTCGATGATGGCTGTGTAGATTTGCTCTTTCGACGAAAAATAATAGTAAACATTCGCCTTAGGCAGGCCGGATGCCTCGGCGATTTCGGCGATTCGCGTGCCGTCGTAGCC
>NZ_JAELTU010000288.1 GCF_016429015.1 Rhizobium sp. ASV20
CGTCGACAGGTCCTTCGCCAAAGACCGTCTGTGTCGCTCGACAATAGAGCTCACAGCGCGTACAGCGCCGCGCCTCGTCGCGTAGCGCCTCGATCGTGCCGGCCTCGGCCATCGATGCCTCCTGCACACGCGAGGCGGCCTCCTGAATGCGATGATGGAAGGGGAGAGGTTCTGTCGCTTGCCGACGGCCCATATCAATGAGCCTGGCCTCCGCACCGGCGATCAGGTTCGGAATAAGCTCTGCCTCCGGCAGGTTCTTCCAATATTTCTTCGGCATCTCCGTCATCATCATCTTCACCTTCAACCGCGCCGGATTGAAAATGGACGCATAGTAGATCCGCCAGAGCTCGTCGGTCTCGTCCGAGATGTCAGGCTTCGGTGCGGGTTCGGTGCACGTCAGCAACGTTTGGCCATCCCAGGATGCAGAGCCGCGTGGCGTTGCGATGATCCAATCCATGTCGTTGAATCGGCGCTGGAAGAATGGCGCGACGCGAGTAACGATAAAATGGTCTGGCTCGAACCAAGCGAGAAACCGCCGCCGCCCGACAACACCCGCAGGCAGCGGCATTTCCTTGAACCGCACGAACGCCGTCATCTTATGATAATCGCGGTTTATTGACTTTTGCATGCGATGGGCCGTCGCGACGTCAGCATCCGTCTTGACGTCCAGCAAATGCCTTTCCGCCTTCAGGCGAAAGAGAAGTCGGTAGAGCAGTGCAAATCGACCAGGATCGGAATGACAGACGACAGCATCCGCGAGACGAAGGAAGGCAGGCGGTACCGATATCGGGGCGGTTGCCCTTGTTGCAACCGCAGGGAACGTGTTCGAATCGGTCGTCGGGGTTGTTTCAGCACCGAACAGCCCCTGTTCATCGCTTCTCAATCGCCAATCGATCGCCTTGGGTTCAACCCCTGCCGCCAAGAAACGTCGCGCCGCATCACGCCACTCGGATAGATCACCACATCCTTCCAGGAAACAAGTCTCTGTCATAGCAGCGACAGCTGTTCCGGCTCAGGCGTGAACATCGATCGAAGATCGGCTCGATCAAGCAGCCGATGGGGCGTCCAACCCTCGGCGATGATGAAGGTTTGCGCCTTCTTCAATGACACACCGAGCCGGGCCACATCCTCCAAGCGCAGCCGCTTCAGCCGTCGTGTCGAGAGGATGGACTTGACGGTTTTCATGCCAAGACCCGGCACCCGCAACAGCGCCTCCTTGTCGGCGCGGTTGATATCGACCGGAAAGCGATCACGGTGGCCGAGCGCCCAAGCCAGTTTTGGATCGAGGTCGAGATCAAGCATGCCGTCCGGTCGTGACGATGTGATTTCGGAGATATCGAAGCCATAGAAACGGTAGAGCCAGTCCGCTTGGTAGAGGCGATGTTCCCGCATCAATGGCGGCTTGATCAGCGGAAGGTTTTTCGACGAGTCGGGGATCGGGCTGAACGCGGAATAGTAGACCCGCTTCAGACCATAACTACCGTAAAGCCGCGCACTTGCACCAAGAATGGTGGTATCGTCGGCCGCATCGGCGCCGACGATCATCTGCGTACTTTGGCCGGCTGGCGCAAACTTCTTTCGCCGCTTGGACTGCAACGTCGGCTCGGCCATCTCCTCGATCTTTATGCGAAGATTGCCCATAGATTGGCGGATGTTGTCCGGACGCTTTTCCGGCGCGAACTTGCCGATACCCGCATCGGTCGGCAACTCGATGTTGATGGACAGGCGATCTGCATAGAGCCCCGCTTCCTCGATCAGTTGCGACGATGCCTCGGGAATGGATTTCAGATGAATATAACCGCGAAAATTATGCGTCGTGCGCAGTTCGCGAGCGATCCGGACCATATCTTCCATTGTATGATCGGACGAACGGATGATGCCGGAGGACAGAAACAGCCCTTCGATGTAGTTCCGTCGATAAAATTCGAGCGTCAGCCAGATAACCTCATCGACCGAAAAACGCGCCCGCTCGACATTACTCGACGACCGATTGATGCAATATGCACAGTCGTAAATGCAGAAGTTGGTCATCAGAATTTTGAGAAGCGAGATGCATCGACCGTCAGGCGCATAGGCGTGGCAGATACCGGAACCCTCGGTCGACCCCAACCCACCGGACGCGGATGAATTGCGTTTCACGGTCCCGCTCGACGCACAGGACGCATCATACTTGGCCGCGTCCGAAAGGATCGCCAAGCGTTCTTTGAGCGACTTTTTCATAGCCATGTTCACTATATGTTCTAGTTACCTTTGTCAATCGAATCGAAAGGGCGCGCACGATGTGCGTGCGGCTACAGCCGCGCGCAGCAGGAGGAACTGGATGTCATGCATGCGGAGCTCGAAACCGCACAGCGCCTTTGGTTGGCCCGGGCCGGCACGATCGCCGGCGTCGCGGCCAAACTCCACGCCCTCATCGAATGGCGAGACCCCGGCACCACTCCCGGCGAAAGCCCCTGGCCGGAACTGTGCTCTATCCTTGGCGATCTCATTGAGATCGCCGATCTGAATGCCCGCTTGAAAGCGAGGAGGACGGCTTGATGACGGCTGTGCTGAGCGCCTGAGGGCGATTTGCTTGTTCCTAGCGCCCCGTTTTGAAGATGTTTGCAAGCGCTTGACGCAAGACGCCCTTTACCATGCCAGCTTCCTGCGGATCGCCCTTCAGTAGCGCGGTGGTGATGTTGCGCATCTGTTCGAAGGTGACGTGCGGTGGAATCGGAGGTACTTCGGGATCGGTCTTCACCTCGATGACGACCGGCTGCTCCGCGGCAAGTGCCTCGTCCCAGGCGGCGCCGAGCTCTTCCGGGCGATCGACGAAAATGCCCTTTAGCCCGATCAGCTCGGCAAAGCGGTGATAGGGAACATCGGGGATGCGCTGGGACGCATCAAATTTCGGATCGCCCTCCATGACACGTTGTTCCCAGGTTACCTGATTGAGATCCTCATTGTTGAACACACAAATTACAAAGCGCGGGTCGGACCAGCGGCGCCAGTATTTGGCGACCGTAATGAGTTCGGCCATATTGTTCATTTGCATCGCGCCGTCGCCGACGAGGCCGACCACGGGACGGCCCGGATGCGCCACCTTGGCCGCTATTGCATATGGAACCGCCGCGCCCATCGAGGCGAGGCCGCCCGACAGCGATGCCATCATACCCTGGCGCATGCGCAGATCGCGTGCATACCAATTGGCGCAAGACCCGGAATCGCTGGTAACGATGACACCGTCCGGCAATCGTTTGGAAAGCTCCCATACCACGCGCTGCGGATTAATGGGATTGGCCTCGGCCCGGGCACGGCTCTCGAGCGTCTGCCACCACGCGGAAACATCGCTCTCGATCTGCTTGCGCCAGGAAAGATCGGTCTTTTGTTTCAGAAGCGGCAGCAGTGCCTGCAGGGTTTCGCGCGCGTCTCCCACCAGATTGACATCCATCGGATAGCGCAGCGAGAGCATGTCAGGGCGGATATCTATTTGCACGCCGCGAGCGTCGCCTTCTTCGGGCAAGAATTCGGAATAGGGAAATCCAGACCCGATCATCAGGAGCGTATCGCAGTCACGCATCAGGTTCCAGGACGGTTCCGTTCCCAAAAGCCCTATGGAGCCGGTGACCCAAGGAAGGTCGTCTGGAAGCGCCGCCTTGCCGAGCAGCGCCTTTGCAGCGCCGGCGCCAAGGCGGTCTGCAGTCGTGATCACTTCCGCTGTCGCATCGAGTGCGCCCGCACCGACGAGAATTGCTACCTTCCTGCCAGCGTTTAACACCTCGGCGGCACGCATCAGGTCGATCTCGTGCGGCAATGTCCTTGCTGCTGAGTAGCCCACTCCCGACATGACCGAGCCGTGTTTGCGCGGCGGCGTCTCGTAGGGAAGCTCCTGAAGATCGTTCGGCAGGATCACCGTTGTCACTGTTCTATTCGCAAGCGCGATACGAGCGGCCCGGTCGATCAAATGGCGGACCTGCGCCGGGACAGCGGCCTGGTGGACGAAATCGCCGGCAACATCCTTGAACAAAGAGAGAAGATCGACTTCCTGTTGATAGTGACCGCCGATCGCCCTTCGCGCCTGCTGGCCGACCAAAGCCAGCACTGGCTGGTGGTCAAGCCGGGCATCATAGAGCCCGGTCAACAAGTGTGTCGCTCCCGGGCCCGAAGTCGCGACGCAGACGCCGAGTTCGCCGGAAAATTTCGCATAGGCCGAGGCCATGAAGGCGGCCATCTCCTCGTGTCGAGCCTGGATGAAGTCGATCTTTGCCCGTGCCCGGTTCAAGGCACCGAACAGACCGTTGATACCATCGCCGGGATAGCCGAAGATGCGGCGAACGCCCCAATCATAAAGGCGTTCTACGATGAAATCGCCGACTGTGTTTGCCATTTCCTGCCTCCATTTGCGCATCGTCGCTGCGCTGCAGGGTGTGTGGCCTGCAGGGTGTGTGGGGCTCCGAACTTTTCCATTGGACGGATGTTCCCGGCGCCAGGTTTGATAGAACGCGGCCGGCCTTGCAGCTGATCTTCCTGGGCGCACCATTGGGCGCGCTGATATCCCCTCACTTCATCATCCACGCCTACGACCTTGCCGGTGATCGAGTCGACGTAGCGGCTGACGATTCGGTTACCCGTGCTTCGATTGAGCGCATGAAATCGAACCTTCTCATTCTCGCTCGTTGCCCGTGCCATCGCGACGGGGCACGTCACCAGCGAGAGTTTGCGGTAGCCTCTCCAAAGGGTGCGCGGGGCCATGGACATCCTCCAGCATCTGAGATGCAACGATTCAGCCGCATCCGGGGCTCCGGTTACCGGCGAGTTGTTCGCGTCTTTCGCGAATAATGAGATCGTTAGCCGGCGCGATCTGTTGAAACTCCGGCTTTGGAGCGTCCGCCAGCGTACCTAAAATCACTGCGGAAAACGGAATGATATAGATCGCCGACCATCCAAATGAAGTGCAGGGCATGCCAGCCGGGATGATCTCAATTTCATGCCCGATCATTGCGAGAACCATGCCCGACTTAGACCGTTCCAGTTTCAGAAACCGGCTTCTTGCCCGTTTGCCCGATCACGAGTTTCATGCGGTCGACAGACATCTGGAATCCGTCGATCTTGCCCGCGGCTTCCGAATCGTCGGCGCCAGTTGCCCGATCGACGACGTCTACTTTCTGTCGAGCGGCATCGCGTCGGTCGTCACCATAGCCGCGGCCGGCGAGCGCGCGGAAGCCGGAATGTTCGGGCGCGAAGGCTTCTCGCCGATGTCGGCGGGGGTGGGTGGCACCATCAGCATTCACGAGGTCTTCCTGCAGGTCGAAGGACATGCTCTGCGCATGCCGCTGGAAGCATTGCATGAAGCGCTACCCGAATGTCCGGTGTTCTCCAATCTTCTGGCCCGCTTC
>NZ_JAELTU010000289.1 GCF_016429015.1 Rhizobium sp. ASV20
GCCTTCTACCGGCACCACCTTGGCCTTTGCAGCCTTGCGCGCCGCCAGCGAAGGCTGAACGAAGACCGTCATGATGAAACGGCCGACGGCAGCGATGGCAACGACGGATGCCAGCAGGCCCCAGCGCTGCACGATAACCAGCTTGTTGTCCATGTTCTGATCGGTCTTGAGGCCGATATACAGAACGAACATGCCGAAGGCTATCAGCGCGGTCCAGAGGGCATCCGTAATCCCTTTCCGGACAAGGCCGGGCGCGGTCTTGCCTGCAACGAAATTTGAATTTGCCATGGCATTATACCTTTTCGACTTCCGGCCGGCCGAGAATACCCGTCGGCTTGAAGATCAGCACGTAGGCCAGGATGCCGTATGTCGCGACATCCTTATACGCGATGGGAAAATTGCCAGACCAGAACGACTCGATGAAGCCGATCATCAGCCCGCCGAGAACAGCACCCGGAAGCGATCCGATACCGCCGAGAACCGCCGCGGTGAAGGCCTTGACGCCGGGAACGAAGCCATCCGTGAAGTTGGCGACACCATAATACATCAGATACATCGTGCCGGCGACGGCAGCGAGCCCTGCCCCCATGATGAAGGTGACGGAAATGGTCCGGTCGACATTGATACCGAGCAGCGCCGCCATCTTGCGGTCCTGCTCGGTGGCGCGCTGGGCGCGGCCGAGCGCAGTCTTGTTGACCAGATACCAGAAGGCAGCCAGCAACACGACGGTCATGATGAAGATGATGATCTGCTTCAGGGACAGCGAAACGCCGCCGAAATTATAGACATCGCCCACAAGCGTCGGGATCGGCTTGTTACGCGGGCCCTGAGCGACCTGGATGAAGTTCGACAACACGATCGACATGCCGATTGCCGTGATCAGCGGCGCAAGGCGGAACGAACCGCGCAGCGGCCGATAGGCGACGCGCTCGATCACCCAGTTCCACAAGCTCGTCATCAGCATGGCGACGATGAGCATCACCAGAAGCATCACTGCGACGGGCAAGCCAGCAAAGAGAGAGATGAGAACGAGATAGGTGATGAGAGCGGCAAAGCCGCCGAGCATGAAGACGTCACCATGGGCAAAATTGATCATGCCGATGATGCCGTAAACCATAGTGTAGCCGATGGCGATCAGGCCATAAATCGACCCTAGAGTCAGCCCGTTTAAGAGCTGCTGGATAAAGTAATCCATATGTCATTTCCCCTGGACGCGGCGTTATACGACCACATCTCATTTTACTTTTTTAGGTTCCTTCGAGAGGGCCTGTAGGGTCGATTCCATACCGCTTTCGAAAGAAATGTGAAGCCAAAAAGGCGAGAAACTGACAAATTCTTTTCAAATCACCGTGCGCTGATGCGAATCCGACCAAAAATGACACAAAAACGGCAGCGTTTGGCGCAAAACTGGTCAAAGTGGCGCGGCAGCGCGCCTGTTCTGAAGAACTATTGTCAGTGACGGGCCTGTCGGCGGACCCGCCACTTCTCGGCAACATCTTCAATCATCCACGCATGCGCGCGCCGTCGACATCGAATAGCGGCTCAGCCTGCAGCCTCGCCGGCAGAAGCTCGCCAAGCAGTTCGATAGACCAACCCTGCGTTTCATCGGCGATCTCCTTCGGCACATAGCCGACGGCCACGGAGAGGCCGGACGCATGGGCGTAGCCGCCAGACGTCACCCAGCCGCACACGGCACCGTTGTGGTAGATCGGCTCGTCGCCCATGACGTCCGCATCCCGCGCATTCAGGATAAATGTACGCAGCCGCAACGTGCCGCCCTCGGCTTTTTCCTTGGCCGCAGCTGCCTTGCCGATGAAATCGGCTTCCTTCGTGAGCGCAACGAATCGGTTGAGACCGGCTTCGAACGGACCATAGAGCGGCCGGTATTCGCGCGACCAGCTGCCATAGGATTTATCGAGTCGCAGCGCATTCAGCGCCCGCAGGCCGAAAAGTCGGATGTCGAATTCGGCACCTTCTTGCATCAGCAGGTCGTAAATGTAGCGCTGATATTCCGGCTTCATCCAGATTTCGTAGCCGAGATCGCCCGTATAGGAGACGCGACCGACGATGGCGGGAGCCATGCCGAGATCCATGCGGCGAATCGACATGAACGGGAATTCCGCAGTAGAAAGATCCTGATGGGTCAACTTCTGCATCAACTTGCGAGCATTCGGGCCGGCGATCGACAGACCAAGAAGCGACAAGCCAAGTGCCTTGAGCTCCACGGAGCCATCCTTCGGCAACAGGCTTTCGAACCAGCGCATATGGTAGGCTTCGGCAATGCCGGAACCGATGAGAAGGAAATCCCCCTCGCCCAGCTTCGCCAGCGTGAAATCGCCGATGAGCTTGCCGTCATGCTTGAGCATTGGCGCGAGCGTCATCCGGCCCACGGCCGGAATGCGGCATGTCAGCAACCCGTCGAGGAAAGCCTCAGCCCCCGGCCCCTTGACCGAATATTTGGCAAAGCCCGAGGTCTCCATCAGGCCGACGCTCTCGCGCACCGCCTTGGCTTCGGCAGCGACGACATCGAAATCGTTGGAGCGGCGCCAGGAGAACTGGTCGACCTCGCCCTTCGGCGCGAACCACAGCGCCTGTTCCAGACCATAGTAGGCGCCGAAGACGCCGCCGGCATCCTTTAGCTTATCGTAGATCGGCGTCGTCAACAGCGGACGTGCGGCCGGCAGCTCCTCGTTCGGATAGCGGATGGAGAAGCGTCGGGCATAATTCTCGCGCACCTTGGCATTCGTGTAGGCGAGCGTCGCGTAATCGCCATAGCGGGAGACATCCATCGCGAAAACGTCAAAACCCGGATCGCCGTAGATCATCCAGTTGGCGAGCGCCAATCCGACGCCGCCGCCCTGGCTGAAGCCGGCCATGACAGCGCAGGCCGACCAGTAGTTCCTCAAGCCGCGCACCGGACCGACAAGTGGATTGCCATCAGGCGAGAAAGTGAAGGGGCCGTTGATGATCTTCTTGATGCCGGCATTGTTGAAAGCCGGGAAATGGCGGAAGCCGACTTCCAGCTCCGGCGTGATGCGCTCGATATCCTCGGCCAGCAGTTCGTGGCCGAAATCCCAGGGCGTTGTCACCGGCGACCATGGGCGACAGGCCTTTTCATAGGTGCCCATGAGCATGCCTTGGCGTTCCTGGCGCAGATAGATCTCGCCGTCGAAATCGACGCAATGCATCAGCTCCTTGCCCGTCGTCTTGTTGAAGTCGATGACCTCGGGCATGTCCTCGGTGATGAGGTACATATGCTCCATAGCGAGCACGGGCAGCTCGAGCCCGACCATGCGGCCGACTTCTCGCGCCCACAGACCGGCGGCGTTGACGACATGCTCGGCGATGATCTCGCCCTGGTTGGTGATGACGCGCCAGGAGCCGTCCTCACGCTGCACCAATTCTTCCACCTTGGTATGCAGATAGATGTCGGCGCCGTTCTTCTTGGCCGAGCGGGCATAGGCATGCGTCGTGCCATAGGGGTCGAGATGGCCTTCGACGGGGTCGTAGAGAGCACCGACGAACTGATCGGGATCGAGAAGCGGCATCATCTCATGCGCTTCCTTGGGCGTCAGCAGCGTCGCTTCAAGACCATTGTAGCGGCCCTTGGCGAGAATGGACTTCAGCCAGTCGAAGCGCTGGGGGGTCGCGGCCAGCATCAGGCCCGAGGTCAGGTGCAGGCCGATATCCTGGCCGGAATATTCCTCGATCTCCTTATAGAGCTCAACGGTGTATTTCTGCAGCTTGGCGACGTTCGGATCGCCGTTGATCGTATGCATGCCGCCGGCGGCATGCCAGGTCGAGCCGGATGTCAGCTCGGAACGCTCGAGCAGCACCACATCCTTCCAGCCGAATTTCGTCAGGTGATAGAGCACCGAACATCCGACGACACCGCCACCGATGACGACGACCTTGGCATGGCTTTTCATCTAGGAATCCCCTGTTTTCGGCACGAAGCCGCCGGGTATCTCTTCCCGCGCGACCGACCGCATTTATGAGGAAACCTAGAGACTATCCGACAAAGCAAATAGCCCGAACTGCGAAACGGATATGTCTGTTTGCGCCATGGCAATTGTTCGGATCGCGCCATTGCTGTGCAGAGACCCAAACCGACCGGCAGGGCCTCCCCAGTGCGGCAGCATCAGGCTTTTTAGTCGACGAAGGCGGCTGTCAGGGCGAACTCCCGCCCCATCTCCATTATCTCTTCGAAAACGCTGCCAGCGTAGGAACGCGGCACGATGATTTCAAAGCTATCGGCACCTGTGCGGGCGAGATTGGCGCTGACATGGCAGCACAGCATGTTGGCCGACTGTCCCTCGGCGAAGACTTGCGGATGTAGGTCTACAGCCACGCATTTGGCGAGAATGCGACGGACATTGGGACCGGAGATGCGAAGCAGCACGCGACCGTCGCTCTGCTCGAAAAACGATACCTTGGCGGGATCGAGCGCGAAGAGATCGCGCGCCACGCTTTCGGAGCCGAGCGTGCCGGAGACGACGAGCCACTCCCGCGGTCCGGCGCTGCGGACGGAAACGTCGTCGATCACCTTCAACCCGGCCAAGACCCAATCCTCCTCGCCGGCCCTGGCGAGTACGGAGAAGATGACCGGCCTGCGAACGACGGCGAGATGATTCGGATTGGCGGCAGCCTCGAAGCCGGAAATATGATCTTCCAGCACATGCCTGTTTTGAAACGCGACGCTCATCAATCCCTCACCCGAATAGCTTCTTGTTGTCAGGATCGACGAAGACCGGATTGCAGACCTCCGCCGGCACCTCTTCGCCGCGTAGCCCATCCCAGACGACGACATGTTCACCGATCCGCTCGCGTCCCGATTTCAGGAAGGCCAATGCGATGGAATGCCCAAGAACCGGCGAGAAGCAGGCGGAGGACACGTGACCCTGATCGTTCACCGTCGACGGCCTTGCACCTTCCCTCAGAAGATGCGCGCCGGCGTGAATCTCCTTCGTCGTGTCGAGCGGCTTCAACCCCACCAGCTGCCCGCGATCGGCAGCGGTCAGACCGAAACGCGTCGACAATCGCTTGCCGATGAAATCCGGCTTTTGGGCCGACATCATTTTTCCAAGGCCGACATCGTCAGGGGTTGTCCGACCATCCAGCTCATTGTGGGTGACATGGCCTTTTTCGATCCGCAGCACATTGAGGGCTTCGACGCCATAGGCGCAGATGCCGTGAGACTTGCCGGCCTCCATGATCGCATCCGCCACGGCCTCGCCGTAGCCGGCCGGGACGGCAAGCTCATAGGCAAGCTCCCCT
>NZ_JAELTU010000028.1 GCF_016429015.1 Rhizobium sp. ASV20
TGGCGCTGGCGGCAAAGCTACACGGCATCCCTTCGGTCATCATCATGCCAACGGACGCACCGAAGCTGAAGATCGCCAACACCCGCGCCTTCGGCGCAGAAGTGGTGCTCTATGACCGCGTCAAGGAAGATCGCGACGAGATCGGTGCCCGCATTTCCAAGGAGCGGGGGCTGACGCTCATCAAGCCCTTCGACGAACCGCAAGTCATCGCCGGCCAGGGAACGACCGGGCTCGAAATCGCCGAACAGGCTGCCGAGGAAGGCATCGAGGCCGCAAGCGTCCTCGTCCCCTGCGGTGGCGGCGGCCTGACCTCTGGCATCGCGCTGGCGCTCGAATCCCGTGCCCCTGGCTTCAAGGTGCATCCCTGCGAACCGCAGGACTTCGACGACACCACCCGCTCGCTGGCCTCGGGCAAGATCGAGCGCAATGCCGCGCTGCAAGGCTCGATCTGCGACGCCATCATCACGCCGCAGCCGGGCAACATTACCTTCCCGATCCTGAAGCGCCTTTGCGGCCCCGGCCTCGTCGTGACGGACGAGGAGGCGCAAAAGGCCATGGCGCTTGCCTTCACCCGGTTGAAGATCGTAGTGGAACCAGGCGGCGCGGTCGCGCTCGCCGCAGCGCTCTTCCATGGCAAGGATATCGGTGCGGATACGGTGATCGCCATCACCTCGGGCGGCAATGTCGACCAGGACGTTTTTGAAGCGGCTCTGAGCCGCCACTAGGTCCATAGAACGGTTCAGCTTTTCACAGAAGCGCTGAACCGCTCTATCCCTTTGATTTCACGCATTCCGGACGGAAAACCGCTCCGCACGTTTCCTGGAATTGCTCTAGCTGGCTGCGCGACGATAGAGCGCTAATGATCCCGCAAGAGCAAGCAGCGCTCCGCCACAGGCGCGCTCGAGCCATTTCGCCCCTTCCGATTTCAGCACTCTTACCGCCTGCGAGCCGAAAACGGCATAGGCCAACATGATGGTGAAATCGAGCGCGGCGAAGATGGCACCCAGAATGACATATTGCTGCAGCTGCGGCGCCGAGGGATCGATGAACTGCGGCAGGAAAGCCGAGAAGAAGAGATAGCCTTTCGGATTGGTGACGGCGACCATGAAGCTCTTCAGCCCGATGGAAAACGCCGTTCCCTTCGGCTGGCTCGCGCTCGCCTGCAAGGCGCTGTCGATACCGCCCTTTGACCGCAGCATCATAATGCCGAGAAAGGCGAGATAAGCCGCCCCCACCCATTTCAGGGCCGAGAACCAGAACTCGGAGGCGGCGAGCAGAGCACCAAGACCAATGGTGACGGCGCTGATCAAAACCGCATCGGAAAGAACGGCGCCGATCATGCCCGGCAAGGCGCGTCTGACGCCGAAACGCGAGCCGTTCGTCAGTGCCAGAAGCACGGTTGGCCCGGGCGTTGCGATACCAATGAAGGAAACGGCGGCAAAGGCGAGCAGCGTGGTCAGATGCATGATGTCCCTCCTCTTTGAACGAGGAAGGTTGCATGTGGTGTAGCGGTTAGCAAGTACCCGAATGGCTTCCTGCATGTTGCGATGGGGCACCCTCCATCGCCCCTCGGCAACCCAACCGCCACTTCCTGCGAGCGGTCAGCAACGCGGAAGAGAAACCTGCTGCCCCTTGGCCATAATCATCCCCCTGAGATCAGCATCGGTGCTCAAGGTGATGAAGCTCTCCCCGCGGGCCGGCTTCAGATAGGTGGATACCGCAAACGGCCCGGCCGGGATATCCGCACGAACGCACCCGCCGGTTACGGCAATCTCGATGCTGCCACGCACCCGCGGGCCGTATTTGATTGAGACGCGAGTACGCTCCTGAATGGAGGCTAGCCGTGGCACATCCTCCGGAGCAATTCGCCAGACGCTCAGCGCAAATCCGGGTTTGGCTTCCGTGGCGAGGGATTGCCGCTCTGCCGGCTCGGTCGCCTCGACGAGGACGAACCGGTCAGCGGTTTCATCGCTGCTGCCGTCGGTCTTCGTCTTCACGGTCATTACGAAATCACCCGGCCGCAACGCCAAGGCGGACGGCTGACGCAGCCCTGCCCTGACCTCGGCGAAATCCATGGTGAGGAAGTCGAGCCGGGCGAGCTTCGGCAGGCTGGAAAGCGGCGTGCTCAGGCAGCCGCCCAATATGACCAGGGCTAGCATCATGAAGACACGCGGTACAATGGAAGGCATCGACATAGGAATTCCTCATTGACGATCATTAATTATCGTAATACAGAAATTAAATATCGAGTCAATTGGAGCGCGCGCATGACGCATATCATCGATCACCCGCCGGCGGGGGTGACGGATCGCCGCCGGAGATGGGCGCGCGTCATGTCCGGATCGACCGTTGCGGGCATGGTGTTCACAGTCGCGGCCATGATCTGGATATGGGTCGACAAGAGCACCGTTCAGACCATGCTGGCGCCCTATCTCGGCATCGCCGGCTCCCCGGTAACAGTCACATTGACCACTCAACTCCTGGGACTGGCCTTGTCCGCGCCGCCAGCAGCCCTGCTCGTCTATCTCCTGCTGCAGGCGCGAGCGATCTTCACCGGCTTTATAGCCGGTCGTGCCATCACCGATATTGCGGCAACACGGGTATGGCGTATCGGCATGATCCTGGTCGCCAAAGGCCTTCTCCTGCCCTTCTGGCGGATGGCGGCAAGCGTTCTCATCACGGTCGGCAATCCTCCCGGGCAGAGACTTGCCGCCCTGACCATAAGCCTCGACGATATTCTGTGGGCGATTGTCGGAGGGCTTCTCGTCGCCATCGGCTGGACCTTGCGGGAAGCGGCCCGCATCGCGGATGAGAATGCGAACTTCGTCTAAAGAGTTTTCGCTTTTCTTCGCGTGGCGAAAAGCTCTATCTCTTTGTTTTTGTGCACTCCGGATACGAAGCCGTCGTGCATTTTCATGGAAATGCTCTCATGCCGATCCTCGTCAATCTCGATGTCATGCTGGCGCGCCGAAAGATGCGCTCAAAGGAATTGGCCGCGGAAGTGGGCATCACGGAAGCCAATATCTCTCTGTTGAAATCCGGCAAGGTCAAGGGCATCCGCTTCGAGACCCTGGAGGCGATCTGCAAGGCGCTCGATTGCCAACCGGGAGATCTTCTCGAATTCGTCGGCGACGAAGATCCGCGATTGAGCCGTCCTGAGACGAACTAGGCTCGCAAACCTCAGCAGCGACGCAATAGGCTTCCGCTCCAAAAGAAAACCCGCCCTCTTCCGAAGGCGGGTTTCGCATGTTTCAGGCAACTGCCCGCATCCTACGCTGGCAATCAGACGCCCGACTGGCCGTCGGAACCGATATAGGCAATGCGCAGCATGTTAGTCGCGCCCGGCGTGCCGAGCGGAACACCGGCCGAAATGATGATGCGGTCGCCCGGCTTGCCGAAGCCTTCTTCGGCAACGATGCGGCAGGCATTGTTGACCATGTCGTCGAGGTCCGTCGCATCATGTGTGACGACGCAGTGCATGCCCCAGACAACGGACAGGCGGCGGGCCGTCTGAATGATCGGCGACAGCGCCAGGATCGGAACCTGCGGACGCTCGCGCGAGGCGCGAAGGCCCGTCGTGCCGGACGAGGTGTAGCAGACGATTGCAGCAAGCTTCAGTGTCTCGGCAATCTGGCGGGCGGCGAGCGAGATCGCATCGGCGCCGGTAGCCTCAGGCAGAGCGCGCTGGGCATAGATGATACCCGGATAATGCGGCTCGCGCTCGATGGTGCCGGCGATAGAGGCCATCATGGAAACGGCTTCGACCGGATAGTCGCCGGACGCGGATTCTGCCGAGAGCATGACGGCATCGGCACCTTCGAAAACGGCGGTCGCGACGTCGGACACTTCGGCGCGGGTCGGGACCGGCGCGGAGATCATCGATTCCAGCATCTGCGTGGCGACGACCACCGGCTTGCCGGAGCGACGGCAGGCGCGGATCAGCTGCTTCTGAATGCCGGGGACGGATTCGAGCGGCATTTCCACGCCGAGGTCGCCACGGGCCACCATCAATGCGTCAGAAAGCTCGATGATTTCTTCGATGCGCTCGACAGCCTGCGGCTTTTCGATCTTCGACATCAGGCCGACGCGGCCATGCGAAATCTTGCGAACTTCCGTCAGGTCTTCCGGGCGCTGGATGAAGGAGAGTGCTACCCAGTCGACTTCATTGGTCGCCAGAACGGCGTCGAGGTCCACGCGATCCTTATCCGTCAGAGCGCCAACGCCGAGCAGCGTGTCGGGAAGGCTGACACCCTTGCGATCGGAGATCTTCGTGCCCGAAATGACCGTGGTCACGATGCTCTTGCCGTCGCACTTCTCGGCACGCAGCGCCAGCTTGCCGTCATCGATCAGCAGGCGATGGCCCGGCTGTACCGATTCCAGAATTTCCGGATGCGGCAGGTAGACGCGCGTGTTGTCGCCGGGGATATCCTGATTGTCGAGCGTGAAAGTCTGGCCAGGCTTCAGATCAACCTTGGTCTCGGCAAACTTGCCGACGCGCAGCTTGGGACCCTGCAAGTCAGCGAGAATACCGATCGGACGGCCACAGCGAGCTTCAACGGCGCGAATGCGCTGGATCAGCGTGCGCATGACATCATGGCTGGCATGGCTCATGTTGATGCGGAAAAGGTCCGCCCCGGCTTCATGAAGCTTCTGGATCATTTCCTCGGAAGAAGAGGCCGGGCCGAGCGTTGCGAGGATTTTGACTTTTCTGTTACGTTTCATCAATTCTGGCTTTCCTGGCTGCCCGGGGTATCGGAGAGCTGAACCATCCAGCTCGCCTGACGCCCCGTGTCGTATTCCTTGAATCCCATCTTCTGGTAGCCGCGCGCGTAGCAGTCCTTCACGCCTGGGATCTTGAATTCGTTCTCCGCCACGCACATTTCGACATCGCCGGTCCAACGGCCGCCACGGGCCGCGTCTTCTGCGTAGAGATAATAATAGCGGGATTGGAGCGGCCCCTCGATCAAGGTGGCGCAGGTATTGGCCGGAATCTGCCACCAGCCTTCCGTTATCCAGCCTTCCTTGGCCCTATAGCCGATCGCCACACCGACGAGGTTCTGTGTACCGTTGCACGTTCGGAAATCGGCACGAGCCGCATTCGGCATGAAAAAGAACGGCGCTGCTACAGCGAGAATGAGGAAGGCGATTCGGGCTAGCGGACCTGACCGCTTAACGAAACGTGGCGCGACTTGGCTGGACACGGCTTCCAATTGGCTCCCGGTTATTCGTTGTTGCGTCTTCTTGCGCTGCCATCCGATGAATGTCAACGCAACTCTAATCGATTATATTTTCTTCACGGGATGGTGACGGCACCATGCGCCGCTCTTCATCCGACGGAGGCTGCAAACCTTGCACCTTCCATCCGCGCATGCAATCAAACAAAGAGTTGAAAATTTGAATAATCGACAATCCGCATGACCAACTTCGCATCTTTCGAAATCATATCGGGCAATCGTGACAAAGGCATGGTCATTCTCGGGGACCACGCCATGCGGCACCTGCCCGAGCGCTATGGCCGCCTGGGGCTGCCGGAGGCTGCCTTTTCACGCCACATCGCCTACGATATCGGCATCGAAAGCCTCTGCCGCCATCTTTGCGCGAAGCTTGACGTGCCCGGTGTGCTCGGCGGCTTCTCCCGCCTGCTCATCGATCCGAACCGCGGAGAGGATGATCCGACGCTGATCATGAAGATCTCGGACGGAGCAATTATCCCCGGCAATCATCCGATTACGGATGAAGAGTGGAACTATCGTATCGAAGCTTTCCACCGGCCGTATCACAAGGCGGTCGAAGAGACGCTTTCCGCAGTGGCGAAAGCAACGGGCAAGGCGCCGCTTGTGCTGTCGATGCATTCCTTCACGCCGGCCTGGAAAGGCGTGGCAAGACCCTGGCACGCAAGCGTGCTCTGGGATAGCGACGATCGCGCCGTCGCGCCGCTCCTTGCAAAGCTCGGCGCGAATACCGATCTCGTCATCGGAGACAACGAGCCTTACGACGGCGCCCTGCGCAACGACACCATGTTTCGCCATTGCATGATGCACGGCATTCCGCATGCACTTCTGGAAGTCCGTCAGGATCTGATCGGCGACGAGGCCGGTGTCATCCAATGGGCCGAGCGCCTGTCGCGGATCTTTGCCGAACTGAATGCCGATCCGGCATTGCATGAATACAAGCGATATCCTTCGCGCACCGGCCCCTACGAGGCATGAGCCGGCGAGCGAACCAAGGAGAAAAGAAATGACCGCACTCACCAAGGAACAGCAGACCGAACTTGAGGCAGCCGCCTTTCGCCGCCTCGTGACGCATCTGCGCGAACGCAGCGACGTTCAGAACATAGACCTGATGAACCTTGCCGGCTTCTGCCGCAACTGCCTGTCCAACTGGTACCGCGAAGCAGCCGAAGAGGCAGGTCTGCCTGTCAGCAAGGACGAGTCGCGCGAGATGATCTACGGCATGTCCTACGAGGAGTGGAAGAACCAGCATCAGAAAGAGGCCTCGCCTGTGCAAAAAGCCGCTTTCGAGCAGAACAAGCCGAAAGATTAACCCTCCCTTCACCAATCCGGCTTGACGTTGCGCGCCATTCGCGGCACGTCAACTGCCCGATCGAATTCGAAATACCGCGCAGGCCCTGAAGCGAAGTGCAGCATCGGTTGAACCACCGATCCCATTTGCGACCGGCTTCGAGCGACCCTCTAGGACCCTTTAGGAGAAGTGCATGGAAGAGAATAGCGTCGAGAACGTAGCGGCAGCCGAACTGCGCCAATTCATCGAGCGTATCGAGCGCCTCGAAGAAGAGAAGGCTGCGATCGCCTCCGACATCAAGGACGTCATGGGCGAAGCCAAGGGCCGCGGCTACGACACCAAGGCGATCCGCACGATCATCCGCCTTCGCAAGAAGGACGCGAATGAGCGCCTGGAAGAGGAATCCATCCTGCAGACCTATATGGCCGCTCTCGGAATGGAATAACCGCAGGCTTTCGACAGCCCTGCATGATCATAGGGAGCCGGCAAGCCGGCTCCTTTCTTTTTGTCCTCACAAGAGAGGCAAAGCGTCACTATGCAAAAAGGCGCTCGATCAGGTCCGCGGCCTTGCCCTGCCACAGCTCGCCCTTGCCCGTTCCCGACCAGAGAGACAGGAAGTCCGGCGATCCCTGTGCGGTCGACGCGCCGCGCATGTCACGCGTGAACTTGTTCTGCGCCGGAAAGGGAAGAATGCCTTCCGGTCGCCGGTCCATTTCGTCCATGAACCGGTTTTCGATGCCGCGAGCGAAGCGGCCTGAGAAGGCGCGTGTCGTCCGCGTCCTGCGCTCCGGCGTCTCAAGAAGCTTCTTGCGATAGGGTGCCGATGTCCCGGCTTCCGTGCAGGCGAGGAAAGCCGTCCCCATCTGCACCGCTTGCGCGCCCGCCTTCAGTGCAGCCCGTATGTCCTCAGCAGTCATAAGGCCGCCGGCTGCAATCAGGGGCACGCGGATAGCGCCTGTGCATTGCGCTAGAAGGTCACGAATGCCGATTTCCGGATCCGCAGCCTTGGCACCGAAAATACCGCGATGGCCGCCCGCTTCGAAACCCTGCAGCGTCACCGCATCCACGCCGCTCTCTTCGAGCGCCCTCGCCTCCTCAAGCGTTGTCGCGGTGCCGATCAGCGGAATACCCACCTTCTTTGCCTCGCGCACATGATCGGCAGGCAACAAGCCGAAGACGAAGCTGAAACACGCCGGCTTGAGGCGCAGCACTGCCTCGAATTGCGGGCTGAAATCCTCTTCGTACGGAGGGCTCAGTTGCGGTGACGGAAGCTCCAACTCGCGGCGGTATCCAGCGGTCGCCTCGATAGCGCGCTCGACGCGATCGCTCGCGACTTCAGGGATCGAGTGCGGAATAAACAGATTGATCGAAAACGGCTTGTCGGTTCGCTGGCGCACCTGGGTTGCAAAAGCTTCGATGGCGGCGGCGTTGGAATAGGCGCCTCCCATGGCACCGAGCGCGCCCGCAGCCGAAGCTGCCGCCACGAGATCGACCGAGGAAGGACCGCCCGCCATCGGCGCGACGATCAGGGGGTGCTTCAAACCAAGTTTTTGGAAAAGATTACTGTCCGTAAGGGCAGACATGTCCGTGTTCCTTTCAGGAATGTCTGTTTGAATCTCAACTCAACATAGGCGTTGCACGGCGGTTTGCCAGAGCAATTTCAGGACATGGGCAAGGCGCCTCTTTGCCCGAACATTACGAAAAGCAAGCCTTTATAACAGGTTATAAATTCCGCAACGCGTTCATCCGCCTCAGGAGCGACCAAGCGCCGCGGTACGAGCCTCGATCGCTGCAACCACCGTTATCATGTCGAGCCGGCCATTGCCGAGTTCGACGCTTTCCCCATAAAGCGTTCGGCAGAGGTCGAGAAGCGGCGATGCCGTCCCGGCGGTCTGGGCGACCTGGGCGATCAGATTTGTGCTGTTGAACGCGTCGGCCGTCGCCGCCTGCACTGAAAAATCGCGAGCAACAAGCTTCGGAATTTTCACGCGGGTGAGATCGCTGGCCATGGGCCCGGAGCCGATGGCCGCCTGGAAGATCGAAAGATCGAGCCCGCTCCGCTCGGCGAAATGCGAGGCTTCGGCAAGTCCGGCGAGCATCGTGCAGAGATAGAGATTGACCGCCAGCTTCATCAGCAGCGCATTGCCGACCGGACCGCACAGGATCGTTTCTCGGCACATCGGCGCAAGCAACGGCCTCACCTCTTCGACCGTCGCCGCGTCGCCACCCAGCAGTGCAACAAGCTGCGCCGTCTCGGCCGGCTTCCTGGAGCCCGAAACCGGAGCTTCGACATAACGACCACCGGCAGCAAGAATATCGGCAGCAAGTCCGCGTGAATATTCGGGCGGGTTGGATCCCATCGAAACCACGATATGCCCGGCAACCAGCTTCGCGAAATCCGGCTTGCCACGCCCCAGAATGGTGTCCAGCACCGTTTCGTTGACAAGCATCAGGATGACGATGCGGGCGCGCTCGAATACTTCCTCGACACTCGCCGCAATACTGGCGCCAGCCGCGCGCAATGGATAGGTCGCTTCCGGCGATCGATTCCAAACGACGAGCTTCGTGCCCGCTCTTGCAAGATTGAGGGCCATAGGTTGGCCCATGACGCCGAGACCGACAAAACCGATCTCCTCGCCCGGCTTGCCGCCGGGACGTTCACTGACGTTGGTCATCACAACTACTCCGATGGTTTTCGGGCGACTATGCGATCTCAGATGTCAGAGCCCGGCGGGAAAGCCTCTTTCGGTTCCCGCCGGATATCGATCGCGATCCGGTCAGAGCTTGACACGGATCAGGCGGCTTTCCGCTTAGAACAGGCGGTCGAGCCACTCATTCTTGTCCGGCGCGCGGCCGAACTGGATATCGGTCAGCGCTGCCTTCAGGCGAAGGGTGGTCGCCCCGGCATTACCGTCACCGATCGTGAAGTTGTGCTTGCGGCCCTTGACCTTGCCGATCGGCGTAACGACTGCCGCCGTGCCGCAGGCGAAGGATTCGCGCAGGCGCCCGCTCTGAGCATCGGCCTGCCACTGCTCGATCGAATAGGGCTCTTCGCGAACGGTAAGACCCATGTCGCGTCCGAGCTTGATCAGCGAGTCGCGGGTGATGCCCGGCAGGATCGTTCCCGTCAGCGGCGGCGTCTGCAGCGAGCCGTCGTCGAGGACGAAGAAGATGTTCATCCCGCCAAGCTCTTCGATCCAGCGCTTTTCGACGGCATCGAGGAAGACGACCTGGTCGCAGCCTTCACGCTGACCTTCGGCGAGCGCGGAAAGGCTCGCAGCATAGTTGCCGCCGCACTTGGCAGCACCCGTGCCGCCGGGAGCAGCGCGGGTATAGTTTTCCGAAACCCAGAGCGTGACGGCCGATGCGCCGCCCTTGAAGTAGGAGGCAACCGGCGAGGCGATGACGCAGAAGAGATAGTCCGTGGCCGGCCGTGTGCCGAGCGCGGATTCCGAACCGATCATGAACGGGCGGAGATAGAGCGATGCACCCTCGGCAGTCGGGATCCACTCGCGATCGATCTTGACCAGCTCGCGGACGGATTCGACGAAGACCTTTTCCGGCAGCGGCGGCATGGCCAGCCGCTCGGCCGAATTATGGAAGCGCTGCGCGTTGGCGGTCGGGCGGAACAGCGCAGCACCGCCGTCAGGCAGGTGGTAGGCCTTCATGCCCTCGAAGATTTCCTGCGCATAGTGGAGGACTACGGTCGCCGGATCGAGAGCCAGCGCCTTGCGCGCCTCGATCTTGGCGTCGTGCCAGCCGCGGTCCTGCGAATAGCGGATCGTCACCATGTGATCGGTGAATACGCGGCCGAAGCCCGGGTTCTGCAGCAGGGCTTCACGCTCGCTGGCCGTTGCGGGGCTCGAATTTTTCTGAATGTCGAACGTAAGTGCGTCGCCGTTACTCATGGCTCCTCCAATGCTTCATTTGTTGCGGCTTGGGCCGCCGATCTCCCGAAGGAAGAATTAAACCAAATCGGGTGGTATTTGATTGCGTTTACGCCTGTTGCCGCGCAAGTTTAAGAGCGCTTTACATAAATTTTTGACCGGAATCGCTATTTTTCGCTCATCGGCGCGTTGCGCCTTCCATCCGCCCCGCATCACAGCGCCTTCGCCAACGCTTCTGCCGCCCGAACGCCGCTCTCGTAAGCACCGTGCGCCGTCGAATATCGAGCCCGCGAACAAGCCTCTCCGGCAAAATAAAGACGATCATTGTGGGCAGCGGCCAATACCCCGCGCAGGTCGGAGGCGCCGGGAACGGCGTAGGAATAGGACCCGCCGACAAAGGGCTCACTCGCCCAGGCAGACGCGGCAAGAGGCGAAAGTTTCGCTCCGACATCCCCACCGAAGACGCGCTTCAATTGCTCCACCGAAAAGTCGAAGGCGGCTTCCCTGCCTTGCCGCTCGAGATCGAGTGCGAGATCCCCGGCGAAATAGGCCTCGATAACAGGCGCACCAAATGGCCGCAGCTGATAGGCACCGGTGCGGCGATCCTGTCGCGATCCCATGACATGCGTGTCCTCGGGGAACATGCCGGGCTCGGACGTCTGGATGAAAAGCTTATTGGCCAGCCCGAGAGGCAGACGCGCGGCAGCCTCGATCTTCTCCGGCAGCGCCGGCCAGAAAGTGATCCTCTCCGCGGCCAAGACATTGGTGGAAACGGAGACGACAACGGCCTTCGCCTTCAGCTCACCCTTGCTTGTCGAAATGACAAGGTGGTCCGCGCCGCTATGGTCGATCCGATTGACCTCAACGCCCAGAATGGTCGGCACAGGCAGGCCATAGGTAGCCACAAGCGTGCCGTAACCTTCACGGACACGCCAATCCGGGCCGGGACCGGGATCATAGCGGCCGAGATCGATGACCGAAGACTTGGGCAATTCCGCCCCGGTCATGAAGGCGCCGACGGCATAGATTCTTTCACGCCACGGTTCGTCCTCGGGCAACATGGCCGAAAGATCGGTGTCGCCAGCCCCATCATAGGCGTCGACCCGCTCGAAAAAGTCCGCCACCGCACTTGCGGCCGCCTTCATATCAGGGTCGCCGCGCTCGAATTGTCGTCCGCCGTCGCTCCAGGGAGCTGGGGTGCGATCAACCGTCAGGCCAATCTCCTCGGTGATCTTTGTCCAGGGATTGCTGCGTGCGCCGTGCAGCCAGCCGCAGCCGAGATCGAGTGCGACGCCATCCGCGCCGAAAGGATGGACCGTTCGCGCCCGCCCGCCGACACGATCGGAAGCTTCGAGCAGTACGATGGAAAGGTCGGGCCGGACCAATTGCAGCCGCCGGGCGGCACCAACGCCAGCTGCACCGGCGCCAATCACGGCGACGTCAACTTCGCCACCCCTCCATGATTCGCTGGGCATTCCACTTCCTTTTCGCACACGCGCCTGACGATCTGTAACTGAGCTTCGCGCGCCGTGTAAACGGCACTGCGGCTGTGCATACCAAATTGCCGCATTGAGATGCCGCGACGAATGTCGTAGTTGCTTTGGACAATAATGGGGGACAAACGTGCGGAAGCGAACCTTTGGGACAACGCAGTGGCTGGTGCGCATTCTATGCGCCGTCGCTTTGCTGTCCGTCGGCTTTGCCCACCGCCCCGCCGTTTCGGCAGCAGCCGAACCTACCCCGTTCGAACTTGCTCAGTACCGCCTGCCAGACGGAACACTGCCGATCATCTGCGTCACCGAACGGACGCCGGACGGCAAGGAGCACAGCAAGGCCTATATGCCGGGATGCGAGGCGTGCCGCATTTCCGCGGCCGCGCTGCTCCCGACCCCGCCGACGGATATTTGCGAGCATCTTGCCTTTGTCCGCGAAGATGTCGTCGTCGCCAAGAACGAGGCATTCCACCGCCAGCTTTATCCGCCCAATAGCGGCCCACGCGCTCCGCCTGCCCTCAGAAGCTTTGCCTGAACCCTGCGTCGCGGCGATGTCGTGACGCTTGTCGTCAATGGCGGCCGGACCAAGCACGAGAGCAATCGTGCCGGCTGCGGGTAAGGTGCCTTTCCTGCCGATGTCTCGAAGCTTGATGGAGCGCTCATGGCAGCTCTAACGGCGACGTCGGTACGGGCAGCGACCGAAGCGGTCGCGCCTCTCCCGCAGACAGGCATTCCTCTTGCAGATCGGGTCATTCCGCGCCGCCGCTTCTTCGGGGAGCTCCCCATGTCCGCCTTCACCGCGACCGAGCCGAGCGCCGTCGCAGCCGATAACATCTCACTCTATCGCGCAATCTGGCGCTGGCATTTCTTCGCCGGCCTGCTCGTCGTACCCTTCCTGCTCAATCTGGCGATCACCGGATCCATCTATCTTTTCAAGGATCAGATCGCCGACACCTTTTATGCCCACCGTTACATTGTTGCCGATACGGGCTCTATGCTCCCGCCTCAGGAGATCGTAGACGCCGCGCTCACGGCAATGCCGGGCGCCAGGGCGACGTCCTATCGGGAACCTGCAGCCGGCGATCGATCTGCCATTGTGACGGTATCGAAGGCCGGGCAATCGACGCTCGTTTATGTCAATCCGCACAATGGCGAGGTGCTTGGCTCGGTCGGTTCCAAGCAGGAGTTCAGCTGGGTCGTCAAACGCATCCACAGCCTTGAATATTTCGGCACATGGACCAACCGCATCATCGAAATCGTCGGCGGCTTCGCCCTGATGCTTGTTGTGACCGGCATCTATCTCTGGTGGCCGCGCCGCCAGACGGGCGGGGTCGTGACTATCCGCGGCACCCCATCCCGCCGCGTCTTCTGGCGCGATCTGCACGCCGTGACCGGCGCGATCGCCGGCATCCTCATTTTCTTTCTGGCATTCACCGGCATGCCCTGGTCCGGCTACTGGGGCGCCAATGTCAACGCCTGGCTGACGACAAACGACTTGGGAACGCCGGCTGCGGTCTGGGACGATGTTCCGAAGTCGACGAAGGTGACACAGGATGTCGTCAGCCGCGCCGGCTGGATCGTCGAGAACGCTCCCGTTCCGCTTTCCAACACGGCTTCAGCTCAATCGGCGCAGCCGATCGGCCTGAATGAGGCGGTCGGGATCATGCACGGATTGGGAATGATCGCCGGCGCGGATCTGGCAATCCCGATCGACGGGACGGGCGTCTACACTGCCAGCCACTATTTCGGCGACCTAGGCAAGGAACGCACGGTCCACATCGATCAATATTCCGGCAAACCGCTGGTCGATATCTCCTTCGATCAGTATCCGGCATTCGGCAAAGCAATCGAATGGGGCATCAATGTCCATCAAGGAATGGAATGGGGCCTCTTCAATCAGTTGCTAATGCTGGCGACCTGCATTGCCATCATCCTCAGCTGCGTCACCGCCGTCATGATGTGGTGGAAGCGCCGGCCGGCCGGTCGCCTCGGGGTGCCGCCCATGCCGCCGCAAAGGTCCGTTTATATCGGCCTGTGGCTGATAGCGATCGTCTTCGGCGCTGCCTTTCCACTCACCGGTCTTGCTATCGTCGTGATGCTGCTGGTCGACCAAACCATCCTTCGCTTCGTGCCGCCGCTGAAGCGGTTCTTCTCATGAAACGCTGCGCGGCAGCATTTGCCGCGCGGCATCCAGATCCTAGGAGGAAACCGATCATGAACCGATTTATCAGCTCTTTCATTGCCGCGAGCCTCTGCCTCGCCACTCCGGGGCTGGCTTGCGCCGCCGACATAGCGCTTGGAAGCATCAGGATCGCCAACCCCTACGCTCGCGCCATGGTGCCGGGCGCCGAGGTCGGCGGGGGCTATATGACCATCACCAACAGCGGCAAGACCGACGACCGACTGGTCTCGGCAACGTCATCGCGAGCAGCCAAGGTCGAGATCCATGAGATGAAAATGGACAAGGACGTGATGGTCATGCGCAAGCTTGAAAACGGCCTGGCTCTCCCGGCCGGCAAGAGCGTCCAGCTGAAGCCCGGCAGCTACCATGTCATGTTCATGGATGTCGTCGACCCGTTCAGGCAGGGCGAGACGATCAGGACGAGATTGACCTTCGAAAAGGCCGGATCGATCGATGTCGACTTCGCAGTCGGATCGGCGATTGCCAAGAAGGCCGACAATGGAGGCGACCATGCCAACGCAGCTGAATGAACGGCGCAACACCAGCCGCGTCTCCCTTCACAACAGGCGGGAGAAGCCGATGTTCACAAGGGAATGGTCCATCCCAGCGGTCCTGACGATCTTCCTGCTCGGCGTCTGCGGCTTGATCGCTTACTTCACCTGGAGCCTCATTCCGCCGGCAGCGGCTGCGGAAAGCCAGATGGGCGGACCGTTCAATCTGATCGACGACCGCGGTCAACCGATCACGGAGCAGGCGCTCAAGGGCCATCCGTCGTTGATCTACTTCGGCTACACCCATTGCCCCGATGTCTGCCCGACGACGCTCTTCGAGATGGCCGGCTGGTTCAAGACGCTCGGCCCTGACGCGGACAGGCTGAAGGCCTATTTCTTCTCCGTGGATCCTGAACGCGATACGCCTGATGTCATGCACAAATACACCGGCAATTTCACGGATCGTATCACCGGCGTTACCGGCGATCCGGCAGAAATGCAGAAGGCCATCAAAGCTTGGCGCATCTATGCCAAGAAGGTGCCATCTCCCGGCGGCGATTACACCATGGACCACACCGCCTCCGTTCTGCTCGTCAATGCCAGCGGCAATCTGCGCAGCCTGATTGCCTATGGTGAAGACGAGAGCGTGGCGCTGCAAAAGATCCGCAACCTTCTGAAATGAGCGGCCAAGGGCCGTCCTTATAGATCCCGTCGGCGCAATCCGAACGGACATTACCGGCGACTTGGTTCGCCAGCAAACCGGCCGCAGCCCCTGCTGCGCTCAAAACCCGAAAGGAAAACGGCATGCCCAAGATGAAGAAACTATTGCTTGCAACGTTCGCCGTCAGCTTCGCACTTGCGGGCCAGGCCCTGGCACACGCCCACCTCAAGACCTCGGCACCTGCCGCCGACGGCACCGTGAAACAGGCACCCACGGAACTCGACCTCACCTTTACCGAAAGTCTCAACCTGAAATTCAGCGGCGTGACCGTGACCGGCGCCGACAAGAAAGCCGTGAAGACGGGCACTTCCTCGCTGATGGATGCCGACAAGACTCTGATGGTTCCCGTAAGCGACAAGCTTGCACCCGGAAAATACACGGTCGATTGGCATGTACTCTCGACCGATGGTCACAAGACCAACGGCACCTATACCTTCACCGTCGCTCCCTGATCGGACGGGCCCGGGGCGGCTGACGGCCGCTCCGGAAACATCCGACCGATAAGGAGGATGAGATGCGGGCAGCTATCCAGATACACATTTCTTGACGAAGTGCAGCCAGGTGTCGTTGCGCCGCACGGTCGCCCTCGGCAGGCCGAACGGATCGTCGTTAGGCCGCGCCCTGCCGCGCTGCGTCGTGGTCGCAACGCTATAGCCGGCCTCGCGGACCAGCTTTCGATCGAGCGGCTTTTGATCGCCATAAGGAAAGCAGAACGACGAGACCTCGACGGCGAGCAGATCTTCCAGCTGGCTGCGTGACTGGGAGATCTGCCGACGCGCTTCCGCTTCATCCAATTGCGGCAGGTGGACATGGTCGAGCGTATGCGAACCGACCTCGTGCCCCAGGCTGCTCCAATGGCGCAACTGCTCCGCCGACATGCAAGCAGCAGGTCCGACACCGAGTGGCACGTCCCAGACATTGCCGCCGCCGATCTGATTGGCGACCACGAAATTCGTTGCGGTGAAGCCGTGCTCCTGCAGCACCGGCAAGGCATTCTCATAGACGTTCAGGTAGCTGTCATCGAAGGTGATGGCGACAACCTTGCCTGCCTTCACGCCCATGACGTAAGGCATCGCTTCGCGCAGCGACAACCCCTGTATTCCGAGCCTTTTCAGCCACTTCATCTGACTGCGGAAAGCATCCGGGTGGACGACCATGCTTCTATACGGTGTCCGGCCCGAAGGCGGCACCGCAATCTGATGATATGCGAGGATAGGAACGGGCAATTGAACGGTCTCGAAGTCAGATGGAGCGGCGCGAACGTAGTGCAATTCTTGCACGGTATAGCGGGCGCAGCACCTCTCTGGAAAGCCTTTCCATCAGCGTCCTGCTGCTCTTGATCGTGCTTCCGCCGAGCCGAGAGGAGATTTCGTGCACGCCGCCGGGCAGGACGGCAAGCGGCGAGACATGGGTCAGCCAGCTCATCTGCGCCGTGGTATCGACCGGACGATCGAATGTCTCGGTCGCTTCCAACAGGCGAACGGCTGCCTCGCGGGTAACCAACTGCGCCACCATGCCAAGGCCGACACGGACTGGACGAATGACATTGGTTTGCCCCTGCGTCAGCACGCATTTGCCATGCTCCTTACCCATGCGGAAAGGGAAGCGGATGAACGCGCCGGGTTCGAGGCAAGCCTTGGCAGCCGCGAAGGCCGCGGGGAAAAGATCGTCGACCTCGACATCGTCTTCGAAGATGAGCCCCGCATCGATGTCCTGTTCGACGATGGTCGCCCATGCTTTCCGATGAGACAAGAAGCAGGCGATCTCGCCAGTGCTCATCTCGAAAGGATAGGCCGGCTTGTGAAGCCGGCGGCGATACACCCGGTCGATCTCCGCCTTGGTCAGCTGCTTTCCGTCGACGGCCTCGACGATTTCGCAGGGGACCGGAAGCTTCGCCATCAGCCTTTCGACCTGCGGCATGCGATCGCGCGCACGATCCAGATGGACGACGAAGGCACGAATAACAGGCTGGCCGGGCTCAACTGCGCCAGCCCCGTTCGCATTGGAAGCCTTATCGAATCCGAATCCCATATGCGATCTTTCAAGCGGGATCGCTGAAGACGGATTGAATTCGCGATTCTGCATTAATTATAACCCCGATACTGTAAGAGCAGGCTCTAGCAACCAGGAATGAAAGCGAGCTTAGGCAAAACTGAGCCAAAACTGAAATTCGCCTTATTCAACCCTGATATATACGCTGATATGCCAATTCATCGCGAGAGCGGTCTCTCGATCAATCAGTGATAATCATACAAGCATACTGATTCGACCACTCGCAATCTTGTCTTTGACCCAGCGACGCTCATCCACACAGGAATGGCGCTCCGCTCCCTCCCAGCTGAAGCCGCACAATTTTACCTCCCAATCGCAGGCAGGCAATGTTGACAGCGCGTAGCGGATTCCAAAGAAGCCGGCGCTTGTGGAAGCTTGATACATCCGGCATTCGGTCACCCCGAGTTCGGAATAGCCATCAACATAGAACTGCGGTGGCATGATGCGGACCTCCTTGCCGGCAGCCCCGACAAGCTCGATCGTCCGCTTGACCCAGTCGCCCGCGCGCCCCTTCCTGGGCGACAAGGAGCGAAACCTGTCGCCAGGTTTGCGGACACTATCTGGATGATAGGCAATCACGACTTTCTCTGCAGCTTTGAAAGCCGTGCTGCTCAGAAATGAGGGGACAGAAAGCCGGCGCTGCGTTGTCCCGCCGGATGCTCCGAGCACAAGAATATCCGTGCGCGATCCACTCATGCCGGCCGAGGCCGTTGGCTCGCTGAAGCGCATTGTGAAGTCTGCATTATCCACGATCTCGGATAGATCACGATGCAGTCTTCCATTGCCGATAATAACAGCTGTCTTGCGCATAAGCTGAGAATGCCTATCCCCGATATTTCCCCGCAGCAGCTATGCAATATTAAATAAAATTAAGTCAACATTACTACCAAACAAAAGAATCAGCGCCATAATCCAAATTGGTTGGAGCTATTATTTGCGTCCCACACCTGGCGTTGATCCAGGAGGATTGCATCTAGAGCATGCCTGTCCTCGACGAAGTCCCGGAAATGCTCTGTCTCTTTGTTTCGCTGCAAATTCACTGAAATTTTTGCTGCAATCGCTCTGGCAGAGTCCGATCGCGATACTTCTGCGCGACGTAACTCCACGCAACACTACATAGTGTATCGACGTAAAAAAGGAGCCCAAGCGGGCTCCTCGAATGCCATAATGCAGTCTCTACTATTCGACCGAGTTGAATTTCTTCACTTGCAGGAAGTTCACTGCCGAACCGCTGAAACGCTCCGGATCGATCGAGGCAGTCTGCACCTTGAAGCCATCGGTATAGACGGCCGTCGGTTGCGCACGGAGCGCAGGGCTCACGAAGCGCGGCGCTTTAACCGGACGATTGACGATCTCAACGCGGGCTTTCGCGATCGCCCACTGGGAAATCATCTTTTCCGTCAGCTTTGGCGCAGTCGTTATCGTCGCATGGCTAGCATCCGCATCGACTGCGTCCTGCTTGTTCGGGCGCCCGCCCTTGGCGGGAATGCCAGCAGCGATCGGACGCTCCTGCGATCTTGCCGCATCAAAATTATCGTTGAAGCGACGACCGGTGGCTTTAACCTCATTACGGATCGGCGCCAGTGCAGCCACCTGCATAGGCATTTGCTGCGCCGGCCGCTGCTGCGGCAGAACGGACGCGATTGCCTGTGCGGCGCCGTTGTCAATCGCACCATTGCTCGGCGGCGCAATCTGATCCTTCGACGCAACATTGTTGAGCGGCGGGGTTACTGCCGCTGCAACATTGGCGTCCGACCGGTCAGGCCGGCTCTGCTCCAGAGCAGCAATAATCGAAGGCGACAGCGTGTTCGCATCTGCCTGGTCGTCCATCGCTTCCTGATCGACATTGGCGGAAGCCAGTAGGCTCTCGGCAACTTCGGGGCGCTGTGCCGGCAGCGGCACTGCCGCGATCTGGCCCTTCATGTCAGCTTCGGCGGAATCGACTTCGGCATCGCCGGGCGCCCGACGCTCAAGCAGCGAAGGCACCGGCACCCGATAGGAGCGTAGATCGGCAAATTGAGGCTGGTCACTGGCATCAGGCATAGCCGCAGCGAGCGCGGCCTGAGCATCACTGCTCGGCTGCGATACGAGAGCCGACGCAACCTCACTACCCGCAGGCTGATTGCTGAACGCCGGACGAACCTGCGGAACGGGCGCGTTTATGCTGGCAACCTGAACCTGGGGCTTGGCTTGCGCCACAACGGGAGCGCTGTCGTCGCCGTCGTCGCTTGCGGCCGGAGTCGGCTGAGCCTTGCGGGTCGCCGAAGCAACCGCCACCGGTGCGGCAGCTACGCCGCTTTCGGCATTATCCTCTTCCTCGTCAGCACCGCCGCCGATACCGAACAAGCGCGCGAAGAAGCCACGACGAGGTGACGAAGAGCTGGCCATCTGGATATCGGACGACATGCGGCGCTTATAGTCGGCAACCGCCTCCTGATAGCCTGGCAGAGGCCGGCCATCGGCAGGAATATGCATCGTCTTGCCATCCGGAAACAGGCGGACGAGATCCTGACGATCCATGCGCGGCCAGGCGCGCACGCCGCCAACGTCCATGTGCACGAAGGGCGAGCCCGAGGTCGGGTAATAGCCCACGCCGCCCTCTTGGAGCTTCATGCCGAGTTCGCGCAGCTTGGTGAGCTTCACGTCCGGAATATAGAAATCCATCGCATTGCCGAGCATGTGCTGGCTCTTCTTCGCAACGCCTGTATGGGCGTTGCGCGTGCGCAGCATCTCGTTGGTGCCCGGCGAGCGGAACCCGCAGATGACATAGATGAATTCGTGCGAGCCGCTTTCGCGGTAGACTTCCCAGATCAGGTCGAACAGGCGCGGGTTCATCTTCGTCGGCTGGTTCTTGCGCCAGTCGCGCAGAATGCGATTGAGCTTTTCCAGGCCGTCCGGATCGAACTTGCCATTGCGCTTGTAGGTGATGACGGCCTTTTCGCCGGTGTGAACGTAATAGATCTTCAGGCTACGGGTCTCACCACCCGCCTGAGAGGGCGTGCCAACGAAAACAGGAGTAGAAACGGCCAAAGCAAGGAGGCCAACGGCTGCAACCTTGGCCACCTTGCTAAATAAGTTCGAGCACGCAGAAAACCTGCTCAAGCTATTAGGCTTGGTATCTCTACTCAAGTTCGGCAATTCGATCCCCGTCCGACAGACAATGTCGCATCGTGTTCCAAATGGCTGTCAATTGCGGTGACACGATGGCAAAAATGCCACACATGATCGCCCTCTTCATACATGGTGAACGATGCACTAACAAGTGCTTTACGACGGGTAACAAAATATGCTTGCCTAAACGTTAAGCATCCCTTTAAGCCGCGCTTTTCTGCGGGTCATCCGGGTCTATGCCATAGTCTTTCAACTTACGATAGAGAGTTGAGCGCCCGATTCCCAGTTTCCGTGCGACCTGACTCATCTGTCCGCGATAGAATTTCAGGGCGAATCGGATCAGTTCTTCCTCGACATCCGCCAGTTTTCGAACATCTCCCGATGTATTCGTGCTGACAATGACGTTGTCGGAGCCGCCCGACAGAGTATCGCCGACGGAATGCGGAGAGGTTGCAGCCATCTCGGATGGGACGACCCGCATGCTGCGTTCCGTTCGCTCTTCCGTTGCAGTTTCCCCGCCATGAAGGTGGGAATTATCCACAACTAAGGTCGGATGCTCGCCGGTGAAATAGCCCGGCAGCTGCGCCGCGATCTGCGGGAAATCGGTATCCAGCAGCTCCGGCCCTTCCGAAAGAACGACCGCGCGGAACACGGCATTTTCGAGCTGGCGGATATTCCCCGGCCAGTCATAAGCCGTCAGCAGGGCAAGCGCGCCATTGCTGATGGAGAGCGAATAGTCGAGTTTCTGCTCGATTGCGAAGCGATCTGCAAAGGCACGCGCCAGGTGGGGAATATCTTCCTTCCGGCGGCGTAGGGCCGGCATGGTGATCGGGAAGACGTTCAGGCGGTAATAGAGATCCTCGCGGAACCGGCCGGCCTTGACTTCTTCGATCAGGTCTTTGTTGGTGGCGGAGATCAGACGAACATTGACCTTCTGCGCGACGCGCGCGCCGACCGTCTCGATCTCGCCCTGCTGCACCGCGCGCAACAGCTTGACCTGGACTTCCAGCGGCAGATCGCCGATCTCGTCGAGGAACAGAGTGCCGCCGTCGGCCTCCATGAACTTACCGACATGGCGCTCGGTCGCACCGGTAAATGCACCTTTCTCGTGTCCGAACAGAATACTTTCGACCAGATTGTGCGGGATCGCACCGCAGTTCACGGTGACGAAGGGCTTTCCGGCGCGGTCACTGGAAGCCTGGATGGCGCGAGCGACCAGCTCCTTGCCAACGCCGGATTCGCCTTCCAGCACGACCGGGATGTTCGATTGCGCCGCACGATGGGCGAGATCGAGCACACGCATCATCGCCGGGCTTGCCGAGACGATGTCGTCGAAGGTGATGGCGCTGGAACGCGACTTGCGTCCGGCACGGGCCTTCGCCTCACGCTGATCGAGCTTGAGCGCATTGGCGATGGACGCCGCTATGCGTTCCGGGGATACCGGCTTGACGACGAAATCGAAGGCGCCAGCCCGCATGGCCTGCACCACGGTGTCGATACCGCCCTGCCCTGTCTGCACGATCACAGGCAGGTCTATCCCCATATCGTTCAGCGCACCCAGAAACTCGATACCGTTCATTTCCGGCATCATGAGATCGAGCACGATCACGTTGATCTGCTCGCTGTTACGCTTCAGAACCTCAAGGCCGAAACGGCCATTCTCTGCCAAATGGGCAACGTGTCCGTGCCGCTCGATGGCATTTTTCAGCAGACGGCGTTGAATCGGATCATCCTCAACAACGAGAATCTGCGCGCCAGCCTTGGCGCCACTATAAACGGTCATTGGTGCCTCACTTCATGCGAAACCTGACGCAGACACTCGCAGAAAGGCTTGAACATGAAGTTTTGCCAAATCATTGCATTTTAATCATTGTGACGAATGTATCCTGGCCTATGATTCAACCCGCCGGTGCAGGAAAATCAGGCCTTGCGACAGGCTTTCCAGCCGAATAGACACGAACGAACCGGACGTTCCGAAATAATAAAGCAGAGGAAATATCGCCCATGAGCCCGACCTCGCTCCGTCAATCCCTTAACTTCGCAGCAAACCAGGCCGCCGCCGACAACGCGCTCGGAGAGCTGCCCGCCTGGAAGCTCGGCGACCTCTATCCGTCTGCGACTTCGCCGGAATTCCTGGGCGACATGGAAAAGGCCGGCAAGCTGTCCGTTGCCTTCGGGGAAAAATGGAAGGGCAAGCTTGCTGATGCCGCCGGCAAGACCGGTGAAGCGGGGATCGGCGCAGCCATTAGGGAATATGAGGCACTAGACGACATCATGGGCCGTCTCGGCTCTTTCGCGGGCCTCACCTATTTCTCCAACACCAGCGATCCCGCCAACGGCAAGCTCTACGGCGATGTGCAGACGCGACTGACTGATTACGCCGCCCATCTGCTGTTCTTTTCGCTGGAATTGAACCGGATCGATGACGCCGTTATGGACGCCTGCATGGCGAACGACGCGACCGCCGGGCACTACCGCCCCTGGATCGTCGACCTGCGTAAGGACAAGCCGCATCAGCTCGACGACAAGCTGGAGCAGCTGTTCCTCGAGAAGTCCATGACCAGTGCAGCAGCCTTCAACCGGCTGTTCGACGAAACCATGGCCGAACTGCGCTTCGAGATCGACGGCGAAAAACATCCGCTGGAAGTCGCCTTGAATTTGCTGCAGGAGAAGGATCCGGAAGCGCGCCGCAAGGCCGCCATGGCGCTGGCCGAAACCTTCAAGGCCAATCTGCGCACCTTCGCGCTGATCACAAACACGCTCGCCAAGGACAAGGAAATTTCCGACCGCTGGCGCGGCTTCGAAGACATTGCCGACAGCAGGCACCTGGCCAACCGCGTCGAGCGCGAGGTGGTGGATGCACTGGCAGCCGCAGTACGCGACGCCTATCCCCGCCTTTCGCACCGCTATTACAAGATGAAGGCCAAGTGGCTCGGCATGGACCAGATGAACTTCTGGGACCGCAACGCACCACTACCGGAAACGCCCAATGCGCTGATCCCCTGGGTTGACGCCAAGGAAACGGTTCTGTCAGCCTATGGCAAATTCGCTCCGGAAATGGCCGATATCGCCAAGCGCTTCTTCGATGAGGAATGGATCGATGCGCCGGTTCGCCCCGGCAAGGCGCCGGGCGCTTTCGCGCATCCGACCGTGCCTTCCGCGCATCCCTACGTGCTCGTCAACTACATGGGCAAGCCGCGCGATGTGATGACGCTTGCGCATGAGCTCGGCCATGGCGTGCATCAGGTTCTGGCCGGCGGCCAGGGCGCGCTGATGTGCCAGACGCCACTGACGCTCGCGGAAACGGCATCCGTCTTCGGCGAGATGCTGACCTTCCGCGCCCTCCTCGACAAGACCACCGACAAGCGCGAGCGCAAGGCGATGCTTGCCCAGAAGGTCGAGGACATGATCAATACGGTCGTGCGCCAGATCGCCTTCTACGAGTTCGAGCGCAAGGTGCATACCGCCCGCAAGAACGGCGAGCTGACGGCGGACGACATCAACGCATTGTGGTTGTCCGTGCAGACTGACAGCCTTGGCCCGGCGATCAAGATCTCCGAGGGCTATGAGACCTATTGGGCCTACATCCCTCACTTCATCCACTCCCCCTTCTACGTCTATGCCTATGCCTTCGGCGATTGCTTGGTAAACTCGCTCTATGCGGTCTATCGCAATGCCGAGAAGGGCTTCCAGGAGAAGTATTTCGAGCTCCTGAAAGCCGGCGGCACCAAGCATCACTCCGAGCTCCTGAAGCCTTTCGGCCTCGACGCGACCGATCCGTCGTTCTGGAGCAAGGGATTGTCGATGATCGAAGGGCTGATCGACGAACTGGAAGCACTAGATAAGGACCTGTAACCCAGATCGGCAAAGAACCGCGCGATGGCCGATGCCCGACCCTACGTCCTTTTCAGGGATGACAGCACAGGACAGATGATGATCTTCGCCGAACCGGCGGAAATCATCACGGCACGGACATGCGCGGAATTCTTCGATGCCCTGGATCGGATGGAGAAAGCCCGGCAGGCGGGAAAATGGCTGGCGGGCTATATGGCTTACGAGGCGGGCTACCTCTTTGAGGAAAAGCTTGCGGGTTTTGTCGAAGAGAACCGCGAGACGCCGCTGCTATGCTTCGGCGTCTTCGACGCCCCGGCTGCAGACGATCATCCGCTGGGCCAGCGGATGCAACGCCCGGAAAATCAGGAGCTCCTGACCGACCCGAAAGCCGCGTGGGATTTCCCGACATATAAAGAGAGATTCGACCGCCTGCACGAGCATCTTCGGCTCGGGGACTGCTATCAGGCAAACCTCACCATGCCGATCCACGCTCGCTGGAACGGCGACGCGTGCGCCGCCTTCTGGTCGCTGATCGAACGACAGCCTGTGAAATACGGTGCGCTCGTCAATCTCGGCGGCCCGATCATCCTCTCGCGCTCACCGGAGCTTTTCTTCCGAACCGATGAAGAGGGCTGGATCGAAACGCATCCGATGAAGGGCACGGCCAAGCGCGGCGCGAATGCAGCCGAGGACGACGCGATCATCGCCGCGATGCTCTCCGACGAGAAGACTCAAGCCGAAAACCGCATGATCGTCGATCTCCTGCGCAACGACATCTCCCGCGTCACCGAGGTCGGCACGCTCGATGTGCCCAAGCTGTTCGAGATCGAGACCTATCCCACCCTGCACCAGATGGTGAGCCATGTGCAGGCGAAGCTGTTGCCGGGCATGACCATTCGAGACCTCTTCGCAGCGCTCTTTCCTTGTGGCTCGATCACCGGCGCGCCGAAAATGTGGGCGATGGAAATCCTGCATAGGCTCGAGGACAGCCCCCGCGACGCCTATTGCGGCGCGATCGGCATGATCTCCCCAACCGGCGCAATGCGTTTTTCGGTGGCGATCCGCACGATCACGCTTTTCGAAGACGGCCGTGCGGTGTTCAATGTCGGCGGAGGCATAGTCTTCGATTCGACTGCGGAAGCGGAATACGAGGAATGCCTCCTGAAGGCGCGCTTCGCCGTGGGGGACAGATGGATCGACCGCTAGAGGATTTTTCCCTCATCGAGACGCTCCGTTACGAGCCTGAAACGGGCTTTGTGCGTCTGCGCCTGCATCTCGCCCGGCTGCAGCGCTCCGCCCGGCGCCTTGGCTTCTCAACCCCGAAGAATGTCCTCGGAAAGCTCGAGGACGCCGTCGCCGCTGCCGCCGCACCCTTGAGAGTTCGCCTTACGCTGGACCGCGAGGGCCAAACGCAGGTGACGACGGCGCCGTTCGTTCCGCTTTTGCCCGACACGGTCTGGCGTGTCCGCATCGCCGCGACAAGGCTCGATTCCTCCGACAAGCTGCTGCGCGTCAAGACCACCCGCCGTGGTGTCTATGAAACGGCGCGTGCGGAATACAAGCCGGATGAGGCGGAAGAAGTTCTGCTGCTCAATGAGAAGGACGAGGTTTGCGAGGGGACGATCACGTCCGTATTCATCGTGGATGACCCGGACACGCTGCGCACACCGCCGATTTCCTCAGGCCTGCTTGCCGGCGTGCTGCGCACCGAACTCATTTGCCAGCGCAAGGCTCGCGTCGGGCGCATCAGGCTTGACGATCTAAGAGATCATACCCTTTACGTCGGGAACTCCCTGCGCGGCCTGATCCGCGCGCAACTTATATGGAATTGATGCATGTTCATCCTCTCGCTCACCTACCTCAAGAGCAATGACGAAGCCGACAAGCAGATGGAACCGCATATGGCCTGGGTGAAGGAGGGATATGCCAAGGGCTGGTTCCTCGCCTCCGGCCGCAAGGTGCCGCGCACCGGCGGTGTCATCCTGGCAACGGGCGATCGCGCTGAGCTGGAAGCCTATGTCGCTGCCGACCCTTTCACCATCCACGGCATTGCTTCCTACGACGTTCAGGAAATCGCCCTCACCACCGTCGTCGATGGATTGGAAGCCTTGAAAGCCTGAGCAACGAAGACGGCCTCATCGTCCGATTTCGGTTATGTCAGTGAAAACCAACCTTGAAGGCAACAAACTCGTCGCATATGGCGTGTATGTTGGCCTCGACTTGACTTTGTCCGGCTAACCCTGAACAGCTCTTTATTGTGACATCAAATTATGATTAGAGCCGCTCAACCCGCGTTTTCGCGCAAACTCTGCCAGCGCTTTCGCGCAAACTCTGATTGAATTTCGTGAACCGAACGGCGTCCCGCCTTTCGAAGGAGAAAAGAATGACGAAACACAACTATCCGGTATATGCCGAAATTACCGGTCCGATCGTAATGATCGGCTTTGGCTCCATTGGCCGTGGCACCCTGCCCCTGATCGAGCGCCATTTCAAATTCGACAAGAGCCGGATGGTCGTCATCGACCCGCGTGAAGAACCAGCCGATATGGAAATCCTGGCGAAGCATGGCGTCCGTCATATCAAGGAACACGTCACCAAGGACAACTATAAGGAGTTGCTCAAGCCGCTCCTGACCGAAGGCGGCGGCCAGGGCTTCTGCGTCAACCTCTCGGTGGATACTGGCTCGCTCGATCTGGTCAAGCTGTGCCGCAAGCTCGACGTGCTCTACATCGATACCGTCGTTGAACCCTGGCTTGGCTTCTATTTCGACAAGAGCCTCAACAACGCCGACCGCACCAACTACGCTCTGCGTGAAACCATGCGCAAGGAAAAGGCAAAGAACCCGGGCGGCACGACGGCCGTTTCGACCTGCGGCGCCAACCCGGGCATGGTCTCCTGGTTCGTCAAGCAGGCGCTCGTCAATCTGGCCAAGGATCTCGGCCTGAAGTTCGAAGAGCCGGATCAGCACGACCGCGAAGGCTGGGCCAAGCTGATGAAGAAGGTCGGCGTCAAGGGCATTCACATTGCCGAACGCGACACCCAGCGCACCAAGCACCCGAAGCCGCTCAACGTCTTCTGGAACACCTGGTCGGTAGAAGGCTTCATTTCCGAAGGCCTGCAGCCGGCTGAACTCGGCTGGGGCACCCATGAAAACTGGATGCCGAAGAATGCGAAGAAGCACAAGAAGGGCAACAAGGCAGCTATCTACCTTGAGCAGCCGGGCGCCAACACCCGCGTCCGCACCTGGTGCCCGACGCCTGGCCCGCAATATGGCTTCCTGGTGACGCACAACGAGTCGATCTCGATTGCCGACTTCTTCACGGTCCGTGACAAGGATGGCGAAGTCACCTTCCGCCCGACCTGCCACTATGCCTATCATCCTGCCAACGACGCCGTCCTCTCGCTGCACGAAATGTTCGGTAATGGCGGCACCGCACAGCCGGTTCACCATGTTCTCGACGAACATGAACTGGAAGACGGCATCGACGAACTCGGCGTGCTGCTCTACGGCCACGACAAGAACGCCTACTGGTACGGCTCGCGCCTGTCTCTCGAAGAGACCCGCCGCATCGCTCCCTACCAGAACGCGACCGGCCTGCAGGTAACCTCGGCAGTTCTCGCCGGCATGGTCTGGGCGCTCGAAAACCCGACCGCCGGCATCGTCGAAGCCGACGAGATCGACTACAAGCGTTGCCTCGAAGTGCAGCTGCCTTACCTCGGCCCGGTTGAAGGTCACTACACCGACTGGACCCCGCTCGACGGCCGCCCGGGCCTCTTCCCGGAAGACATCGACACGAAGGATCCCTGGCAGTTCAAGAACATCCTCGTTCGCTGATAGGAATAGCATTCGCGATGCGAAATGCTGGAATGCCCGCACAGATCGTGCGGGCATTTTTGTTACGCAAGCGGGATAAATCAAGCAGTTGCCTTCTGAAGCCTTGCTTTAACCCAATAGCCGCGCCATCTTCTTCACAACCGATACGACGCCACTCCGCCCTTCATCGCGGGAGACCTTTATGAAACTCAGAACCACCATTTCCCTCGTTGCTGCCGCAGCCGCCTTGTCCGCCTGCGTCGATTTCGGTGGATCGAGACCCCCGCCGATGACGATGAGCCCGGGCGCACAGCCGCGGACAAACTCGGTGGAAGGCAGCTGGGCCGATTCAAACGGCCTGAATTCGACGTTCAACGCCGGTCGGTTCGAAACGCATACGACTGACGGCACGAACCAGCAGATGGCTTCGGGAACCTACACGACCGATCCTTCCGGCGTGATCCAGATCAATCTCTATTCGAACGTCAAGCGCACCAGCTCCAAGGTCAATTGCTTCATGGCAAACCCGAGCCAGTTGAACTGCACCTCGGAGACGGGCGGGCACTTCTCTCTCAATCGCCAGGGCTGAATGGCTGGAACCTGATGGATAGGGCGCCATGCGCAGCATGACAGTTCTCTATCTGGCTCTTATTGCGGCATTGCCCCTCGCCTTCATGGCGGTGGTATTTCCCGTCAACACCTATCGGGCGCAGGGTATCGACGCGCTTGATTGCGACGGGCCGATCAGCATTCTTATATTCGCTCTTCCAGCCCTGCTGATCTATGGCGCCGGCGCGATCTTGTTTTATCGGGATCGGAGCCGGCGCTTCCATTTTGCGGTGGCCGTATGCTGTCTGCTCCTCTTCGTCTTCGTCGGTTGGAATGCTGCACTGGCAGTCCGTGAATCCTATGGGAGCGCTTCCGTCGAAGCCTGCGCCTGACCAAGCGATCGCGCGCTATCACTTTGTAAAATCCTAATGAAGCCAACAGCTTTCGCTTGCGCTCGCTCCGCCATGATGAAAACATTCGGGCGGGGGACCGCTGCGGGGTATGCGCGGGCCGATTGCAAAGACGAACAGGAGAGATAGATGAAGCAGCCCTTCGGAGTGGGTCTTTTGGCCGCCGCGGTTTTGGCGCTCAGCACTAGCGCCGCCTTCGCGGACTATCAGCTCAACATCCTGCACTTCAACGATTTCCATTCGCGCGTTGAATCGATCAACAAGTTCGACGCAACCTGCTCGGCAGCCGAGGAAGCCAAGAATGAATGTTTCGGAGGTGCCGCTCGGTTGAAGGCCGCCATCGACCAGCGCCGCGCCGCGCTCGCAGGTCAAAATATGGTGGTGCTGGATGCCGGTGACAATTTCCAGGGCTCGCTATTCTACACGACGTACAAAGGCGCGGCCGAAGTCGAATTCCTCAACGACATGAAGATCGACGCGATGACCGTCGGCAATCACGAGTTCGATGACGGTGAAGGTCCGCTGGCCGCTTTCCTCGACAAGGCGCAGTTTCCGGTCGTGACGGCCAATCTGGTGATCGACGACCAATCGAAGCTCGGCAACCGGATCAAGAAGTCGATCGTCCTCACCATCGGTGGCCAGAAGATCGGCATCGTCGGCGCGGTGACGACCGAAACGCCGGAACTTGCCTCGCCTGGCCCACATGTGAAGATCACCGACGATGCCGCTGCCATCAGCGCCGAGGTGGACGCGCTGAAATCGCAAGGCGTGAACAAGATCATTGCTCTGACCCATGTCGGTTATCCCCGCGATGTCGAGAAGATCGCCAAGATCGCCGGCGTCAGCGTCGTCGTTGGCGGTCATTCGCATACGCTTCTGTCGAACACGGATCCGAAAGCAGCAGGCCCCTACCCGACCATGGTCGACAATCCGGCGGGCTATAAGGTCCCTGTCGTTCAGGCCGCCTCCTACAGCAAATATCTCGGCGATCTCGTCGTCACCTTCGATGACAACGGCGCGGTCAAGGAGGCCAAGGGCGATCCGATCCTGCTCGATTCCTCCATCAAGCCCGATCCGACGATCCTTGCCCGTGTGCAGGAGATGGCCAAGCCGATCGAGGAACTGCGCAAGAAGGTCATCGGCAATTCGCAAGGGCCTATAGAGGGCGCGCGTGAAATCTGCCGTGTCCAGGAATGCTCGATGGGCAATCTCGTTGCCGATGCCATGCTCGATCGCACCAAGGCGCAAGGCATCAGCATCGCAATCCAGAATGGAGGCGGCCTGCGCGCCTCCATCGCTGCCGGCGATGTCAGCATGGGCGACGTTCTGACCGTACTGCCCTTCCAGAACACAGTCGCAACCTTCCAGCTCACCGGAGCCGATGTTAAGGCTGCGCTTGAAAACGGCCTCAGCCAGATCGACGATGGCGCCGGACGCTTCCCGCAGGTTGCTGGCCTCAAATACAGCTACGACAAATCGAAACCAGCCGGCAGCCGCCTTGTATCGGTCGAGATACAGGAAGGTACGGAATTCAAGCCGATCGACCCCGAAAAGACTTATGGCGTCGTCAGCAACAATTACATGCGCGCCGGGGGCGATGGCTACACGGTCTTCGCCAAGGATGCGAAGAATGCCTATGACTTCGGCCCGAACCTGGAATCGGTGGTTGCCGATTATCTTGCCGCCCACAATCCCTACAAGCCGTACACGGATGGCCGTGTGACCCAGATCGCTGCAGCACCGGCGGCTCAGGCCGAACCGGCAAAACCCGCCGATGCCAAACCGCAGGCTGCGCCTGAGCAAAAGCCGGCACCGGCCGCTGCCGAAAGCACCGTCGCACCACCAGCTACGGCAGCACCGGCCTCCTCCGCTCCGTCCGTGACCGCGCCAACCACGACCATGCCGGTAAATCCGGCGCCGGCACCAGCCACTCCGACAAAAACGGACCCGGTAACGTCGACGCCTGCCACATCAGCCCCTACTGCCGAAACCCCGGTCGTCACGGCCCCGGCGACGCCGGAGCCGGCGGCACCCGCACCAAAAACGACTGTCAGCGAAGAGCTGAAGACCCCGACGACCCATGTCGTCGTCGCCGGTGATACGCTCTGGGATCTCGCCAAGACATATTATGGCAGCCCCAAACATTGGCGCAAACTTCTGGCCGCAAACCGCAATATCAAGCCGCATCATCTGTCGGTTGGTGAAAAGTTGAGGATTCCAGCCAAGTAAGGACGATTTGTCTCGCATATCTGAGCCGGCCCGGGCTTCCCCGGACCGGTTTTTGTTCCTATGTGGAGTGCTCCGTATCTTGAGAGGAATTCAATCGATGACCGCAAACCCGACCGCGCTTCCGTCCGATCACCCGAACGTGAAATACGGCAAGGTTGGCGTGCTGCTCATCAACCTCGGAACGCCCGATGGCACCGACTATACCTCGATGCGCCGCTACCTGCGGGAATTCCTGACCGACCGCCGCGTGATCGAATGGTCGCGCTGGAAATGGTATCCGATCCTCTTCGGCATCGTGCTCAACACCCGGCCGCAGAAGGTCGGCAAGGCCTACGAGACCATCTGGAACAAGGACAAGAACGAGAGCTATCTGCGCACCTATACGCGCAACCAGGCCGACCTGATGGCCGAACGTCTGCGCGATCTGCCGAACGTCAAGGTTGATTGGGCGATGCGCTATGGCCAACCCTCGATCGCCGATCGCATCCAGGCATTGAAGGATGACGGTTGCGAGCGGATCGTGCTCTTTCCCCTCTATCCTCAATATGCAGCGGCAACGACGGCGACCGTCAACGACAAGGCATTTGAAAAGCTCGCGACGATGCGCTGGCAACCGGCCATCCGCACCGTGCCGCAATATCACGACGACGAAACCTACATCGAAGCGCTTGCCAATTCTGTGACCCGGCACCTCTCCACGCTGGACTGGCAGCCCGAGAAGATCCTCGCCTCCTTCCACGGCATACCGATGTCCTACTTCAAGCTAGGCGACCCCTATTACTGTTTCTGTCAAAAGACCGGCCGCTTGCTGCGCGAAAAGCTTGGGCTCTCCGAAGACCAATTCATGGTCACCTTCCAGTCCCGCTTCGGTCCGGAGGAGTGGCTGCAACCTTACACGGACAAGACAGTGGAACAGCTCGCAAAGGACGGCACAAAGCGCATTGCCGTTCTCAATCCCGGTTTCGTCTCGGACTGCCTGGAAACGCTGGAGGAGATCGCCGAACAGGCAGCCGAATCCTTCCATCACAATGGCGGCGAGAAATTCACCCATATTCCCTGTCTCAACGACAGCGAGGATGGCATGAACGTGCTGGAGAAAGTCGTACGGCGGGAACTGCTCGGCTGGGCTTGAGCGGTCGCGAGGCTAAAGCGCCGTCGCGATCTCCAAGTTTCGCCTCCCGCGCTTTAGCTGCTCGACTATGGGCATGTCATAGCCGCAGGACCGCTACACTTTTGCGCGGCATGGTCAGATCCCGGCAATCACCTCACTGCAACTGTGGCTTCTTGAGGAAGCTGCGTCGATCGGCGGATTTGATGCGCAGCCAAGTCTCACGGCCGTTGCGCAACACCCGTACCGGGATTTCGGCGCCGGCAGGACCGCTCTCCCATATCTTGCGATAGAAATCGGCGAGCCCATCCACCTCCGCATCGCGGATCTCCGAGATGACATCGCCGCGACGGAGCCCGGCCTTGGCGGCAGGGCCACCTTCGGTCACGCTCATGACGACGACATCCCCATTGCTTTCCGCGGAGAAGGCGCCCAGCCATGGCCGCGGCGGCTTGTTGACCTGGCCGCGCTTGACGAGGTCGTCGAGGATGGGCAGCAGCAGGTTGATGGGCACGACCATATTGATATCGGCCCCCTCTCCATTCTGGGTCGCCATCTGCAGATGCAACGAGCCGACACCGATAAGCTTGCCCTCTTCGTCCACTAGAGCGGCGCCGCCCCAGGAAGGATGCGCCGGCGCGATGAAGATTGCCTCGTCGAGCAGATACTCCCAGTAACCTGCAAACTCCTGCTTGGCGACGATCTTCGCCTCGACAAACTGGCCGATCCCGTCGGCAATGACAACAGGATCACCGATCTCCGCCTTGTCGGCATCGCCGAATTCAAGCGCCGGCACGTCCAGTGGACCTAGCGCCTGTACCAGGCCGAATCCCGTTTCCTGATCGTAGGCAAGCGCATGCGCCGGCACAACACGACCGCTATTGGTCGTCAGCCAGATTTCCTCGGCTTCGGTGATGAGATAGCCGATGGTCAACACCAGCCCGTTCCCCCGGATGACGACGCCATTGCCTTCCCTGCGGGTGCCGAGCGTCGTCGCCGTGAAGGCGTCTTCCGGAATTGAGGCATGAACGGCCACGACCGACCGTAAGGTCCTATCCATATTCATTGTTTCACCCTGACGATGCGCTGCGGCTGGGTCCAAAAGTTTACGTGTCAGCGGGAGCCGAAGAACTTACCAATAAGGTATGAATATCAATCGTCAGGCGCAAGAGCCGGATCGCGAATGATTGATCATCCCCTCGCGCGCGAAAGAACCGAAGAGGTGTTGTAGCACCCCATTCCTCCCTTGCCGAGAACGTGCTAACCCACCACATCTGATTGTACGGCCATTTCGTGTATTCGACCGAAGCGGTAACGACATGGCAGCGCTTTTTACGGGACGCAACATCCGCATCGCGGACGGGCGCCAAGGAGGAGTTCAATGGTAGTCGGTGGTTTCAGCATCGTTGTGGTCGCCCTGGTGGTTCTGGTTATCCTGGTGCTGTTTGCAGGTATCAAGACCGTGCCGCAGGGCTATCGTTACACGGTCCAGCGTTTCGGCCGCTATATCCGCACGCTCGAGCCGGGGCTCAATCTGATCGTGCCCTTCATCGAAACCATCGGCATGCGGATGAACGTGATGGAGCAAGTATTGGCGGTGCCGACGCAGGAAGTCATCACCAAGGACAATGCCAGCATTTCCGCCGACGCGGTCGCCTTTTTCCAGGTACTGAATGCAGCGCAAGCCGCCTATCAGATCACCAATCTCGAAAGCGCGATCCTCAACCTCACCAAGACCAACATCCGTTCGGTCATGGGTTCGATGGATCTGGACGAACTCCTGTCCAATCGCGACGCCATCAACGAGCGGCTGCTGCGCGTGGTCGACGAGGCAGTCGAACCTTGGGGCATCAAGGTGACGCGCGTCGAAATCAAAGACATCCAGCCGCCGAAAGACCTGGTCGACGCCATGGGCCGTCAGATGAAGGCGGAGCGTGAAAAGCGCGCCCAGGTTCTGGAGGCGGAGGGCTTGCGGAACGCGCAGATCCTGCGCGCCGAAGGTGCCAAGCAGGCGGCAGTGCTGCAGGCGGAAGGCCAGCGCGAGGCTGCTTTCCGCAACGCTGAGGCCCGCGAGCGTCTTGCCGAAGCGGAAGCCAAAGCAACCCGCGTGGTCTCCGAGGCGATTGCCGAAGGCAATGTGCAGGCGATCAACTACTTTGTCGCCCAGAAGTACACGGAAGCCCTCACCGCGATCGGCTCGGCCAACAATTCCAAGATCGTGCTGATGCCGATGGAGGCAAGCTCCATCATCGGTTCGCTCGGCGGCATCGGCGCCATCGCCCGCGAAGTCTTCGGCGATAATGGCGACGGCAATGGAGCGCCGCAGCCATCCAAGCCGCGCCCCGGCCCGGCACGCACCACGCCTTCCATAAACCCGCTAACGTCAAGGGAGAGCTGAGATGTTCGACAATTTCGTCGTCGAGCTCGGCCCCTGGAGCTGGTGGCTGCTGGGTCTCGTCCTGCTTGCCGCCGAACTGATATTGCCAGGCTTCTTTCTCGTATGGATCGGTCTTGCCGGTATCGTCGTCGGGGCGCTGTCGCTGCTTTTGTGGGATAGCGCCTTCTGGACCTGGCAAGTGCAATGGCTGATCTTTGCCGCGTCGGCAGTCGTCGTCACCCTTATCGGTCGGCGATATCTCTATAGCAACAACCAGGTCACGGACGAGCCTTTCCTGAATCAGCGTGGCGCGAGCCTTGTCGGCCGCACCGCAACGCTCGATCAGCCGATCAGCGAAGGCCGGGGTCGCATTCGGCTGAACGATACCTATTGGACGGTCAATGGGCCGGAATTGCCGGTCGGCACCCGCGTTAAAGTCGTTGCCAGCAACGGCCGCGAGCTCACGGTCGAGCCGGCCTGACGGAAGCAATACGAACAAGTGCATTACGGCTTTGTGCCGTATTGCGAAGGGAAAGCCGCAACTAGCTTTTGCGCGACGGTATTAGGCCACGCCTATCCGCAGCAGATCGTGGAAATGCACGACGCCGATCGGACGGCGCTCTTCATCGATGACCATCAGCGCCGAGATATTGTGACGATTGAGTACGGCCATGGCGCTCGTTGCCAGCGTCGTCTCCTTCACCGTCTTCGGATTGGGAGTCATGACCTCATCCACCAGCTTCTCGGCAAGGCTCGCTCCGAGATTACGGGCGATGTCGCCGTCGGTGACGATGCCGCACAGACATCCCTTCTCATCGATCACACCGACACAGCCGAAACGCATCTTCGACAGCATCATCGCCGCTTCAGGCATGCCGGTGCCGAGCTTGACCAGAGGCACCCGGTCGCCCTTGTGCATGATATCGGCGACATGCGAGAGGCTGGCACCCAGTTTGCCGCCGGGATGGAACGTACGGAAATCTTCGGCCGTAAATCCGCGTGCCTCAAGAAGCGCCACGGTGAGCGCATCGCCGATTGCGAGCTGCAGCATCGTCGAGGTGGTCGGCGCCAGTCCGTGGGGACAGGCCTCCTGCTCTTTGGGTAGCAGGAGCACGACGTCGGACTCTCGTGCCAGCGTCGACGTTTCACCGGCCGTGATCGCGATCATCGGAATGGAAAAACGACGGGAATAGCTGATGATGCCGCGCATCTCAGCGCTTTCGCCACCCCAGGAAATGGCGATGATAACGTCATCCTGCGTGATCATGCCGAGATCGCCGTGATTGGCTTCGACGGGATGGACGAAAAACGAGGGCGTGCCGGTGGAGGCCAGGCTGGCGGCCAGCTTGTTGCCGATATGGCCGCTTTTACCGACGCCAGTGATGACGACACGCCCGCTGATATCGCCGATGATCTCGACCGCACGGCTGAAAGGCCCGGCTAGACCGCTTGCCAAAGCACGTTCCAGCGCTTCGAGGCCTCGTCTCTCGGTCTCGATCGTCCGCATGGCGGATTCAATCGCACCGTTCTCGATCAATCTGACAGCTCTCTTGTTCATGAGCGAGGCCTAACGCTTTTCTGCAAATCTGTCCACCGAAGATCGCCCCTTACCAGCGGCAGCAACTCGCTGTCTCGGCTCCGGAATATTACCGGTTCTTTCCAAGCAACTCCCGTTTGGCAACCAACCGTTAACCACACAGCTTTACACTTGAGTAAGGATTTACAGTATTTCCAGCAAGGTCAGACTTAGACAAGATGAGTATCGGCAGGAACAAGGCGGGGAAAAGCACCCTCCGGCTGACGGCATGGGCAACATCCGCCGTGCTGGGCTGCAATATTGCCCTCATCGCGCCGATGTCTGCCAGCGCCCAATCGCTGCCGCCTGAGCAAAGCCTTGACGATACGCTGCCGGCACCGACGCCAATATCGGGGCAAACGGCTGATCCGGCGGCGGCAACCGCTAACGATGCGCAGGCGACGCCCACTGCGAATCAGGCCGCCACTACGAATGCAGATGCACCACCGAACCTGCGTCTTCGCCTCGATCCGCTTACGACAAGCTCCACGCTCGATGACGACCTGCGCCGCGTCAACTCGCGGGAGCCTACGGTCGACGGCCTGAGAGCGCGTTCGTATCCCGATCGCGCCGACGCTCAGGGCATACCGCTCGGGACATTCACCCTGCGCCCATCGGTCAACCAGTCGATCAACATCGAGCGGAACAGTACCGGTCCCGTTAAGGACAATCGCACTTTCCTGCAGACGGACCTGCGCAGCACGCTGACATCCGATTGGGATCGCCACGCCTTGACTATCACCGGCGAAGGCGTGTGGCAGAAGAACCTCAGCGGCTCCGCTGCGGAACGGCCTCTGGTCACGCTCAATGCCGACCTGCGGCTCGACCTTCCCGCCAACACGACCGCCCATGTTACCGCCGGCTACCAGTTCTACCGGGAAGACACCAGCGATCCGAACGCCATTCTTGGCGCTTCGAAGCAATCCGCCGTCAATCAATTCTCAACCGGGCTTTCGCTGGAGCGCGACTTCGGCGTGCTGCGCGGCTCGACCGCCGTTGCACTCACCCGGACGATCTATTCCGATGCCGTGCTTTCCGATGGAACCCAGGTCACACTCAGCGACCGCGACCAGACGGCAGGCACATGGCGCGGCCGTATTGGATACGAGCTTTCGCCGGTGATCATTCCCTTCGTGGAAGCCGATCTTGGCGCCGCCGTCTACGACCAGACACGCGACAGCAACGGCTATGCACGCTCGAACCAGAGCTATGGCGGCAAGGCCGGCGTCGAGTTCGATCTCGGTGAGAAATTAAAAGGTGAGCTCGGCTTCGGCTACCAGCATACGCAATTTGACGATGCTCGCCTTGCCTCGATCGATTCACCGACGATAGACGGCAGCCTTGCCTGGTCGCCGCAGCGCGGCACCGATGTCAGCATCGGCCTTTCGAGCACCGTTCAGCCCTCGACGGCCCCGGGGCTGGGCGGCTACACCGCCTACCAGCTCACCAGCACCGTCAGCCATCAGCTGCGCGACGATCTCACTGCCAAAGTGACGGGCGGAACGATCTGGCGTGATTATCCCTCGGGCGGGAGCGTATCCGACGAAACCGAATATGACGCGGCCCTCGGCCTGACCTGGGGGATCAACCGCTATCTCGATCTGACGGGCAACTTTGGCTATCAGCTGACCACCAGAAAGACCGGCGACGACACGCGCCAGCTTCAGGCCGGCGTCGGCTTGACGGTGAAGCGCTGACGGCGATGTCGCGCAGCGCTGTGATCCTCATCGAACACACCCATTTCGACAACGAAAAAGGCCCGGCATAACCGGGCCTCGAATTTTTAGTTCCGATCGATCGACGGCTTACTTCAAAGCAGCGATCAGCGCCTTGAACTCGTCCTCGATGGTCGGGCGGATATCCGCACGTGCCAATGCGAAGGCAACGTTGGCAAGGATGAAGCCGTCCTTGGCACCGCAGTCGAAGGTCTGGCCCTGGAAGTGATAGCCCGCGAAGTCCTGGTTCTGTGCCAGCTTCAACATGCCGTCGGTCAACTGGATCTCGTTGCCGGCACCCCGTTCCTGGCTTTCCAGGATGCGGAAAATTTCCGGCTGCAGGATGTAGCGACCGTTGATGAAGAAGTTGGACGGAGCCGTGCCCTTGGCCGGCTTTTCGACCATTTCCGTGATACGGAAGCCACTGCCGATCGTATCGCCGACACCGACGATGCCGTATTTATGGGTCTGATCCGGAGCACATTCTTCAACGGCGATGACGTTGCCGCCGCTCTGCTCGTAAAGCTCGATCATGCCCTTCATGCAGCCTTTCTCGGCGCGCATGACCATGTCGGGCAGCAGCAGTGCGAACGGCTCGTCGCCGACGATTTCGCGTGCACACCAGACGGCGTGGCCAAGGCCGAGCGGCTCCTGCTGGCGGGTGAAGCTCGCCGTGCCGGCCTTCGGCAGCAGGCCGTTCAGCAGCGACAACTCGGCATTCTTGTTGCGCTGGCGCAAAGTCTGCTCGAGTTCGAACTGAATGTCGAAATAATCTTCGATGACGTGCTTGCTGCGGCCCGTCACGAACACGAAATGCTCGATACCGGCTTCCATCGCCTCATCGACGACATACTGAATCACCGGCTTATCGACGACGGTCAGCATTTCCTTCGGCACCGCCTTGGTGGCCGGCAAGAACCGTGTCCCTAGTCCTGCGACCGGAAATACTGCCTTACGAACCTTCTTATGCTGTCCCACTCATACCTCCTGGGCATTAAATCGTTGGCGCCAAGCCAATCTAAGGGTCAGTAGATTAAATTTGCTACTGTTTTGCAAATAATGACTGACCGACACTTCCATGGTAAAGAATTTGTTGACTTCGTTCGTTTAGTGTCAAGCTTGGGCCGGTGCTACGTGCATCGCCGCACCGAAATCCAACAATCGATGGACAAGGCTGTAGATGACCGTAAACCGCAAAAACTCCCTTCTTGGTCTCGCTCTGGCGCTCGCGCTCGGTGCCTTCGCGGGACTCGCTCCCGTTAACGCCAATGCCGACCCAGGGTTCCAAAAATGGATCGCGGGCTTCTATGCGACCGCCGCAAAGAGCGGCATTACGCAATCGACATACCGCAATGCATTTGCCGGCGTGACGGACCCCGACCCCACGGTCCTTGAAAAGGCGCAGTATCAACCGGAATTCAAATCCCAAATCTGGGATTATCTGGATTCCCGTGTCAATCCCTATACGGTCGATATTGGCCGTAAGATGGCGGTCAAATACGGGTCCACACTGCGCACGCTTGAGCAGCACTTCGGCGTCGATCGCAACATCATGCTCGCCATCTGGTCGATGGAGTCGAATTACGGCGCCGTTCTCGCCAAGAACGACCGGCTGCATTACGTGCCCCGCGCGCTCGCAACACTTGCCTATGCCGACCCGAAACGAGCCGGTTACGCCAAGAAGCAGCTTATCGCCGCGCTGAAGATCCTGCAGAAGGGCGATATCTCGCGCAAGGACCTGAATGGTTCCTGGGCTGGCGCCATGGGCCACACGCAATTCATCCCTACCAGCTACCTGCTCTACGCCGTAGATGCAGACGGGACCGGCCACGCAGATATCTGGAACTCTATTCCGGACGCTCTGGCCACAACCGCCAACCTGCTCGCCAAGAACGGCTGGAACACCGGCCGTACCTGGGGCTATGAGGTCGTTGTCCCGCCGGGCGGTCACGCCCAGGCCGGCAAGACGCATACCATCGCCCAATGGGCAGCTCTCGGTTTCGTGCGTCCCAACGGCAAGGGCTTCCGCCAGACCTCCGACCGCGCGCAGCTGAAGATGCCCGGCGGCTCGAACGGCCCGGGCTTCCTGATGACCGGCAACTTCTTCACCATCAAGCGCTATAACGCCTCCGATAGCTATGCGCTCGCCGTCGGCCTGCTAGCCGATCAGATCGCCGGCTACGGCGGCATGCAGCAATCCTGGCCACGCCCGAGCGGTACGCTCAATGTGCAGCAGAAGTTCGAACTGCAGACGCGGCTGAAGCAGCTCGGCTATTATGATGGCGTTGTCGACGGCAATTTCGGGTCCGGCTCGAAGGCTGCCATCTCCGCGGTTCAGCAGCGCATCGGTATGGATGCGGATGGGGAGCCCTCGATGAACCTGTTGAACGCATTGCGTAAATAGGGTCGCCGCCATCTGTGGGCTCCGGGATCGCCGGACGGGAAAACGCCCGTCCTACGACCGTGAGCCGCGAGCGGAAAGAGATGATGAGACAGCGACCTGCCCGCGCGATCACGGCCACCCTCAGGGCTCTCCTGACGGCACTGCTTACGGCAGTCATCGCGCTCGGTTGCCTATCATCGGCAGCCGACGCGCAGGACCGGCCGCGCAGAAACCTCTTCGACATGCTGTTCGGCACCCGCGAGCCGGATTATCCCGACCAACCCGTCGAACAGCCGCCGCCGCAAAGAAAGAGCCAACCGCGCAAGCGGCCGACACCGCCGCCGCGACAACCCGTAGTGGCTCAGCCGCAGACACCGCCGGCGGCGGAAAAGCTTCCCGACGCAAAGACGATCCTCGTCGTCGGCGATTTTCTGGCAAGCGGCCTGGGAACCGGACTGGAAGACGCCTTTTCGGCCTCGCCCGGCGTTGTCATCCAGGCACGTGGCAATGTCGCTTCCGGCCTTGTCCGACAGGATTATTACAATTGGCCCCAGCAATTGACGGGCATGATGGACCAGCTGAAGCCGGCAATGGTCATCGTCATGCTCGGCGCCAACGACAGGCAGCCCATCATCGGCGACGGGCTGAACGAGAAATACGGTACAGACCCCTGGTTTCTCGCCTACGAGGAGCGAGTGCAGCAATTTGCCAAGCTGGCAACTAGCCGGCACATACCGCTGCTCTGGGTTGGGCTGCCACCTTTTCAATCGGACCAGCTGACGGCAAGCGCGGTCAAGCTCAACCATCTCTACCAAAGCCAGATGGCGGCTGTCGGCGGCGAGTTCATAGACATATGGGACGGCTTCACCGATCAAAGCGGTGAATTCATCGTCACCGGCTCCGATATCAACGGCCAGCAAGTGCGCCTCAGAACCGCCGACGGCGTCAACATGACGGCCGCCGGCAAGCGCAAGGTCGCCTTCTATGTCGAGAAATCGGCGCGACGTTTGCTGGGGAATCAGGCAAGTCCGGATATCACCCGCCTCGATACCGGCAGTCCGCTGCCGGCACAACCGGCGAGCCTGCCCGGTGCGGAGCCGGAAAAAATCGTGAGCACGCCGCCGATGAGCCTCTCCGACCCCGATCTCGATGGCGGCTCGCAGCTTCTGGGTGCTGCGCCTGCACCAGCCTCGACAGTCGAGTCGCCAAGGGATCTCTTGGTCGACAAGGGCCAGATGGCTCCCGCTCCCGCTGGTCGCGTGGATGACTATCGGCTGCCAGTAACAGCAACGGCCACGCCTTAAAGGCGAAGCAGTTTGACAATCCTGCCATGCGCCAATAGAAAAAATGCCATGAGCACCGACCGCGCAGATCAGATCGATCGTGACCGCACCTGCATGCAGGTCGTGGTTTTGCGCGCTTTCGCCGGCCGAGGTCTCCGCGTCCAGTCGTGACGACCGGAGGCTTTGCGCGTCCGGCCATTGCTGGACGTAAAGCCCCTCACTCCAAAACATCAACGTTGCCCATGGAGAATGGCACGTGCTCAATATCTATAACGTCAATTCGCTTGTTCATTGGGAAGAGCGAGATATCCGCCTGCGCGAAGATCTAACCCGGTTCTTTGCCGATGAAGTCTCAAGTTTCCTGCGATCGGTAAACCCCGCCTGGGATCTTCGGAGAGTCGAGGCCCCTACCCTGATGCCGAGGAACCTCGTCTCCGACGCCCATTCCAATTCGGACATCTGGGTGCAAGAACGAATGTCCGAAAACGAAGCCGAACTTGTGTTGCGGCCTGAAACGACGCCGTCCACCTACATCTACATGCAGCACCTTCTCGGCAATCATTCGCGGACGCGGCTGCCTCTATGTGTCTGGCAGGCCGGCAAATCCTATCGCCGCGAGCAGGACCAGCCGAGTAAGCATGTGCGGCTCAAGGAATTCTGGCAGCTCGAGTTTCAATGCGCCTTCACCGCCGACAGCGGCAACGACTATCACACGGCGAGCCTGGAGCCGGTTCGTCGCATGATTGCTTCGGTCATCCACTTGCCGACGAGGACCGTTCCTTCCGATCGCCTGCCGGCCTACTCGCAGGTCACGATGGATATCGAAGTGGACAACGGCGACAAATGGATGGAGGTCTGCTCCATCTCCAAGCGCACGGATTTCCCGCAGCGCTACCGCAGCCAGGCCAGGAAAGGCCCGACGACCGACCATGATGTCACAGTGCTGGAGATTGCCATCGGCTTAGACCGTTGCATCCACAACTGGAACATCGCGGCGAGCAGATAAGACAGAAAAGGCCGGGTTCTGTGCGAACCCGGCCTTTTCTGTGACTGATAGACGATGTCGGTGACGCTTACTGCGGCAGAATCGTCGCGCCCATCAGGGCCTCATCGATCGCACGCGCTGCCTGGCGCCCCTCGCGGATCGCCCAGACCACCAGCGACTGGCCGCGGCGAACGTCGCCAGCGGTCCAGAACTTGTCGACCGAAGTCTTGTAGTCCTTGTCGTTGGCAACCACGTTGGTCGAACCGCGACGGTCGGTGTTCAGCGTCAGCTTGCCGTCGAGTTCCTTGAGCACGCTGTCGGTGAAGGGGCCGCGGAAACCGATGGCGATGAAAGCCAGATCAGCGCGGATGACGAATTCCGTTCCGGCGATCGGCTTGCGGCGCTCATCGACTTCGCAGCACTTCACACCGGTCAGCACGCCGTCTTCACCAATGAATTCGAGCGTTGCGACCTGGAATTCGCGAACAGCGCCTTCGGCCTGCGAAGAGGAGGTGCGCATCTTCGTGGCCCAGAATGGCCAGACTGCGAGCTTGTCTTCCTTCTCCGGCGGCTGCGGGCGAATGTCGAGCTGCGTCACCTTTACCGCGCCCTGGCGGAATGCCGTACCGACGCAGTCGGATGCCGTATCACCACCACCGACGACGACGATGTGCTTGCCGCCTGCAAGGATCGGATCGGCCGGCCAGCCGGCACTGTCGATGTTTTCACGGCCAACGCGGCGGTTCTGTTGCACGAGATAGGGCATGGCGTCATGAACGCCGGCCAGTTCGACACCGGGAATGCCGGCTTCGCGCGGGGTTTCCGAGCCGCCGCAATAAAGCACGGCATCATGATCGGCCAGAAGCTGTTCGACCTTGACGTCGACGCCGACATTGACGCCGCAATGGAAGGTCACGCCCTCGCCCTTCATCTGCTCGACACGGCGATCGATGAAGTTCTTCTCCATCTTGAAGTCCGGAATGCCGTAACGCAGCAGGCCGCCGGCCTTGCTTTCGCGCTCGTAGAGGTGAACCTCGTGACCGGCGCGGCCGAGCTGCTGCGCGGCAGCCATGCCGGCAGGCCCGGAGCCGATGATGGCAACTTTCTTGCCCGTATGAACCGTTGCCGGCTGCGGACGAATGAAGCCAAGCTCATAGGCCTTGTCGGCAATCGCCTGCTCGACAGTTTTGATGGCGACCGGTGCATCTTCCAGGTTCAGCGTGCAGGCCTCCTCGCAGGGTGCGGGGCAGACGCGGCCGGTGAACTCCGGAAAGTTGTTGGTCGAATGCAGGTTACGGATCGCCTCTTCCCAGTTGTTGTTATAGACGAGGTCGTTCCAATCCGGGATCTGGTTGTGCACCGGGCAGCCGGTCGGGCCGTGGCAATAGGGAATGCCACAGTCCATGCAGCGTGCTGCCTGTTTCTGCACTTCCTGGTCCGACATGGGGATCGTGAATTCGCGGAAATGCCGGATGCGATCCGATGCCGGCTGATACTTGCCGACCTGACGGTCGATCTCCAAGAAGCCTGTTACCTTGCCCATGCTATCGTTTCCTCACTCAAAAAGAGGAGCCGCGGCTCCCGTGCCTGAGGGTCATCTACGTTGCCCAGTCCGGCACTTTAATTCAAATCCAATTCCGCTATTCGACAGTTGCGATCGCCGTGATCGGCGGCCGCAATGCGAGGCGAAATCCTCGACTGGCTTGACGAGCCGGGGCGGATTACTCCGCCGCCACGCTCATGCGACCGCGCTCCATTTCCTCAAGCGCACGGCGGTATTCGACCGGCATGACCTTGCGGAATTTCGGGCGGTAGTCGGCCCAGTGATCGAGAATTTCCTTGGCTCGCGTCGAGCCCGTATAGTGGAAATGGTTCGAAATCAGCTGGTAGAGACGCTCTTCATCGTGACGCGTCATGTCGTCGGAGACGTCGACACGTCCCTTGTGCATGATGTCGCCGCCGTGATGATGCAGCTTCTCCAACAGTTCGTCCTCTTCGGGAACCGGCTCCAGTTCGACCATGGCCATGTTGCAGCGGCTGGCGAAGTCGCCCTTCTCGTCGAGTACATAGGCGACACCGCCGGACATGCCTGCCGCGAAGTTGCGCCCGGTCTCGCCGAGCACGACGACGACGCCGCCGGTCATGTATTCGCAGCCGTGGTCGCCCACGCCTTCGACGATGGCAACCGCGCCGGAATTTCTGACCGCGAAGCGCTCACCCGCAACACCGCGGAAGTAGCACTCCCCTTCGGTCGCACCGTAAAGCACGGTGTTGCCGACGATGATCGAATGCTCGGCCTTAATCTTGGAGTTCTCCGGCGGGCGGATAATGATGCGGCCGCCCGAGAGACCCTTGCCGACATAGTCGTTGCCGTCGCCGATGAGCTTGAACGTGATACCACGCGCCAGGAATGCGCCGAACGACTGGCCTGCAGTTCCCTTGAGCGTGACGTTGATCGTGTCTTCCTTCAGACCACGATGGCCGTAGCGCTTGGCAACCGCGCCCGACAGCATGGCACCGGCCGACCGGTCGACGTTCTTGATGTCGACTTCGAAGGCGACCGGCGTCTTGGAAGACAGGGCCGGCTCCGCTTTCTCGATCAGCTCGCGGTCGAGAATGTCGTCGATCGGATGCTTCTGCACGGTCGTCCAGTAAGTCTCCTCCTTCGGCGCATCGACCTTGTGGAAGATACGGCTGAAGTCGAGCCCCTTGGCCTTCCAATGGGCGAGCATCTCGTCCTTTTCCAGAAGTTCGGAAGCGCCGATGATGTCGTCCAGCTTGGCAACGCCCAGCGAAGCGAGGATCTCGCGCACTTCTTCGGCAACGAAGAAGAAGTAGTTGATGACATGCTCAGGCGTGCCCTTAAAGCGCTTACGCAGGACCGGGTCCTGGGTGGCGACGCCGACCGGACAGGTGTTCAGGTGGCACTTGCGCATCATGATGCAGCCGGCCGCGATCAACGGCGCGGTGGCAAAGCCGAATTCGTCGGCACCGAGCAGCGCGCCGATGATGACGTCGCGACCGGTCTTCAGACCGCCATCCACCTGCAGGGCGATGCGCGAGCGCAGCCCGTTCAGCACCAGCGTCTGCTGGGTTTCGGCAAGGCCGATTTCCCAAGGCGAACCTGCATGCTTCAGCGAGGTGAGCGGCGAAGCGCCGGTGCCCCCATCATAGCCCGAGACGGTGATATGATCGGCGCGCGCCTTGGCAACGCCGGCGGCAACCGTGCCGACACCGACTTCCGAGACAAGCTTGACCGAAACGTCCGAGGTCGGATTGACGTTCTTCAAGTCGAAGATCAGCTGCGCCAGATCCTCGATCGAATAGATGTCATGGTGCGGCGGCGGCGAAATCAGGCCGACACCGGGCGTCGAATGGCGGGTCTTGGCAACCGTAGCATCGACCTTGTGGCCGGGCAGCTGGCCGCCTTCGCCGGGCTTGGCGCCCTGCGCGACCTTGATCTGCAGCACGTCGGCATTAACAAGATATTCGGTCGTCACGCCGAAGCGGCCGGAAGCGATCTGCTTGATGGCTGAGCGTTCCGGGTTCGACGAACCGTCGGCGAGCGGCATGTAACGGTCGGCTTCCTCGCCGCCTTCACCGGTGTTCGACTTGCCGCCGATGCGGTTCATGGCGATTGCCAGCGTCGTATGCGCCTCGCGGCTGATCGAGCCGAAGGACATGGCGCCAGTCGAGAAGCGCTTGACGATATCGACGGCCGGTTCGACCTGATCGACGGAAATCGGCTTGCGGCCGAGCGCTTCCGCACCCCTAATCTTGAAGAGGCCGCGGATGGTGTTCATCCGAAGAGCCGAATCGTTGACCATGTCGGAGAATTCGCGATAGCGGTCCTCGGCATTCCCGCGCACGGCATGCTGAAGGGCAGCCACCGCATCCGGCGTCCAGGCATGGCTTTCGCCGCGCATGCGGTAGGCATATTCGCCACCGATGTCGAGCGTGCTTGCCAACAGCGGATCGCCGCCGAAAGCAGCCTTGTGCCGTGCAACTGTTTCCTCGGCAATGGTCTCGAGACCGATGCCTTCGATCATCGTTGCCGTGCCGAAGAAGTACTTGTCGACCAGTTCCTGCTGCAGGCCGATCGCATCGAAAATCTGCGCACCGCAATAGGACTGATAGGTCGAAATGCCCATCTTCGACATGACCTTGAGGATGCCTTTGCCGACCGCCTTGATATAGCGGTAGACAACTTCGGTCGCGTCCACTTCCTTCGGGAATTCGCCGCGCTGATGCATATCGAGCAACGTGTCGAAGGCCAGATAGGGGTTGATCGCCTCCGCACCATAGCCCGCCAGCAGGCAGAATTGATGCACTTCGCGCGGCTCGCCGGTTTCGACGACAATACCGACCGAGGTGCGCAGGCCCTTGCGGATCAGGTGGTGATGCACGGCAGCCGTCGCCAGCAGTGCGGGGATCGCGATACGGTCCGGGCCGATCTGGCGGTCGGAGAGCACGATGATGTTGTAACCGCCGCGAACGGCCGCTTCCGCCCGCTCGCAGAGACGGTCGAGCATTTCGGGCATGCCTTCGGCGCCGCGTTCGACATCATAGGTGAAGTCGAGCGTCTTGGTGTCGAAGCGGTCCTCGGTGTGGCCGATCGAGCGGATCTTTTCCAGATCGCCGTTGGTCAGGATCGGCTGACGCACTTCCAACCGCTTGGCGTTGGCCATACCGGTGTGGTCGAGCAGGTTCGGACGCGGACCAATGAAGGAAACGAGGCTCATGACGAGTTCTTCGCGGATCGGGTCGATCGGCGGGTTCGTCACCTGCGCGAAGTTCTGCTTGAAATAGGTGTAGAGCAGCTTCGCCTTGTCGGACATGGCCGAGATCGGCGTATCCGTACCCATCGAACCGACGGCTTCCTGCCCCGTGGTCGCCATCGGCGACATCAGGAGCTTGGTATCCTCGGTGGTGTAGCCGAAGGCCTGTTGGCGATCGAGCAGCGATACGTCGCGGCGCAACGCCCTCGGCTCAACCGGCTTCAGGTCTTCGAGGATCAGCTGCGTGCGGTTTAGCCAGTTGCGATAAGGATGCTTGCTCGACAGTTCCGACTTCACCTCGTCGTCGGAGATGATGCGGCCCTTTTCCATGTCGATCAGCAGCATCTTGCCCGGCTGCAGACGCCACTTCTGGATGATCTTTTCTTCCTCAACAGGCAGAACGCCGGCTTCGGACGCCATGATGATGCGATCGTCGTTGGTGACGAGGTAGCGGGCCGGACGCAGGCCGTTACGGTCGAGCGTCGCGCCGATCTGCTTGCCGTCGGTGAAGGCAACAGCTGCCGGGCCATCCCACGGCTCCATCAGGGCTGCATGATACTCGTAGAATGCCTTGCGCTCGGCAGCCATCAGCTGATTGCCGGCCCACGCTTCCGGGATGAGCATCATCATGGCGTGCGCCATGGAATATCCGCCGCGCACAAGGAATTCGAGCGCGTTGTCGAAACAGGCCGTGTCCGACTGTCCCTCATAGGAAATCGGCCAGAGCTTGGAGATATCCTCACCGAAGAGCGGCGAGGAAACCGATGCCTGACGGGCAGCCATCCAGTTGACGTTACCGCGCAGCGTGTTGATTTCGCCGTTATGCGCGACCATGCGGTAAGGATGCGCCAGCTTCCATGACGGGAAGGTGTTGGTCGAGAAACGTTGGTGCACGAGGGCAACCGCCGACTCGAACCGCGGGTCGGACAGGTCCTTATAATAGGCGCCCACCTGATAGGCGAGGAACATGCCCTTGTAGACGATGGTCGAGCTCGACAGCGAGACCGGATAGAAGCTGCTCTCTTCGCCCTCATATTCCGCATAGATGCGGTTGGAGATCACCTTGCGCAGGGTGAAGAGGCGACGCTCGAATTCCTCGTTCGTGCCGGCATCGCGGCCGGCGCCGATGAAGACCTGAACGTGATGCGGCTCGGTGGCGGCAATGTCAGGCGCCTTCGACAGCGAGGAGTTGTCGACCGGCACGTCGCGGAAGCCGAGCAGAACCTGGCCTTCCTCAACAACGACCTGCTTGATAGCCGTCTTGAAATGCTCGATCAGCGCCTCGTCGCGCGGCAGAAAGAAATGGCCGACACCATATTCGCCAGCCTTCGGCAGGATGATGCCCTGCTTGGCCATCTCTTCACGGAAGAAACGATCGGGAATCTGCACGAGAATTCCGGCACCGTCGCCCATCAGCGGATCCGCGCCGACGGCACCACGATGCGTCAGGTTCTCGAGGATGAACAGGCCGTCGCGCACGATCTGGTGCGACTTGCGTCCCTTCATATGCGCGACGAAGCCGACGCCGCAGGCATCGTGTTCGTTGCGTGGATCGTACAGGCCTTGTTTCGGCGGGATGCCCACCGACTTCGAACGATTGGCACGTTTCGACGTTTTGGCCGTCGCGGCAGCGTTCGCTACAGCGGTCTGGTCAAAACTCGTGAACGTCTTCCTGTTCGTCATCGTCTTCCCTCCGGTAAGGCCCGCCTCGCGGGCGCTCCTTCGTCTCGCGCGGTCCGTTTCCGGCGCCGACGCGCGACAGCTCTGTTGCATTGTGAAGATCCGGCCGCGAACCATGGCCCCGCTGTGGAGCCTGTCGTCAGCGTTCGCGCCTTGCTATTCCACCGCCGCCCTGCCCGGTGCCCGAAAGGCTTTCAGGGGCATGCTCTCGATAACTATAGCTCGAAATCCAGACATCGTCAGGACCCTTCGACGCATCTTCGGCCTAGGCGGCCAAAATAGGACAGCAACCCTGTCCTAATTCATCAGCTCTATGCCAGAAAGCTTGTGCCTTCGCAAGAGCAAAACGGCAAAAATTCGACAACGAAAGACGGAAGATTGCCTGCGTTGCAGAAATCGAGCAATAAAGTTTCGCTGCGGCGCATCATTTTATTTGTTGATTGCGCAGATCAATTTCTGTGATGGATTCTTCAAGTTCTTGCTCTTGATAGGTTTTTGCATTGGCGTAATGTCCCGTCGACCCTATCTATCGCTCCCGTAGCTCACTCATTTTATCTGGTGCATTTCCATGTTTTTTGCCTCCGACAACTGGGCCGGCGCCCATGCCAAGATCGCCGAACGTCTCCTTGCCGAGTCAGGAGGCTTCGCATCGGCCTATGGCACAAGCGACCTCGACCAACGGGTCGAAGCCAAATTCAGCGAGATCTTCGAGCGTGACGTGGCCGTCTTCTTCGTCGCCACCGGCACGGCTGCCAACTCGCTGTCGCTTGCCAGCGTCCAGAAGCCGGGAGGCATCAGCTTCTGCCACAACGAGGCGCATGTCGCCGAAGACGAATGTGGCGCCCCTGACTTCTTCAGCGGCGCGCGGCTGGCAACGGTCGACGGCGCACTCGGCAAGATCGATCCCAAGGCGCTTGCCGCCAAGGTTGCCCGCTTCCCGCAGGACGCCGTGCATCATGGCCGCGCCGCGGCGGTGACCATCACGCAGGCGACGGAAATCGGCACCGTCTACTCGCTCAGCGAGATCGATGCCATCGCCTCCATCGCCAAGGCGAACGACCTGCCGCTGCATATGGATGGCGCGCGCTTCGCCAACGCTCTGGTTGCTCTCGGCGTCAGCCCGGCCGAGATGACATGGAAGCGCGGCGTCGACATTCTGTCCTTCGGCGGCACCAAGAACGGCTGCTGGTGCGCGGAAGCCATCGTCTTCTTCGATCCTGAGAAAGCGAAGGAGATGCATTTCATCCGCAAGCGCGCCGCCCAGCTCTTCTCCAAGTCGCGCTTCATTGCCGCCCAGTTTGACGGCTATTTCCAGGATCGTCTTTGGCTCGATCTCGCCCGCCACTCAAACAGCATGGCCGACCGTCTGCGCGCCGGCATCGAGAAGGCTTCGAACGGCCGCCTCGCCTGGCCGACTGTGTCGAACGAAGTTTTCGCGATCGTGGCGAAATCCTCCGCCAAGGCAGCCGAAGATAAGGGCGCAAAGTTCTATGAGTGGCCGATCCCGGAATCGCAGCCGGAGCTGGTCGGCAGCGATGAAACGCTGATCCGCCTCGTGACCAGCTTTGCCACGACCGAAGCCGATGTGGCGAACTTCCTCGCCTGCCTGGCCTGATGGTAGATTGAAAAAGAGCGCCGGAGCCAGCTTCTTGCCGGACGGCGCTCGAAAGAATGATGGAATACCAATTCTAGTTGCTATGGGCGAGCATTGCAAAGCTCGACAGAGCGGCGGCTGGCGCATGATGAACGATCATCGTCATGGCCATGACGCAGACAACAAGCCCGGAAATAAAGATGGCACCATATGTCATAGGCTCGGATATCCTCGCGCAGCTCGTACATCGCTACTCAAGATAGCGACCGAAGCTGACGTCAGTCTGAATCGTCCGTGTCGAGCGATTTGGCCCGCATGAAAGAAGAGTGCCCGCCGGCGAAACAAGTGACAGCAAAGGCCAGATCCTGGCGGCATGATCGAAAATGGCTTTTACCATCTCGTCATAAACCGACCATCGTCAACGTGATCGCGGACCTCTGACTTTCGCCAGAATATCCTCGGAGAGCGCTTTGACGAGAAGTTGGTCCGCGCCCTTGCGCGGCACGAGGACGAATTCGACATCCTCGAGAGCCGGTAGCCAACCCGGCGCTATCTCCATCAATCCGGCAGGCGCCATACTCCTCGGCTGGACAAGGACTCCCATGCCGGCCCGCGCCGCCGCAGTCAAACCGCTGAGACTGCCGCAGGTGCAGACAATCCGCCACGGCATCTGCTGCCGGCGCAGCGCCTCCAGCGCAACCGCCCGTGTGACGCTTGGCGTCGGAAAGGCGATCAGCGGCAAAGGTGCGGCGAGATTTCGAATGCGATCCGGATCGCGGGCCAGCCAGACCAGCGGCTCGCGATAAACCAGCGTTCCTCTGACGTCGCCAAGCCGGCGCTTGGCAAGCACCAAGTCAAGATCGCCATTATCCTGCATTTCATAAAGAGTGCCGCTGAGCGCAACCGTCAGCTCGAGATCGACGGAGGGATGCGAGCGAACAAACTCCTCCAATACATCGGGAAGCTGGCTGGTGACGAAATCCTCGGAAACGCCGAGGCGTAGGCTGCCGCGCAGGCTGTGGCCGGCGAAGAGCTGCCGCACCTCTCCCTCGATCAGAAGCATCTGCCGGGCATGGCCGAGCAAGGCCTCGCCATCACCCGTCAACACGACACGGTGCGTGTCGCGGGCCAGCAGCTTGCGGCCAAGCTCGGCTTCCAAACGCTGTATGTGCTGGCTGACTGTGGATTGGCCGAGACCAAGCCTCTCCGCCGCCAGCGTGAAACTTCCCATCTGCTCGACGGCGACGAAACTGCGCAATTGTGTGAGGTCCAACATGGCGCTTATCCGATTTTACGATAACTGTTATTCCTTGCATCGTGGATCGCGATAGGTCTATCTGCAAGGATTAAATATCAAGACTTGCGATTGGGATTGGCACGATGCGCCGCTTTCTTCCAGACACCTTCACCATGCTGCTGGTGCTCACCGTTCTGACGGCTTCCTTTTTTCCGGTGCATGGCGCGAGCGCCAAGTATTTTGGCATTGCCACGAATTTTGCTATCGGCCTGCTATTCTTCCTGCATGGTGCGCGCCTTTCGCGCGATGTCGTCATTGCCGGTATGCTGCATTGGCGGCTACACCTCATTATCCTGCTGACCACTTTCGGCGTCTTCCCGCTGCTGGTATTGGCGATGGGTCAGATCGTGCCGAACAGCATCCTGCCCGTGTCGCTTTATACCGGCATGCTGTTCCTGAGCGTGCTGCCTTCGACCGTGCAGTCCTCGATTGCCTTCACTTCGATCGCCGGCGGCAACGTGCCCGCCGCGATATGCTCCGCTTCGGCCTCGAACATTTTCGGCATGTTCCTGACACCGCTGCTGGTCGGCATCCTGTTCTCGGTCGGCGGCCAGGGCGGCGGCTTTTCGTGGGATGTGCTGTGGCAGATCATGCTGCAACTGCTGGCCCCCTTTATCGCCGGCCAACTATTGCAGCCCTGGATCGGCGACTGGATTCGCTCGAAGAAGAAGATCCTGATGCCGGTCGATCGCGGCTCGATCCTCATGGTCGTCTATTCCGCCTTCAGCGAGGCCGTGGTTGAGGGCCTGTGGCACACCTTCTCCGTACTCGACATCGTCACGGTCATCGTCGCCAACATGGTGCTTCTGGCCATGGTACTCTGCATCACCATGTTCGGCAGCCGCGCCCTCGGCTTTGCCAAGGCCGACGAGATCACCATCACCTTCTGCGGCTCGAAGAAGTCGCTGGCGAGCGGCGTGCCGATGGCCAACGTCATTTTCGCCGGCCAGAGCATCGGCGCCATCGTGCTGCCGCTGATGCTGTTCCACCAGATCCAGCTCATGACCTGCGCCGTGCTTGCCCAGAAATATGCAGACGCAGCCAAACGGCGCGAGGCAGCAAAGGCACAGACGGGGACGAAATCGGGCGAAGCGACCAACGCAGCCTGAGCGCCTCCCCGCTCCTCCAAAACAAAAGCGGCGCCCCTATGGGACGCCGCTTCCTTTTGATCTTGGGAGGATCAGGGGCATGACAGCCTAAGTCCGCCAGCCCGGTATGAGTTAGTTGATATGTGCCTCGATGGCCTTCGGGGTTTCCACAGGCTCAGCCTCAATGGAGATCCGACGGGGCTTCATGGCTTCGGGAATGTTGCGCAGCAGATCGATGTGCAGCAAACCATTCTTCAGCGAAGCAGCCTGGACCTCGACGTGATCGGCGAGCTGGAAACGCCGCTCGAAAGCGCGCTTGGCGATACCGCGATACAGATATTCGCTGGTTTCAGCCGGCTCTTCGCTCTTTTCGCCCTTGACCTGAAGGACATGGGCATGAGCCTCGATGCTCAGTTCTTTTTCATCGAAGCCGGCGACGGCCATGGTGATGCGGTAGGTATTTTCACCCGTGCGCTCGATGTTGTAGGGAGGATAGGTCTGAGCCTGATCCGGCTGACCAAGGCTGTCAAGCATGGTGAACAGGCGGTCGAAACCGACGGTGGAGCGGTAAAGGGGAGAGAAGTCTACGTGACGCATGGAGTCCTCCTGTGAGCGACAATTGCGATTTCAATTTTTGCCCCATGGCCCCACTTCTGGCAGCCTCGGGACGGTTCCGCAGGCCCGTTTGGCACCCGCAGCATGGAGATGGGGATCGCGTTTCCGGAGTTCAAGCCCCCTGCGCGGCACGACGGATTTCACGAAAGAAGCTGCGTGAACCGTAGATGAACGCGCGGTTCGGAACCCGTTCAGGCTGGCGCGTCTATCAATAAATCATCGGAACACCATCATCCGATGACTGAAGTGTATCGTCCCTTCTTCTTCAGTCCTGCTCGGCCGGCGAAGCGGATCTCTCTATCCCGCGAGCCGGCCCTTTTCTTTCCAGCCGTCCAGTAATCCAAGGGGCAACCCCAGCAAATACGTGATGCAGTTATCCGTCCGGAGCTGAGTAACGGCAGACAGTTATCGCAACAGCTTCAGCGAACCCGTCAGCGATTTCACCCATTTCGATGGACCCGCTATTCCCAAGCCGTCGATCGCTTCCATGTTGAGATCGCAGTCGGGAAATGCTGCCTCATATTCCCTGTAGTCGTGCAACGAACGTGCAAAGGCCGGAAAGGCAACGACCGCCCGCTCGCCCTGTTGCGGCAATGCCTTCAGCAGTAGCGACCGGATAGTATCGGCATCGGCCTGCAACATCGGAACCGGCATGTTCGAACTGATGTCGATGGCACGCCCTTCCCTGTCGGTCAGCTGTTGCGCCGCAAGTGCTGGAAATCGTGACCCGAGCCCTATTGCGATAGCGCCGGCGGTGTTGGCGATCAGCCCCAGCGGCAGATCCGGATTGATGACGATGGCGAGACGAAAGTCGGGAAACATGGGAGGCCTGTTGCTGACGTTGATTTGCCGATCAGGCTACCTCCAATATCGGGGGCGATCTTACCTTTCATTGCCAGAGATCGAATAAATATGGTAGATCCTACCTACTTTAACGGAAATATCAGCCAGATATGCCCTCAACACTTGAACAGATCGACTTGAAGATTCTCGGAGCGCTCCAGAAGGACGGGCGTCTGACTAACCAGGCGCTTTCGTCCGAAGTCGGGCTCTCGACCTCTCCATGCTGGCGGCGCGTGCGTCAGCTGGAAGACACCGGCGTGATCCAGGGCTATGCAGCAACCCTCGACAGGCGCCAGATCGGCCTTGGCGTCCTCGCCTTCATCCGGGTGAAGATCGACAGCCATAGCGAAGCGGAAGCCGAGGAATTCTCCCGCGACGTCTTGAAGCTGAGCGAAGTCGTGGCGTGCTACAGCATAGCCGGAGACGCGGATTTCCTGCTGCAGGTGGTTGCGACCGACCTCGACAGCTACGCGGATTTCGCCATGGCGGTCGTTCGCCGCCTGCCGCGTATCAAGGAGATGCAGACGACATTCGTGCTTAAGGAGATCAAGCCGTTCAAGGGCTTTCCTCTGGATGTCGGCCAGCGATAGCGGTTGATTACGTGGATTGCCAGGCATGAACTGCGCCCCTTTACGCCGGGATCGGAGGCATCCTATGCTGGCGATATGGCGAGCCTGCCCTGGGGTATCGAATGCCGGCACTTTCTTTCTCAAAGATCTCCGCATCGCTGAATGCATTGCTCGCCACAATCGGCCTGGCGACCGTAGCCGCGCTGACCACGCCCGACATCACCGGCCAGAGCAGAAACACCCTGGAAATCGTGCTCGCCTGCGTCTGGGCTGCCTATGTCCTGCAGTTGGTCGAAACGGTGATCATGCAGAGGAAGAGAGACATTCGTGGCAGGAGGCTGGAAATCGCCGTCGACGTCCTCTCTGTTCTGGTTCCGCTGGCCGCATTCTTCTTTGCCCGCGGACGCGACCAGAGCCTATATTGCGCCATCTGGCTTTTGAAGCCACTACGCGGCTCGACCTTCTTTCGCCTCTTGGGCAGGGTTCTGACCAAAGAGGCACGCAACCTGATCGGCGTCACCTCGATTTTCGTCATCGTTCTGTTTGGCGCAGCACTCGCGGCCTATGTCATCGAGCGCGACGTTCAGCCGGACAAGTTCGGCAGCATTCCACTGGCCATGTGGTGGGCGGTGGTCACGCTATCGACGACAGGCTATGGCGACGAGATCCCACAGAGCTTTGCCGGTCGCGTGCTTGCCGGGCTGGTGATGATGAGCGGAATCGGCATCTTCGCACTCTGGGCCGGTATCCTCGCAACCGGCTTCTACGAAGAGGTCCGCCGCCAGGATTTCGTGCGTAACTGGCAATTGGTGGCAGCCGTGCCATTGTTCCAGAAACTCGGCTCGGGAGCGCTTATCGAGATCGTGCGAGCGCTGAGACCTCGCGTCGTACCCGCCGGCGGGATCATCTGCCGCAAGGGCGAGGCTGGCGACCAGATGTTCTTCATCGTCGAGGGCCGCGTCAGCGTCGCCACCCCGAACCCGGTGGAGCTGGGTTCCGGAAGTTTCTTCGGCGAGATGGCGCTGATCACCGGCGAGCCCCGCTCGGCAACCGTCAGCGCCACGACTGAAGTTTCGCTGTTGTCGCTCTATTCCTCCGATTTCCAGATGCTATCGAGCAGCAGCCCCGAGATCGCGGAGACCATCCGCAAGACCGCCCTCGAACGGCGCGGTACAACACCGAAATCCTGATCAGGACGATTTCGCGCCCCTCCCGCGAGAGCCTCCGACAAGGCGTCATGCCAAGAAAAGCCACAAACCTGTTGCAATTCGTTCCACCTGCGCTATCCCCTTAATACAAGCTATTTTTCAAGCGAGGCGCGACATCGTGATGGATTCGGTCCTCTATTCCACGGCAGACAATCCTGTGCCGGAGAACCGCACCGAAGGCTTTTTCGAAAGCTTCGATGGGCGCAAACTGCGCTATGCCGTTTTCCGGTGTGAACAGCCGATTGCCCGGGGAACGGTGGTGTTGCTGCAGGGCCGCAACGAATTCATGGAGAAGTATTTCGAGACGATCCGCGACCTCACGGCCAAAGGCCTTTGGGTTGCAACCTTCGATCTGCGCGGCCAGGGCGGATCGGAGCGGTTGCTGAAGGATCCGCTGCGCGGCCACGTCCGCCGGTTTTCGGACTACGAGCGTGATCTCACGGCTTTCCTGGACACAATCGTCCTGCCGGATACGCGCCTTCCCTTCTTTCTGCTTGCGCATTCGACGGGTGGCCTGATCGCCTTGTCCGCCGCTCCCAGGCTCGGAAGCCGGATCGAGCGCATGGTCCTGTCTGCGCCCTTCATCGGCCTGATGGGCCACGGCGCCTCCCCCAATCTCATCCGCTTTCTTTCCAGCACGGCCAGCAATGTCGGACTTGGCCGTATGCAGTTCAGCAAGAAATTCAAGGAAAAGCCGTTCGCCGAAAATCCGCTGACGACGGACGAGCAACGCTATCGGCGCAATACAGGTATCGGCGCCACCTATCCGCAGCTCTGCCTGGGGCCGCCAACGGCGCGCTGGCTATCACAGGCCTTCCAGACAATCGAGCTCGTCAACAGGCCCGAACACCTGTTCTCGATACCAATTCCAACGGTTCTGATCGCACCGACACGGGACGGGGTTGTGCCCTATGCCAATCAGGAGCGGCTGTCGCGCTATTTTCGGGCTGCACAACTCGTGCCCGTTCACGGGTCTAAGCATGAAATCCTGCAGGAGCGGGACATTTACCGAAACCAGGCACTCGCCGCGATCCATGCTTTCATTCCCGGCAGCGACGCGGTGACGAATGCTTATGAAGTGGAAGCAGGGGCTTGAGC
>NZ_JAELTU010000290.1 GCF_016429015.1 Rhizobium sp. ASV20
ATCCAGCGTATCGTGGCGGAACTGGAGGAAAGCGCAGATTATGCCGGACGCCGCAAGGCCATTGCCGAATTCAACGCAAAGAGCCGCATCGTCAAGCGTGGCATCGCGCTTACTCCGGTGAAGTTCGGCATATCCTTCACCAAGACCGAGTCAAACCAGGCAGGCGCACTGGTCCATGTCTATAGCGACGGCTCCGTGCATATGAACCATGGCGGCACAGAGATGGGGCAAGGCCTGCATCTGAAGGTTGCTCAGGTCGTGGCGGAGGAGTTCCAGATCGATCTCGATCGGGTGAAGATCACCGCGACGACGACGGCCAAGGTGCCGAATACATCGCCGACCGCCGCTTCTTCCGGTGCAGATTTGAACGGCATGGCGGCGCAAGACGCCGCTAGGCAGATCAAGGAGAGACTGATCGCCTTTGCGGCTGAAAGCCATCAGGTGACGCGCGACCAAGTCATGTTCCTGCCGAACCGGGTGCGGATCGGCGATATCGAAATGCCGTTCGACGACCTCGTCAAGAAGGCCTACATGGCGCGCGTCCAGCTTTCGGCTGCCGGTTTCTACAAGACGCCGAAGATCCATTGGGACCGCAAGGCAGGGCGCGGGCACGCTTTCTACTATTATGCCTATGGCGCCGCCTGCTCGGAAGTCTCCATCGATACGCTGACCGGTGAATATGTCGTCGAGCGCACGGATATTCTGCACGATACCGGCCGTTCGCTGAACAAGGCCATCGATATCGGCCAGATCGAGGGCGGCTTCATCCAGGGCATGGGTTGGCTGACGATGGAAGAGCTCTGGTGGGACGGCAAGGGCCGGCTGCGCACTCATGCACCGTCGACCTACAAGATCCCTCTTGCATCCGACCGTCCGAAGATTTTCAATGTTGCACTGACCGATTGGTCCGAGGCCTATGAGCCGACGATCCATCGGTCGAAGGCGGTTGGCGAACCGCCGCTGCCGCTCGGCCTTGCCGTCTTGCACGCGCTTTCGGATGCGGTTGCAAGCGTTGCCGATCACAAGATCTGCCCGCGTCTCGACGCGCCGGCAACACCGGAACGGGTGCTGATGGCGATCGAGCGTCTCAAGGCGGCGAACAAGGAGTGAGGTCATGTCTGCCGCCCGCGAAGATATCCGGGATTTCCTGCGCCGCGAACCGGCATCGATCCTTGTCGAAGTGACCGGGGTTGCCGGCTCGGCGCCGCGAGATACCGATGCCTGGATGCTGGTGTCGGACCATGCGATTTTCGCGACGATCGGCGGTGGGCAGCTTGAATATATGGCCATCGACCAGGCGCGCAGAGCTTTGCGCTCCGGCCTTGCGGCAGAACCGATGAACGTGCCGCTCGGCCCTGAGATCGGCCAGTGCTGCGGCGGTCGGGTAGGACTTGCCTTCACCGCGATCAATTCGCAGCTTGCCAACGATCTTGTCGCTCGCAGCGATCGGGAAATGGCCGCGCGGCCGCATGTCTACGTCTTTGGAGCCGGCCATGTCGGAGATGCGCTCGCCATGGCGCTTTCACTGGCGCCGCTGCGCGTCGTGCTGGTGGATACGCGTGAGGACGAACTGACGGCCTGCACCGTGCCACGCATCGAAACATGCCTGACGGCCATGCCGGAGGCGGTCGTGCGCGACGCGCCAGCCGGCAGCAGCTTCGTGATCCTGACCCATGACCACGCGCTTGATTTTCTGATCGCAGCCGAAGCGCTGAAGCGCTCCGATGCCGCCTATGTCGGCATGATCGGCTCGAAAACCAAGCGCGCCACCTTCCGCAACTGGCTGTCGCGTGAAATCGGCCATGCAGATCTTTTCGACCGCCTTATCTGCCCAATCGGCGGAACGGCTGTAAAGGACAAGCGCCCGACCGTGATTGCAACGCTTGCCGCGGCCGAGATCATGACGGCAGCGCTGAGTTGGGCGGCGGAACGAGCACCGCCTGCAGGAGTCCTCAGCCGCTAGGTGTTGCGACTGCCGGCTCATCGGCAAGTAGCTTGCCGATGAGCCGCTGACAGCGCTCGGCCATGAAATCGATCATCAGACGCACCTTGGGATCCTGGAAACGCTTGTGCGGATAGATGGCAGCAAGCTGCACCGGCGCCGGCGGGCTTTCCTTCAGAATTTCCACCAGCCGACCCTCGCGAAGATAGGCCTTCACTTCGAACAAGGGCTTGTTGATGATCCCGCGGTCTTCCAGTGCCCATTGGGTCAGCACATCGCCGTCATCGCTATCGTAAGGCCCGGCGACTTCGAATTTGCGGGGACCTTCAGCGGTTATCAGCGTCCAGTAATATTCCTTCGAGCCAGGATAACGCAGCAGAAGACAGTCATGCTTCTCGGCGATCAATGCGTCAGCCGTTAAGGGAACGCCGCGGCGCTCGAGATAGCTGGGCGAAGCGCATAGCACGCGCTCGCAATTGAGGATGCCGCGCATGCGCAGATTGGAATCCTCAAGCACGCCGAGCTTAAAGGCCACGTCGACTCCTTCGGCCAGAATATCGACATTGTGGTCCGACAGGCGGACGCGCACCTCGATATCCGGGTATTTGTCGTGAAATTCCGGAATGCCCGAAGCCACCAGCCGGCGGCCGATGCCGAGCGGCGCGGTGATCCTGAGCGATCCCTTCGGATTGCGAGAGAGGTCGGCAATCGCGCCCTCCGCCTCGTTGACAGCCTCGATGATCTTGACTGCCTTCTCGTAGAAAACGCGGCCGTGCTCGGTCGGCGAGAGCTTACGCGTCGTGCGGTTGAACAGGCGCACGCCGAGATGCCGCTCGAGTTCCTTTATGCGATTGCTGGCAACCGCCGGCGTGACGCGTTGATCGCGCCCTGCCGCCGAGAGGGTACCGAGTTCGACCACGCGAACGAAGACGCGCACATTATCAAGATAGGACATGACCCCTTCTACCACATCGGACAGCAGAACAAACCGGGGGTCATCTTATAGATTTTTTTGAAAGTGTTGGCGGACTGACCGGGATTTTCGAGAAAATCGAGCGATGGCAAACAGTCCCATGAAGATCGGGAGGGAGTTCCCATGTATGAATATGCCATCGCCTGGGACTGGCTGACCTTTGCCGTCCGTTGGCTACACGTTATCACAGCAATCGCCTGGATCGGCTCGTCATTCTATTTCGTGGCGCTCGACCTTGGCCTGAAGAAGCACCCTGCCCTGCCGCCAGGCGCGTATGGCGAGGAGTGGCAGGTTCATGGTGGTGGCTTCTACCATATCCAGAAATATCTGGTGGCACCTGCAAACATGCCGAACCATCTCATCTGGTTCAAATGGGAAAGCTATGTCACCTGGCTATCCGGCTTCGGCATGCTCTGTCTCGTCTATTACGCCGGGGCCGACCTCTATATGATCGATCCGGCAGTGCTCGATGTATCGAAGCCCGTAGCAATCGGTATCTCGCTGGCTTCGATTGCTGGCGGCTGGATCATGTATGACCTGATCTGCAAGTCGCCCTTCGGCAATGACAATACGCGGCTGATGGTAGCGCTGTATTTCATCCTGGTCGCGGTGGCCTGGGGCTATACACACCTCTTCACCGGCCGTGCCGCCTTCTTGCATCTCGGTGCCTTCACGGCCACCATCATGTCCGCCAACGTGTTCTTCATCATCATTCCGAACCAGAAGATCGTCGTCGCAGACCTCATCGCCGGCCGCACGCCTGATCCGAAATACGGCCGCATCGCCAAACAGCGCTCGACGCATAACAATTATCTGACGCTGCCTGTCCTGTTCCTGATGCTGTCGAACCATTATCCCCTGGCTTTCGGCACCCAATTCAACTGGATCATCGCCTCGCTGGTATTCCTGATGGGCGTGACGATCCGTCATTGGTTCAACACCCGCCACGCCGATGCCGGCAAGCCGACCTGGACATGGATCGTCACCGTCGTCCTCTTCATCGTCATCATGTGGCTGTCGACCGTTCCGAAAATCCTGACGGGCGAGCCGGTGACGAAGCTTTCAGCGATCCAGCAGCCCTTTGTTACGGCTCAGGCCTTCCCGAAGGTGCGCGACACCATCATGGGGCGCTGCTCGATGTGTCATGCGAAGGAACCGAGCTGGGAGGGCATCATCGCCCCTCCCAAGGGCGTGGTCTTCGAGACCGATCGCGATATCGCCGCCCATGCCCGTGAAATCTATCTGCAGGCTGGCAGAAGCCACGCCATGCCGCCGGCCAATGCCTCGCACATCACCGACGAGGAGCGCCGTCTGCTCGTTTCCTGGTATGAAAGTGCCGTCAATGGGGAGAAAACCCAAATGAATGAAGTCCTGATCCGTGGCCGTGTCCTGACCTTCCTTGCCGAGCCGCAAGGCATCGATGACACCGCATCCTATCGCTATATCGAGGATGGCGCCGTTTTCGTCCGCGACGGGAAGATCGTTGAGATCGGCACCTATGGCGACATGAGCAAGCTTGCCGGTGCCGATATCAAAATCGCGGATCATCGACCGAACCTCGTCCTTCCAGGCCTTATCGATACGCATCTGCATTTCCCGCAGACACAAGCAATCGCGTCTTATGGCGCGCAGCTGCTCGAATGGCTGAACACCTATATTTTCGTCGAAGAGCAGAAGTTCGCCCGCGCTGCCCACGCGGCCGAAGTGGCCGACCGCTTCATGGACGAACTGCTGTCGAATGGCACCACGACCGCGGTTGCCTATTGCTCCGTGCATCCGGAAAGCGTTGACGCCTATTTTACGGCGGCCGAAGCACGCGGCATGCGCATGATCGGCGGCAAGGTAATGATGGATCGCAACGCGCCGGATGCCCTGCGCGACACGCCGCAGCGCGGATATGACGAAACGAAACGGCTTATCGAGAAATGGCACGGCCGCGGGCGGGCGCATTATGCGATCAGCCCGCGCTTTGCCATCACATCGACGCCTGAGCAGATGGCAATGAGCAAGGCGCTCGTTGCCGAGCATCCGGACTGCTACGTCCAGACGCATCTTTCAGAAAATCGGGATGAGATTGCCTTTGCGACGTCTCTTTACCCCGAGGCGAAAGACTACACGGACATCTATGCCCGCTATGGTCTGCTCAACAACCGTATGCTGCTTGGCCACTGCATCCACATGAGCGAGCGGGAAGTAGCC
>NZ_JAELTU010000291.1 GCF_016429015.1 Rhizobium sp. ASV20
AAATACAGCCAGACCGCATGAGCGATCACAGCGGGAGGAAAGCGATGGCGCTTGTAACTGACCGGGCTCTTGCTCATCACAGCGAAATAGCCGCAAACCCTTCAGCCCAAGTTAACCTGACATCACCTGCCTACGATGTAATAGCCTCAGGCGGATGATACGCTTTTGGCTGAAAAGTCCGTGATAAGTCATGCTCGCATTATTTGACAAAAATAAGATATTTTATTGATGACGCGCGCGGACAATAGTTTTAACTTTGTCAAAGGACGAATTCTAAAATACAATATACGGCACAACTTGAAACATTTGCGAGTTTTGTAAATAAATTATCGAAATAATATTTTTTCGAAAGCTCGAAAATCCACAGAAATATTATTCTACTCCTATCAATTAAGTGCTGGAAGTGCTATTTGTGGATAACAGCCGCCCTATGCACCGGCTGCAGAAAGACTCCGTATGAGATTTCGTCCACTCCACGATCGCGTCGTCATCCGGCGCGCGGAGGGTGATGTCAAATCCAAGGACGGGATCATCATTCCCGACAATACCAAGGAAAAGCCACAGCAAAGCGAAGTGATGGCCGTTGGTCCAGGCATCCGCAACGACGACGGTGTGTTGATCTCGCCCGATGTCAAGGCTGGCGACACGATCCTTTCCGGAAAATGTTCTGGAACTGAGATCAAGAGCGATGGCTCCTCATCACGAAGGAGGCCGATTCCAAGGGCATTGTCGAAAGGACCAACATGACAGGCAAAGCCCTCGCCTGACAGCCAATCTCCAATCCTGCAATTTCAAGACCGAACTGGACGTGCGTCATGCCTGCCAAGGAAATCAGATTCTCCGTCGATGCACGCGATCGAATGCTTCGCGGTGTCGAGCTTCTCAACAATGCCGTCAAGGTCACGCTCGGTCCCAAGGGCCGCAATGTTGTAATCGCCAGCACCTATGGCGCGCCGCGTATCACCAAGGATGGCGTCACTGTTGCCAAGGAAATCGTGTTGGCCGACAAGTTTGAGAACATGGGCGCGCAGATGGTGCGCGAAGTGGCTTCAAAAACCAATGACCTTGCCGGCGACGGCACGACGACTGCGACTGTACTCGCCGCATCGATCCTGCGCGAAGGCGTGAAACTCGTCGCCGCCGGCATGAACCCTATGGATCTCAAACGTGGCATCGACCTTGCAGTCGCCGCCGTCGTGAAGGAAATCCACTCACGCGCCAAGAAGGTGCAGTCCTCCAGCGAAATTGCCCAGGTCGGCACCATTGCCGCAAACGGGGATGCAGGTGTCGGCGAAATGATCTCCAGTGCGATGGACAAAGTCGGCAATGAGGGCGTCATTACGGTCGAGGAGGCCAGAACCGCCGATACCGAGCTCGACGTCGTTGAGGGCATGCAGTTCGACCGTGGATACCTGTCGCCGTACTTTGTCACCAATGCAGAGAAGATGCTTGTGGAACTCGAAGATCCCTACATCCTTCTCCACGAGAAGAAGCTCGGCAATCTGCAGGCCATGTTGCCCATCCTCGAAGCCGTGGTACAGAGTGGCCAGCCTCTCTTGATCATCTCGGAAGATGTGGAAGGCGAAGCATTGGCGACTCTGGTCGTCAACAAGCTGCGTGGCGGCCTGAAGGTTGCCGCGGTCAAGGCCCCGGGATTTGGCGATCGTCGCAAGGCGATGCTGGACGATATCGCCATTCTTACCGCCGGGCAGGTGATCTGCGAAGATCTCGGCATCAAGCTCGAGAATATCACCGTGGACATGCTCGGGCGTGCCAGGCGCGTTCTGATCGACAGGGACACGACGACCATCATCGAGGGCTTGGGCGAGAACTCAGCCATCCAGGCGCGCATCCAGCAGATCAAAGCGCAGACCGAAGATACGACCAGTAACTACGACAAGGAAAAGCTGCAGGAGCGCCTGGCAAAACTTGCCGGCGGCGTCGCGGTAATCCGCGTCGGTGGGATAACCGAGATCGAAGTCAAGGAAAAGAAGGATCGCATCGACGACGCTCTGAATGCTACCCGCGCTGCGGTCGAGGAAGGGATCGTGCCCGGCGGCGGCGTGGCGCTGTTACGCGCAAAGTCTGCACTGATCGGACTTAGGGGAGAGAATGCTGATATCACGGCCGGCATCTCGATCGTCTTGCGGGCGCTCGAAGCTCCGATCCGGCAGATCGCCGACAACGCAGGCGTCGAGGGCTCGATCGTCGTCGGTAGGCTCATCGAGAGCCAGGATTACAATCAAGGTTTCGACGCGCAGACTGAGACCTATCTCGACATGGTCAAGGCCGGCATTATCGATCCCGCCAAGGTCGTACGAACCGCTCTACAGGACGCAGGCTCAATCGCAGCACTTCTCATCACCGCCGAGGCCATGATCGCGAATAGCCGCACCAAGGAAGCCACCATGGCGAACGGGGGTGGAGCCATGGCCGGCATGGGATACTGAAGACCGCGCCTCCGCCCTTTGGGCTGGGGCGGAACTTTGAACAATCACATGCAGAGAGAGCTCTATTACGCGGAGCGGCAGCAGGGCATCAATCACCCAGCGCGTCAATCTAGAGGTCGGATGTGGCTTCAAACTTTATCGCATGGCGCTGCCCTCTTGGGCCTTGAGCCCTCTTCCAACGGCGCTCGCCGCATGAACACGGCTCGCTTTTCTCAATCCATCAGGGGAGAACAAATTTGATTCGCTATGTGAAGAAAGTCGACCCAAAGCTCTTGCCAATGGACAGAGAAGACAGACGCCCAACACCGCTCTTGTAGCCTTTGGAAGGGGACAAGAAATCCGGGGCAAAGACTGTACGTGGCTTTGTGCCGAAAGCGGCTGACGACGATCATCTTGTTTGAGAGACGGGTGCGATGTCTGTCCGACTGGCGATCCAATACCGTAGTCGGGTCAAGGTCGGTAAGTTTTAAGGAGTTGGCACATGGTTTTGGGCTCGAATTCCCCTTGTTCATCGATCTGCGCACTGAGAAAGGCGGCAGAAATGTAGACGCCGCCTCGACTCGCTGGCTCATGACCCGCATCCGTTTTAACCGCGGGGCGGACCTAAATTACAGAAAGCGCCAGCGCCCGGTTCGCGTTGCTGAGATGCTTGCCGAGTCGGTGGAAAAAACTGCGGATGATCAAGAAGCAGCTGATGCGTGGGTCCCTCACAGCAAAAGGAATGCCCGCGTAGGTCTTACGGCGTGATGATGCGGCTTCTATCGCGTCGATCGTGCCATTTCTCATCAACATGGAGCAAAATCAATGACAAACGATACCATCGCCTTAGAACGCAAAGTGCTGGCGCACGAACAAATACTTCAGGTACTGATCGGTCACCTAGCCGAAACGGAGCCAAAGTTCCTGGATCGCTTGAGAGCTGTATTTTCTCGCCATCACACACCGGATCCGGATGAAGGAAATTGCGTATACATAGCTCAATACGCAGAGCAGTTTATACGCGAAATCGAAAAAATGAGATAGTTTAATGGGGCGCCTCTGCAGAATACAGCATAGTCTAGAAATCCTGAGATACCGTTGAAACAGCAGCCGGATCTTGCGAGCGATGGGCTCTTTGACGTTTTGCAATCCTGCCAGGTTCGCGCCGCTCTTGTCGATGACGACCTTTTCGGGCCAACCATTGTTTTTGATCGTGCGGGTGAAGAAGGCGCCGGCCGCAGCCTCATCGCGATGCTCGGACAGCATGAAATCAAGGATTTTGCCGAATTTATCGACGGCACGATAGAAATAGGTCCACTTGCCTTTGACCTGTATATAGGTCTCGTCCATTCGCCAGGAACGGCTGGTCCCGGATTTGCGGCGGCGGGCCTGGCAAGCGATAAGCGGCGAATATTTTACGACCCATCAGTTCAGCGTCGCGTGGTCAACGGCAACGCCGCGCTCGGTCATAATCTCTTCGAGATCAAGATAGGACACTGCATATCGGACGTAGAAAAACACCGCGTATAAAACCACGTCTTTAGGGCAGTGACTGCCTTTGAAATAGACCGTCATTTGGAACTCAACGTGCCTGCTAATCTTCAATCCAGATCTATGGCGAGATCAACCCGCTGGCAAAACCCACCCACGGAACGTTTGCGACAGAACCTCGTCCGGACATCCCGCAGGCTATCGTTGACATCGCGTGGAAAGCCCAGGTGCGGCCAAGTTCTCGATATCGCAAATTGGTCGGATCAGATAAAATAAGCAACGTAGCCATCACCGCCGTGGCGCGCGAGTTTGTTGGGTTCCTATGGGTTGTTGGTCGCAGATCTAAAGGCGAAGTGACTTCACCTGCTACTTGAGAAGCTAGCCCATAATCAACGGTAGGGAATGGTCAGGGCGTCGGGAGCGGAGAAGGAAACCTCAGGCAAAAATTTGGACGGGTACATCCTGCGTCCGCAGCCAGATCGAGGCAGCCTTCCGACGCATCGTCACCATTGTGTAGCCAACCCCAGGACAAGAGTTTGAGCAACCGTCGAGTATTCCCGGCGCTCTGACCCATCCCGACCTTGACACGATGCCACGCGCTGCATGCGAAGCAAGCGCCCTTTTTGAGGTGAGTCTAAACTCTAGACAATGGCCATAAGAGTATTTCCTTCCCTTGATCGTCACCACCATATCATCGAGCTGCCACAGTGAACATGAGAAGCTTCAGCCATGACAACCCGAATATCAAGTCGATCCCAACCAAGCCGTTAAGGCGACGCCACCTGTATTTGCAGATTGCGGTAAGTAGCTATTTAACATATCACTAATGGCTTGTCAGAAGGCGTGAGTTGAGGAAATGTCAAACGCGTTTATCCGAAAGCTCGACGGCTTCGAGCCACTTAATTCCGACGATCGCGCATGGCTGCTTTCTATCACCAGTCGGACCATAGAGACCGATGCCGATCAGGATCTTGTCAGGGAAGGCGATAGTCCCAAAAACGTTGTTTTGATACTTGATGGCTTGGCGATGCGCTACAAGCACACCATAAATGGTAGAAGGCAGATCTTTGCCTATCTTATCCCAGGCGATTTCTGCGATCTGCACATTACTCTTTTGAAGAAGATGGATCACAGTATTGGTACACTCAGCCCATGCCGTGTCGTTTACCTGTCACCCA
>NZ_JAELTU010000292.1 GCF_016429015.1 Rhizobium sp. ASV20
GGCTATGGCCGCGACTACATTCAATCCGCCCCCTGGATCATGCTGACGCCGGCAGTCATCATCGTGCTGACGACACTGTCGGTGTCGATCGTCGGAGACTGGCTGCGCGACAGGCTCGACCCTACCCTGCGCTGACCAGGATCAGCAGCATCTGCAACCAATTTCACGGTGCCCAAATGCGGGCATCAGTAGCGCTGAGCAACAAAACTCGAAGCCACTCAAAATGAGCCTCTACGACGCGAGCAAAAGATGCGATGCTTGAGACAAGCCAAGCCCCTCAAGCGATTCCCTCAAGGATTAAAATGCGCCGCCTTCTTCTTTCCAGCGTCCTCAGCACCTTCATGGCAACGGTCGCCTTCGCCCAACAGGCGGACCATTATACGGCAATGAGCAATACCGCCATGAGTGTCACTGGCGATGTCTGGATGGATGATTTCAGCATCAAATTCGAAAATGGCGAGACGCTGGAATTCTCCAACCTTGTTGCAGATCACTTCAATGTGGATGGCCGCTCGGTGCCAGGATCGGTCTATCGCGTCAAGGAACCGGCCGATCCGGAATTGCAAAATGGCAATCAGCTCTGCGGTTCAGGCGATGTGACCTTTGTCGCCACATGGGCCGATGGCGAGGGAACGACGGCAATTGCCGTTTTCACGACCGAGCGAGCCCCCAAGAACAGTGGGCAGATGTGCGCGCAATATTCGTATGAAGATCCGAAATAGCGCACGCTATCGGGTCTGATGGCCTCTCGTCGCAATCAAGCCGGAGGCTGCCGCTCGTTTAACGCATCACCACCCTGGCGGATACACCGCGCCTCGCGATCGAAGAGATGCAGTTGTCCTTGATCGATGGCGAGACTGACGGGCTGGCCGACACTCAGTTGAACATTGCCCGGCAAACGGACGGTCGTGAGCTGGTTACCGTCATGCATGACATAGGCATAGGTATCGGAACCGAGCCGCTCGATGACGTCGATCTTGCCGTCCAGATTGCCCTCTCCCGGCGCTAGTATACCGATGTGCTCCGGGCGAGCACCGAGCTTGGCTGCCCGCGCAGGAGCGGAGGAAAGCTGCAGAAGTCCGCTGTTGGCGATCTTCAACCCTGCGGCCGTCGGCTCGACATCGTAAACATTCATCTTCGGGGAACCGAGAAACTGCGCGACAAATAGATTGGCAGGCTTCTCGTAGAGATCGATCGGCGAGCCGATCTGCTGGATCGCACCATCGTTCAAGACCACGATCTTGTCGGCAAGCGTCATCGCCTCTACCTGATCGTGGGTCACATAAATCATCGTCGCGCCAAGTCTCTGGTGCAGCCTGGCAATCTCGATGCGCATCTCTGCCCGAAGCGCCGCATCCAGGTTGGACAATGGCTCGTCAAAGAGAAATGCGACGGGATCGCGGACGATGGCACGACCGATGGCGACGCGCTGGCGTTGGCCGCCGGACAATTCCTTGGGCTTGCGATCGAGGTAGCTTTCGAGACGCAGCGCCGTCGCCGCCGCCTCGACGCGCCGTTTGATCTCCGCGCGCGGCGTGCGGGCGACCTCAAGGCCGAAGGCCATGTTCGCCCGCACGGTCTTATGCGGATAGAGAGCGTAGGATTGGAAGACCATGGACAAGGCTCGGTCCGCTGGACCAAGGTCGGTCACATCCTCGCCGCCGATCAGGATTTGGCCGGAGGTGACCTCCTCCAGACCGGCGACGAGGCGCAGCAGCGTAGATTTCCCGCTGCCGGAGGGGCCGACGAAGACGACGAACTCGCCATCCTCGATCCGCAGGTCGAGCCCGCGGATGATGTCCAATGCGCCAAAGGATTTTTTGATGTTTTTCAGTTCGATAACGGCCATGTCGATCTCTCCGCAGCTTCAGGCCTTGACGCCGCCGGCACCGAGGCCGCCTTGCCAGAAGCGCTGCATGACGATGAAAGCTATGATGACGGGAACAATGCTGATCAGGGCACCGGCCAGCACGAGGGTAAAGAGCGCAGCGCCACCGCCGGAGCCGACTGTCGCCGTCGCATACCATTGCGCGAGGCCGACGGTGACGGGAAAATATTCGGCCGAACTCAGGACGACGAGGGGCAGGAAATAGTTATTCCAGGTCGCGACGAAGGAGAGGATCAGCACGGTGGCAAAGCCGGGCATCAACAAACGCAGGGCCAGCGAGAAGAATATGTGCAGCTCGCCTGCGCCGTCCACACGGCCGGCATCGATCAACTCGTTTGGTATCGCATCGTCGGCATAGACACGCATCAGGAACACGCCCGGCGGATAGACAAGGGACGGCAGGATTACGGCCCAAGGCGTATTGACGATACCGACTTTCGACATCAGCAGGAACAGCGGCACGACAAGGGCCGTCTGGGGGATCATGACGGCACCGAGGATGGTCGCGAAGATGAGCCGCTTGCCGCGGAAATCGTATTTGGCAAGCGCGTATCCGGCCATGGTGGAAAACAGCGCAGCGCCGATTCCCGCCGTCGTCGCGTAGATGATTGTATTGAGCAGCCAACGGGAAAAAATACCGCCCTGGAAGCTGAAAACCTGTCTTATGTTCTCAATCAGCTTGAAGTCGTTTGCGAACCAGAGGCCGAACGTCGTGAACAAATCGTTGTTGGATTTCGACGCCGATACCAGGACGTAGAAGAGCGGCAACGCGGTATAGAGCCAGATGACCAGCAGGATCGCCGTCAACATCCAGCGGTTACGGCGGAACGAAGGAGAGCGCCTGGACTTGCCGACAATGGTCATGCGTTGCCCCTGCGGTTGACGATCAACATGAAGGCATAGGAAATCACGGCCGTCACGGCACCGAGGACGAATGAAACCGCGGCAGAATAATTATACTGCTGATTGGCGAAGGCGAGCGTGTAGGCGTAGTAGTTCGGCGTATAGGAATTGGTGATGCTGAGCGGTGCCAGATTGCGCAGCAGATAGGGCTCGGAGAAAAGCTGCAGCGACCCGATGATCGAGAAGATGATGGTGACGACGACCATCGGTGCAATCAGCGGAAGCTTGACGCGGAGCGCGTAGACAAGGCTGCTGGCTCCATCCATCGACGCGGCCTCTTCCAGATCTGTCGGGATCGCCTGCAGCGCGGCGTAGTATATGATCATTTGATAGCCCGTATATTCCCAATTGGCGATATTGGCGATCGACGGCAGAATGGCGCTCGGCCCGAGGAAATTCGGGGCCGGAAGCCCAATGGCGTTCGCAAGCTGGGTGAATGGACCGAAGGCTGGGCCATAGAGATAGCCCCAAATCAATGTGGCGATGACAGCAGGAACAGCATAGGGCAAAAACAGGCTGATCCGGAAAAAGCTCTTGGCATAGACGGTGCCGCTGTCGAGAATGAGTGCGATCAACAGCGCAATCGCGATCATTCCAGGGATCTGGATAGCAGCAAATTTCAAGAGCACGACGACACCCTGCCAGAATTTCGGGTCTCCGAGGGCACGCACGAAATTGTCCGATCCGACAAACTTGGTGCCGGCGACCACGGTCGTCTTGTAGACCGCGAGATTAAGGGCATAGAGCATCGGCGCGATCAGAAAGGCGACGAACAACAGCACGAAAGGCGCAAGAAAGAGAAAAGGCGCCAGCTTCTTGCCCACGCGTCGACGACGTTTGCGGCTGATAGGACCGGCCATCTGCTTTATCTCCGGCTGCAAAATGCGCCCGCGCCGAGGCGCGGGCAGTGCGAAGGGGCGTGCGGGGGCCTGCAGCCCGCACGCCTGTACTTACCCCTTGGAAACGGTGTAACCCTGATCGGAGCAATAGGCGCTAACACCTTCCTGCAGACGATCGAAGGCATCTCCGAGCGATCCCTTGCCCCCAATAGAAGCGGACAGCTCCTGCTGGACCTGGCCGGCAAGATAGTCCTGGAAGGGCGCATACTGGAAGGACGAGTCGACATGCTTGGCGGCCTCGACAAAGACCTCGTTAACCGCTTGGCCGCCATAAAGATCATATTTGTGATTGATCAACTCGGGATCAGCCACAAGATCCTTGAGCACGGGGAAGAGGAACTGCTTGGTGTTCCAAAGGCGGGCGGCCTGCGGATCGGCGCCAAGGAACATCGCAAGCTGTGTTGCCTCCTTCGGATGCTTCGAGGTCTTGAACACGGCAAACGTCGATCCGCCCAGATTGGCAGTGACATATTTTCCGTCGTCCCATTGTGGCAAGGGAGCCGCGCGCCAATGACCATTGCTCTTCTTGGCAAACTGCGGAATGAACACCGCCCCCCAGGCGCCGGTCATCCACGAGGCATAGGTTCCCTCGTCAAGCCCGGTAAACCAGTCGGTCGTCCAAACCGGTGTCTTGACACCCACGGCCTTCGCATCGATCAGATCCTGCCAGAAGGCGGCCCATTTCTTTGCGACAGCGTCATTCAGATTAAGCTTGAGATCGGTGCCGTTCAGCTCAAACGGCTTCCAACCAGCTTGCGCCAGCAATGCGATGACCCAACCGCCGTCGGCGGTGCCGCCGAAATTGGTGAGATAGGTGTCCGGCGAAGCCTTTGTCAGCGCTTTCGAGCTCTCGGCAAAGGCGGCCCAGGTCTTCGGCACTTCGATCTTGTGCGCGTCCAATACGTCGGCGCGGTAGAGAATGCCCATCGGGCCAGAATCCCAGGGGATGCCGTAAACGGCGTTGCCGTCGGATGCTGAGGCCCATGTCCAGTCAATGAACTTGTCCTTGACGTCATTTGCACCGTGCTGGCCCATGTCGAGCAGCGCCTCGAGTTGGCGGAAGCCCGGAATATTGGTGAACTCCACCTGGCCGACGTCAGGCAGACCGGTGCCAGCCTGAATCGCGTTGCGCAGTTTGACGTATTCGTCAGGTCCCTGCCCGGCATTTTCGAGCTTGACGCTGATATTCGGAAAAGCCTTGGTGAACAGATCGATCTCCGCCTGCGTATTCGGCGTCCAGGCCCACATCGTCAACTCAACCTTCTCCTGCGCCATGGCTGGCGCACCGAGACCGGATAACGCCACTGCGGCTGCACCTGCGCCGGCCGCCTGCAACAACTGGCGCCGGTTCAAAGCCATCGGGCTCGCATCTCTTTTCATGTCGTTGGTC
>NZ_JAELTU010000293.1 GCF_016429015.1 Rhizobium sp. ASV20
GGCTTTAGCCTTGACGTTCGCACATCCATGAGAAGTTTTTCTCTCCATTGCACCCATGGATAGTCGAAAGGCGATCATTGCGGCGCGGCGTCACTCGGCGAGCAGCCACGCGACGAGCTTTTTTATAAAGGCGTACCGTAATCGTCAAAACTGACCTAGTCGGATTGAAAAGTCGCGATTAAACCACGCCGCGTCGCTTCCGATTTCCCCGGAGCGGCACAAGCTTAGCCTCGCCCGTGCGAGGCTTTTTTCTTTTTGGCGCATGGGTTGTTATCGGCGCGGTTCGCCGCCCGGCGCATAGACCGTATCCTGCTCGAACCGGAACACCGATCCGCAGCGACACTTCATCATGTGCTTGCGCGGATCGGGCGACGACCGCTCGGTGGAAAAGCCGGTCGGCATTTCATCGATCTTGAAGTCGCGACTGGGTGCACGTCGATTATCGGTCTCCGAAACCTCGGCGAAGCCGACATGCCCACACTTTGCACATTCCAGTTTCCGTGAATATCGATCTCGCGCAGCCATTCTTTTCCGATCCGGGACTCATATTGCGCCCCTTTTATCAGCGCGGTCGGCAGTCTTGAAGTCCGCGGACAGTCTCACTCGATATCTTCCAGCTCCAGAGATTGCTGGCACAGTGAGATTGATCACCAAAAAATCCTACTTTTTTACAAAAAAGAGATTGACCTGATGGCAGATGTCAGACCAATTTACGATTCATGACAAAAGCCATGCTGACACCCCTTCCTTCCATCGACCGCACGCAGCAGGTCATAGAAGCGCTGTCGAGCTTCATCGAGTCGTCGAAGCTGCAGGCTGGCGACCGGCTGCCGACGGAACGCGAGTTGATGGCGGCCCTTTCCGTCGGGCGTTCGACCATCCGGGAGGTCATCACCTATTTCCAGGCGCTTGGCGTCATGGAATCGCGAAAGGGCAGCGGTACCTACCTGCTGAAGCCAGTTTCGAAAGCGACCATCCATATGCCGCTTTCGCTCGATCCGCCGCATTTGCGCGATGCGTTGCTGCAAACGCTGGAGGTTCGTCGTGGCATTGAATGCGAGGCCGGCATGGTCGCGGCAAGAATGCGCACGGACGAAGACATCGTCATCATCGAGCAAAAGCTCAACGAGATGGAACGGGTCCATATCGCCAAGGGCACATCCGGGCCGGAAGACCTGGCGTTCCATCTTGCGGTCTACGACGCCACCCACAATCCGCTGTTCAAACAGCTTCTCGAACAGATGCGTGAAACCTTCGAGCGCTTCTGGGACCACCCTTTCGACCGAGAGGATTTTGCCCGCCGGTCATTCCCCTATCACCGCACGCTGTTCAACGCCATCGTCGATCAAGATCCCGAGGCGGCGCGTGCCGAAACGCTGAAAATTCTCGACGTGGTCGAGGAAGATATCAAGGAAATGTCCAAATGACTGACGGGCTAGAGCCGTTCGAACTTGCATCCCTCATCACGGCCCATGACGGCGGCAACTTCGCTGATGCCGTGGTGCCGCCGATCTTCCAGACCTCGCTGTTTACCTTCTCCAGCTATGATGAGATGATCGCCTCCTATCGCGGCGAAAAGGTGCGGCCGACCTATACGCGCGGCCTCAACCCGACGGTGCGCCTGTTCGAAGAGATGCTGGCCAAGCTCGAAGGCGCAGAAGACGCGCTTGGCTTCGCCAGCGGCATGGCGGCGATCTCGTCGGCCGTGCTCAGCTTTGTCGAGCCGGGGGACCGCATCGTCGCTGTCAAGCACGTCTATCCCGATGCCTTCCGGCTTTTCGGCACCATTTTGAAGCGCATGAAGGTCGAGGTGACCTATGTCGACGGCCGCGATGAGGAAGCCGTTGCAAAGGCCCTCCCCGGCGCAAAAGTCTTCTACATGGAAAGCCCGACGAGCTGGGTCATGGAAGCGCATGATGTCGGCGCGCTGGCGGCTCTTGCCAGGAAGCATGGCGTCGTCTCGATGATCGACAACAGCTGGGCTACCCCCTATTTCCAGCAGCCGCTGAAACTCGGCGTCGACCTCGTCATCCATTCCGCTTCGAAATATCTTGGCGGTCATAGCGACGTGGTCGCCGGCATCGTTGCCGGCTCCAAGGAGATGATCGCGCGCCTGAAGGCGGAAGCCTATCCCTATTTGGGCGGCAAGCTCTCGCCCTTCGATGCCTGGTTGCTGATCCGCGGCCTGCGCACGTTGCCGATCCGTATGAAGGCGCATGAAGCTGCCGCGATGACGATCGCCAAGCGTCTGCAGGAGCTCGATGTCGTGGAGCAGGTCTGCCATCCGGGTCTTGCGAACCGCTTGCCTGCCGGCCTCAACGGCACGTCAGGGCTGTTCTCGTTCATCTTCCGCGAAGGCGTCGATGTCAGAGCCTTCGCCGATCGCCTGAAGCTCTTCAAGCTGGGCGTGAGCTGGGGTGGCCACGAAAGCCTGATCGTGCCGGGAGAAGTCGTTCTTCAGCAGAAGGCACAACCGAACTCGGCGCACACTTTCGGCATCAATCCGCGCTCCGTACGTCTCCACATCGGCCTCGAAGGCACCGAGGCGCTTTGGACCGAACTCGAGGAGGCAATCGCCGCCGCCTCGTGAATGAAGCAACCTGAGAGGAAAACCTAAAAAGGGGAACAACATGAAAAGACTGATAACAGCAGCACTCTTTACCGCCATGATGGCCGGCACCGCATTTGCCGATACGACCTTGAAGCTCGTGGAAGTGATCACGAGCCCCGAACGCACCGAGACGCTCAAGTCGATCGTCGCCAAGTTCGAAGCCGAAAACCCCGGCACCAAGGTCGACATCATCTCTCTGCCCTGGAACGAAGCATTCCAGAAGTTCGCGACCATGGTCTCGGCCGGCGACATTCCGGACGTCATGGAAATGCCGGACACCTGGGTATCGCTCTATGGCAATAACGGCATGCTCGAGAGCCTTGAGCCCTATCTGGCCAAGTGGGAGCACACCAAGGAACTGACACCGCGCGCGCTCGAGCTTGGCCGCTACGTCAAGAACACCGCCTATATGCTGCCCTACGGCTTCTATCTGCGCGCCATGTTCTACAACAAGAAGATCCTCAAGGAGGCCGGCGTCGCCGAACCGCCGAAGACGATGGACGAATTCGTCAAGGCATCCGAAGCCATCTCCAAGCTGCCCGGCAAATACGGCTACTGCATGCGCGGCGGTCCGGGTGGCCTCAACGGCTGGATGATCTTTGCTGCCTCCATGGCCGGCGACAATAAGTACTTCAAGGACGACGGCACCTCCACGATGAACAGCCCGGGTTGGGCGAAGGGCATCGAATGGATGGTCGACCTCTACAAGAAGGGCTACGCGCCGAAGGATAGCGTCAACTGGGGCTTCAACGAAGTCGTTGCCGGCTTCTATTCCGGCACCTGCGCCTTCCTCGATCAGGATCCGGATGCACTGATCGCCGTCGCCGAACGCATGAACAAGGACGATTTCGGCGTCGCGCCTCTGCCGAAGGGCCCGGATGGCAAATCCTTCCCGACCATCGGCTATGGTGGCTGGTCGATGTTCTCAAGCAGCCAGAACAAGGATCTTTCCTGGAAGCTGATCGCAACGCTCGAAGGACCTGAAGGTAACCTGACCTGGAACAAGAAGATCGGTGCGCTGCCGGCCTACACGGCCGCGGAAAAGGATCCCTTCTACGCCGGCGACCAGTTCAAGGGCTGGTTCCAGGAACTGGCGGACAAGGACACCGTTCCCACAGTAATGCCGACCTATCTTGAAGAATTCGCCTTCTTCAAGGATTCCCTCGCCATCAAGACATCGCAGCAGGCGATGCTCGGCGATATCTCGGCCAAGGACCTTGCCGACCAGTGGGCAGACTATCTGACCAAGGCGCAGCAGAAATTCCTCGCCAAGAAATAACGAGCATGTGCGGCGGCGGAGCGATCCGCCGCCGCTCCTGCCCTTGAAACAGACGGCGTTCCAACGCCGCGAACGGGAACTATCGTAGATGACTTCGATCGCCGACACGCTCGCCGGGCGGCAAGACCGCAGGCCGTGGCTGAAGCGCCTCGCCGACGCCTCCGAACCCTATCTCTACAGCGCACCTGCGCTCATCCTCATCATCGCCGTGATGCTGGTGCCGTTGGCAATCGGCATATCCTACGCCTTTCGCGATATTCAGCTGCTCAATCCGTTTTCCGGCGGCTTCATCGGCCTGGAGCACTTTCGCGATCTCGCCAAGGACAAGGCCTTTTACTGGGCGCTGAAGAATACGCTCTGGTGGACCGGCGCTTCGGTCCTGCTGCAGTTCATTTTCGGACTGATCCTGGCGTTGCTGCTCGACAAGCCGTTCTTCGGTCGGTCGATCGTACAGGCGCTGGTATTCCTGCCCTGGGCCGTTCCGTCCTTTCTCGCAGGCCTCAACTGGTCCTGGCTGTTCAATCCGGTGATCGGCCCGATCCCGCACTGGCTCTACGCCATGGGCCTGATGAGCGAGCCGAACAATATTCTCTCCGATCCGAACTATGCGATGTGGGGACCGATCGTCGCCAATGTCTGGTGGGGTATTCCTTTCTTCGCGATTACGCTTCTGGCCGCTCTTCAAGCGATCCCGCGCGATCTGTATGAGGCAGCGTCGATCGACGGCGCCGGCTGGTTCGAACGCTTCCGCTCGATCACGCTCCCCTTCCTCGCCCCGACCATCGCAATTACAGTGCTGCTGCGCACCGTCTGGGTGTCCAACTTCGCCGATCTGATCGTCGTCATGACCGGCGGCGGCCCCGCGGACCGCACGCAGATCGTCGCCAGCTACATCTTCACCCAAGCCTTCAAACGTCTGGATTTCGGCTATGCCTCGGCCATCGCCCTGGTGCTGCTGGTGCTGCTGCTTGCCTATTCCATGCTGATCATCCTGCTGCGGCAGACCCTGCTGAACAAGGATTGAGCCATGAAACGATCCATCCTGCCAACCATCGCGCATCGCCTGGCAATCCTCTGCTATGTCGTGTTCGCGCTGTTCCCGCTCTTCTGGCTGCTGAAGGTCTCGGTGACGCCGAACGACCTGCTCTATAC
>NZ_JAELTU010000294.1 GCF_016429015.1 Rhizobium sp. ASV20
GCTTCAGCACATCCCTCCAAATCATGACCGCCGCTTTTCAGGGAACAACCGCTATCGTCACGGCCCGAGGTTCCCTTCCGGACCATCCCAGGCAATTGCGGATTTTGTTACCTGTCAGCGGCACGGAACGTTCCATTCGTGCGGCGGAGTTCGGCCTGGCGATCGCCAAGGCAGCGGGCGCCCATTGCGCTCTGCTGCTGATCGTCGAGCCGCGACAGGTCAGAGCCATTCCCCGCATCAGCGATCAAGGCAATGATCAGCAGGACATTCTCAAGAAGGTCGGCGCGATCGCCGATTACTACGGCGTAGACGTCGAGAAAGTTGTCCAGCAGGGACCGTCGCCTGAACTGTCCATCCTTCGTCACGCCCGTAGCGGCAAATACAATCTGATCGTTCTTGGCGTCAGCAGGAGAGCAAGCGGCGGCCTTTCCTATGGCAGCGTTGCGGACACATTGCTGCAAACCGCCGATAGATCGTGCATTTTCATCGAGACCCACCTTGCGACCAGTGCAGCGATGCCGAGCACGGCATGACCAACCTGCGACGATTTCGAAAAATAATTCTGCTCCGATAATTGCCCTTCGGCTGCGTCGGTCCGACCATACCCGTCGAATTTCCGGGTTTCAGAGGGCGAAGGCAAAGACCTCATCCGGCCTCTGGAGAATAACCTAAGGGGAGCCGGCTATACTTTATACGGCCGCAAGCTGAGCGGCGATGGCCGCCTTGTCTATGATCGACCGGACGTCATGGATCCGCCCCTCCGAGAACTCGTAGAAGACGTTCTCCGCAAATTGGATCCTTTTGCCGTTTACCGGCATTTCGAACAGTATCCCTTTCGGCGTGCAATCAAAAAGGAGACGGCTGGCGACGCGCGGTGGCTCGCAGACCAGAAAAGCGATATTGAAGTGAAGATCGGGTATCGCGCGGAAGTCCGCCTCAAGCATTTTGCGATAGCCGGATAGTCCTATGTAGCCGCCGTTGTAGCGAGCATCGTCATGGACGAAATCGCCAAGGCCTGACCAATCCTGCCGATTGAGGCAATCAATGTAGCCTCGATAGATTTCCGAAAGATCGGCACCCGACATATTCGTCGCCCTTGCGGTTGTCCTCGTGGCGGCTCAAGCCGATGCCTGCCACCGCCGGCGCTCTGTCTGCCTCGCGGCAATCGGATGTTTGAGCGGCGGGGCCGGCCGGCCGATATGGTATCCTTGAACTGCATCGATACCAAAGGATTTGACGAGATCGAGCTGCTCTTCATCCTCGACGCCTTCGACCAGGATCCGATGCCCGCGGTTTCGCACGAGGCCGATGATGTCCTCGAGCAGGATCTTTGCACCTTCGCTATTTACCGCATCGTGAAGGAAGGACTTGTCGATCTTGACGGTCTCGAATTCCATCAGGCGCAACCAGGAAAGCCCGGCAAATCCGGTCCCGAAATCGTCGAGCCAGAATTTGATGCCGAGTCTCTTCAGGTCCTGAATGCTGTCGAGCACGTCCGGGCGTATTTCCATCTCGACACCTTCGGTGATCTCGAAGGCGAGCCTATGTCCCGAGATACCTGTTTCCGCGAGGATCGCGGCGACCTGCGCTGCAAAGCCCGGCGCGCGCAGCTGGATCGGAGAAACGTTGACGCTGACGGTTTCCACAAGATCGCGCGAAAGCAGATCGCAACACGCTCTTCTGATCGCCCAGTAGCCAAGCTCGATGATCGCGCCCGTGCGCTCCGCTATCGGAATGAAAACCGCCGGCGACGAGCTCGATCCATCGAGGAGCTGCAGCCGCATCAAGGCTTCGTAGGCGCCGATCTCACCCGTCTGCAGATACTGGATCGGCTGATAGACCAGCGAAACGAGGTTCTGCTGGATAGCGATTTTCAATATGGCGGCGATATTCTCGCTCGCATCTCCGCCCGGAAGTTCGTTCGGATCGAATATCCTCGCGCAGTTCCGACCACTGGCTTTGGCGGAATAGAGGGCGCGGTCCGCCTCGTTGATGATGTTCTCCAGCTTTGTGCCGGCAAGCTCCCTGGTAATGGTCGCTCCGACGCTGACGGTAACATGCTGGAAGCCGTCCAGTCGCTGCGCGTGGGTAATGTCGAGGGCTTCGATCCCCTCGCAAATGGCTTGCGCCAAAGCCAGAGCTTCCGCGCCACGGTCCAGATCCAGAATGACGATGAACTCCTCGCCGCCGTACCGCCCCACCGTCGCGCCCAGGGGAGCAACGATATCCGACAGGGCATTGGCGACCGTGACGAGGCAATGGTCGCCTTCCTGATGGCCATAGTAGTCATTATACTTCTTGAAGAAATCGACATCGACCAGCAATATGGCGAACGCCACCGCATCCTGACGCCAGCGCTCCCAGAACTGCTTCAAGCGGATATCGGCAGCCCTTCGATTCTCCATTCCGGTCAGCGAGTCCGTGATCGAAAGGCGCAGAAGGGCTTCGCCACGCTCCGTCGCCTGGCGCTGCTGCAGCTCGGCTTCCCTCGCATTGAGAAAGACGTTGAAGCGCTCCTTGTTCAACTTCCAGTTCACGTAGGATGTGAAAACGAAGCAGCAGGAATAAAAGGTCGTGAACGCCAGACAATAGGCCAGGCTGTAGTGGAACTGGGTGAGCGACAACAGAAAGGAAACGAAGATCAGCCCGGAAGAAACAACCGCAAGGCTGAATTCGAGGCTGAAGAACAGATTGACGCCCATCATGAAGATTGCGCCGAAAGCGGCGTAATAGGAGAAAGCCTCGGCATTGGCAGTCTGCAACGCCGGCACGAGCCATACGATATATCCAAGGACCACCGCGGCCGCGCATGTCGCCTCAAGCTCACCCGCACGACGCTGGCGCGCGAACTGGATTTCCAGGACGAGCAGCGAGACAGTGCCGATCAAGAAACGCGCCGGAATCGTCACGTGTGAGACATCGGGAATAAAGATCAGGTCGGTTATCAGGAAAAGAACATAGACCGGCACGGCAAGCCACAGGCCGCTGCGTGCCACGGCACGGCGCGTCTCGTTGCTGTAGTCCCGATAGAGAGCGCGCAGCCCGACAGGGCCGCTCGTCCGGCGTGGCCCTCCCCGATCAGGATCGCTTCCTCTCGACAATCGACGCATGTTCACCATCATCCGAGTTAGCCGAGACTTCATGTCCACCGCAGTTCGCTTTGCATCGCTCAACCGAACAAAATGCTCACTTCACCGGGCTGCTAATTTGCTTCGTTTGATAACGACAGCGTTGCAACCGTGACATTAACAAAACCATAGCGCTCACATTTTATGTGAGATATGGTTTTCATAGTCTTCACGGAATCATTTAAAATTGAAACAATTTCAAACTGCTCTCGATGGCTATAGCCTTGTGACCGCGCAGTCGATCTCGGAACACGCGAGATCAACGGTTAACAATTTTACAACCGACCAGACTAAGGAGGGCGAAGCCGAACTCGCCCTCATTCTATCATTGACCCAACAGGCATTCGAAGCGAACACCCCCGTTCAAGGCATCATGAAAAGCCTGACCGAACGGTTGCAGGTGCTGAAGAACAAGGTGACGCCCCTGACCTGGACGCATCTTGCTTCGCTGGCGCAGACGCATCCCGTCTCGTCCTTCCTGCTTCAGGATCCCCTCACCCGATGGTCTTTCGAAAAGCCACGCGGGTACAGCGGTGATGCCCAATTGCTCGATTTCATCTACGAGCACCCGGCAGTGGACGCCCTAGTGAAAGAAGCCTCGCCGCTTGGGGCCGAAATCTATAATTTCACGCGACAGGCAGCATCGGCAGTCGCGGTGCGCGAGCGGCGTGATCTTCTCGCCGCGCATGTCGATGCCGTCGCCGCCGAGAAGCCGAATGCAGAGGTCCTGGCAATCGCTGCCGGGCACCTGCGTGAGGCGGAGCGCTCGGATGCCTTTAAGAACGGCAAGCTCGGACGCTGGGTCGCGCTCGATCAGGATCCGCTCAGCGTCGGTTCCGTCAGCTCTGCTTTCCACGGCAGCTGCATCGAAGCGGTCAACGGATCCGTCCGCACCATTCTCGGGCGGGCACAGAAGCTCGGGACGTTCGATTTCATCTACGCAGCCGGCCTCTATGACTATCTGGCCGAAAGCGTCGCCGTGAAGTTGACGGAGCGGTGCCTGCAGATGCTGAAGCCAGGCGGAAAGTTTCTTCTCGCAAACTTTGCCCAGGATATCGGTGTCGAAGGCTACATGGAAACTTTCATGAATTGGCCGCTGATATGGCGAACCGACCGGGATGTCCAATCGATCGTCGACAAGGTCAAGCACCCGATCGCCGACAGCGCCGTCACGCGCGGTGAGAACGGCGGCGTTATCTATGCGATGCTGACCGTTTGATGTTTCGGTGATCGCTCACGGCCGAGCCGCATCGCGGCTTGGCCGGCTGAGACGGTAACCCATGAACAGCAACGGATAGGCCAGCATGATCGCGGCAAAGGCCGCGGGAAATGCCATATCCTGATCGAACATGTGCCTGCGCAGCAGGTAGCCCGATATGAGATAAGGTGTATTCCAGACAACCGCGCCCAAAAAAGTTGCGGCCGCAAAGGGCATTGCGGGTAGGGCAAGCGTCCCGGCAGGAAACGCGAGATAGACCCTCGCGACCGGAATGATCTGGCCGATGAAGGTGACGCCAAACCGGTGATGACGATACCCGTCCTTGAGCCGCCAATACCATCCTTTTCCCACGCCAAGACGTTTCTCCATCCGCAAGACAAGAGCGTCGCCGCGTTTCGGGCCGAACCATCGGCCCAGGACATACCAAAGTAGCGAGCCAGCTGTTGACCCCGCGGCCGTAACCGTAACCACGCCCGGCATATCACTCAGGCTGGATGCGCCGAACATACCGAGCATGATCAGCATGCCGCCGGAGGGAATGACTGGGATCAGCTTTTCTACGGTGGAACAGAGAGCCAGGCCGAGCAGTCCCCATGCCGCCAGGGCCTGCAGGAAATCGAGAACGTCTGCTTGATTGATCATGCCTTGGCCACCGCCTGCCGCAATGGCTTTCGCCGCACTATCTTATAGAC
>NZ_JAELTU010000295.1 GCF_016429015.1 Rhizobium sp. ASV20
GATGTAAGAGCGCTGTGCGAGCAGCCAGGCCAGCGCGATCTGTGCGGGCGTCGCGCCCTTGTCGTCCGCGACACGCTTTAGCAGATCAACGAACGCCTGATTTTTCTCCATCGCTTCGCGCGAGAAGCGCGGCACGGTGGCACGGAAGTCGTTAGCGCCAAACGTCGTATCCTTGCCCATCGCTCCGGTGAGGAAGCCCTTGCCAAGCGGGCTATAGGGCACGAAGCCGATACCAAGCTCATCACAGGCGGCCAGAATGCCATTCGTTTCAGGCGCTCGCCACCAGAGCGAATATTCGTTCTGGATCGCGGCGACGGGTTGAATGGCGTGGGCGCGGCGGAGCGTCTGCACGCCCGGTTCCGACATGCCGAAATACTTCGCCTTGCCCTCGGCGATCAGCTCTTTCACCGTACCGGCCACGTCCTCGATCGGAACGTTCGCATCGACGCGGTGCTGGTAGAGAAGGTCGATCGTCTCGATACCGAGCCGCTTCAGCGATCCCTCGACCGCACGGCGGATATGCGCGGGGCGACTGCTGACGCCGCGATTCTCACGCGTGCCGGGATCAATGTCGAACCCGAATTTCGTGGCGATTACGACCCGGTCGCGGACAGGACGCAATGCTTCGCCGACCACATTCTCGTTGCTGAAGGGTCCATAGACCTCGGCCGTATCGAAGAAGGTGACACCACGCTCGACCGCATCGCGGATGAGCTGGACGCCATCCTCCTTCGGCAAAGGGGCTCCGTAGCTGAAGCTGATGCCCATGCAGCCGAGGCCGATGGCGGAAACTTCAAGTCCGCCACTTCCAAGTTTTCTCGTTTTCATGTCTTGCTCCTTATGTTTCCGGGATGAACCGGCTGGAATCCGGCCAAAGACTCCGTCTCATTGTGATTTCTGGGCAAGGTCCGCGTCCGCGAAAGCCTGGCGGACGATGCCAAGCGCGGTGCCCGCGGTCGGCCAACCCGAATAGAAGGCGAGATGCGTCACCAGCTCGATGATCTCGTCGCGGGTGACCCCGTTCTCCAACGCCTTCTTGAGATGAAAAGGCATCTCGTTCGTTCGATAGAGCGCGACCAGGCTGGCGACGGTGATGAGACTGCGATCACGGGGCGAAAGCCCCGGCCGTTTCCACACATCATCGAACAGCACGGTATCGCTAATTTCCGTTAGCTTGGGCGCGATATCGCCCCACGGCGCGCGCATCGGCGTCTTGTTGTCTTCCATGATCGCAATCTCCTTGTGAGTTGCAATCTAGTGCGAAGCTGCGCCAGCGATTAGAGTATATAATCCGGACACGGTTTTGAATAAGGCTCAACAATGGCGCGAAACAACTTCAACGACCTGCTGGCATTCCGCGCGGTAGCGACCGAGCGCAGCTTCACACGCGCGGCCGCTCAGATGGGCGTCTCGACCTCAGCGCTCAGCCATGCGATCCGGGGCCTGGAGGAACGACTCGGGATCCGCCTGCTCAACCGCACGACCCGCAGCGTGGTGCCCACGGAGGCCGGCGACCGGCTCCTTCAGTCGGTGGGCGCCTTGTTCGATGGCGTCGAAGCCGAGCTTGCGAGCCTGAGCGAGCTTCGCGACAAGCCATCAGGAACAATCCGCGTTACGACGAGCGCACACGCGGCCAAGACCATCCTGGAGCCGGCATTGATCCCGATCCTGATGGATTATCCCGATCTCAAGATTGAACTTAGCGCCGACGCCGGTTTCGTCGATATTGTCGCCGAGCGGTTCGATGCTGGCGTCCGGCTCGGAGAAACCGTCGCACAGGATATGATCGCGGTGCGCATCGGCCCCGATTTGCGCATGGCGGCGGCGGCATCACCAGCCTATCTCACCCGGCGCGGATCGCCACATACCCCACACGATCTCAGCCGCCACAATTGCATCAATCTGCGGTTCCCAACCTATGGAGGCCTCTACGCATGGGAGTTCGAGAAGGATGGCCGCGCGCTCATTGTCCGGGTCGACGGGCAGATGATCGTCAACGACACAGCGCTGGCATTGGAGGCCGCTGTCGCCGGATTGGGGATCGCTTATATCACCGAGGATCAGGTGTTACCGCTTATAGCGGAGGGCCAGCTCGTTCGTGTGCTTGAGGATTGGTGCCCTCCGTTCCCAGGCTACTACCTTTATTTTCCGAGCCGCCGCCAGCATTCCTCCGGGTTTTCCCTCATGGTCGAGGCGTTGCGGTTCCGAGGCTAGGGCGGTCGGCAACAGCCGGGCGCCAGCGCAGTCTCCGCTCCCCATATGTGTCCGGCTTTCGCCATATCTGACCGATAATATCCTATAACTCGCCAGATATGACACGTCTGTTTGCTCTGCCAGATATGATGCTCGATAGTTGACTGGGACCGTGCAGGCAGCCCTAGACCCGCGAGCATCAAGAGACCCTGCATCATCCTCTTAAAACCGGAGATTTTCGTAAGGGCTCCTCCTGGAGCAAAAGCACGGCGGACATAGGCGGCGCCAGCCATCCCTCCATCTGCGTGAGGCAATCGGGCCGAGACCGGAACTGCTGCTTGTCTCGACCGGCACCTCCCACGGGCGGCGTCGCCAAAACAAGCGAAGATGAGCCCGGGATTGTAGAACCGGAACCTCCCTTCGAAAGCTCCTATCGCTATGTTGCGGCCATCGCTTTTCGGCGGTTCCAGTCTCCAAATATCCGTCGCCCCGCCTGCCGCCTGCAAATCGAGATCTTTGGCAGCAAGCGGCATCGTCTGATCAAACCGTCAGATGTCGCCGGGCCTCCGACGTATCCAACGTCTGCGCCAGCCCTTCATGCACGATCTCGCCGCGATCCATGATATAGACGTAATCGGCAAGCTCGCGGCAGAAGTCGAGATATTGCTCGACGAGCAGGATCGCCATGCCGGTGGAATCCCTGAGATAGCGGATCGCCATGCCGATATCCTTGATGATCGACGGCTGTATACCCTCGGTCGGCTCGTCCAGAACCAGAATTTTTGGCCGCGTCACCATCGCCCGACCGATGGCCAGTTGCTGCTGCTGTCCGCCCGAAAGATCGCCACCGCGGCGCGACAGCATGGATTTCAGCACCGGAAACAGGCTGTAGATATCATCGGGAATGCTACGATCACGTCGCGATAGCGGCGCATATCCACTCTCCAGATTCTCTTTGACTGTGAGCAGAGGAAAGATCTCGCGGCCCTGCGGTACATAGCCTATCCCCTGCTTGGCACGCGAAAATGGCGCCATGCCGTTCAACGTCACACCATTGAAGGCAACCGTTCCCGCCGACAGCGCATGCTGTCCGGTGACGGCGCGCAAGAGTGAGCTCTTGCCGACACCATTGCGCCCGAGGACGCAGGTGATCTTGCCCATCTCGGCCTTGATGGAGATGCCGCGCAGTGCCTGTGCCGCTCCATAGTGCAGATTTGCGTTTTCGACTGTCAGCATCTCATCGCCCCAGATAATTCTCGATCACCTTCGGATCGCTGCTGACGAAATCGATTGATCCTTCCGCCAGCACCGCCCCCTCCGCCAGGCACGTGACCTTGACCCCAAGATCGCGGATGAAGCCCATGTCATGTTCGACCACGACCACCGAGCGCGTCCTGGCGATCTCCTTCAGCAGCACCGCCGTTTCCGCCGTCTCCGCATCCGTCATGCCGGCCACCGGTTCGTCGACCAAAAGCAGCTTCGGTTCCTGAGCGAGCAACATGCCGATCTCCAGCCACTGCTTCTGCCCGTGGGAAAGATTGGCCGCCAGCTCGTCTCGCCGATGCGACAGCCGCACCGCGTCGAGGATCTCGTCGATACGGTCGCGATCGACGGGCGTTAGCCGATAGAACAGCGTCGCGAAGACGCCGCGCTTGCGGTTGAGCGCCAGTTCGAGATTGTCCCAGACCGTATGGCTTTCGAAGACGGTCGGCTTCTGGAATTTGCGGCCGATGCCCAGCTGGGCGATATCGGCCTCGTCCCTCTTGGTGAGGTCGATCTGGCCATTGAAAAACACGTCGCCCTCGTCGGGCCGCGTCTTGCCGGTGATGATATCCATCATCGTCGTCTTGCCGGCGCCGTTCGGTCCGATGATAGCGCGCAGCTCCCCCGGCTCGATAATCATGGACAGGGAATTCAAGGCCTTGAAGCCGTCAAAGGAGACCGAAACATTGTTGAGATAGAGCATGCTGTTAGGTTTGATGTCCGGGATCATGGCTTCACTCCGCCGCCTGTACTGGCTTGTTGGTTTCGTCGTCCGCAGCCTTGAGCGGCGGAATGACCGGCGTATGCTTGCGGCCGACATAGGGAGCGATCGTTCCGACGATGCCTTTGGGCAGGAACAGCGTCACCGCGACGAACAGGCCGCCGAGTGCAAACAGCCAGAAGCTGGGAAATAGGCCTGTGAAGACAGTCTTGCCGCCATTGACGAGGATGGCGCCGATGATCGGGCCGATCAGCGTTGCCCGGCCACCGACCGCCGCCCAGATAACCACCTCGATTGAGTTGGCGGGAGCGAATTCGCCGGGATTGATGATGCCGATCTGCGGCACATAAAGCGCGCCGGCAATGCCCGCTATGATCGCCGAGACGACAAAGACGAACAGCTTCACATGCTCGACCCGATAGCCGAGGAAACGCGTGCGGCTTTCAGCATCTCGCACGCCCACAAGCACCTTGCCGAATTTCGACCGAACGATGGCGGAAGACAGCATCAGCGCCAGCGCCAGAAACAACGCCGTGATTGCGAAGAGCACGGCGCGCGTACCATCGGCCTGGATATTGAAGCCAAGGATGTCCTTGAAATCGGTCAGGCCGTTATTGCCCCCGAAACCCATATCGTTGCGGAAGAAAGCAAGCAGCAGGGCATAGGTCATCGCCTGGGTGATGATCGACAGATAGACGCCGTTAACGCGTGAGCGGAAGGCGAACCAGCCGAAGATGAAGGCAAGCAGGCCGGGGGCTGCCAGTACCATCAGCATGGCGAACCAGAACTGATCGAAGCCGTACCAGAACC
>NZ_JAELTU010000296.1 GCF_016429015.1 Rhizobium sp. ASV20
AGGACATACACCGAATGCAGCGGCACAACGGCCATCAGTTGCGTGCCGGATGTGACATACTGGCCGACCCTGATCGAGCGGGCGCCGACCGTACCGTCGACGGCCGCAACGATATCGGTATAGGAGAGATTGAGTTCCGCTTGCTGAACGGCTGCTGCGGCCCGATCGCGCTGGGCGGCAGCTTGATCGCGTTGGGTCTGCAGCACCGGCACCTTATTCTGCGCGGCAACGATCGCAGCTTGATCGCGCTCGACAGCGGCCGCAGCCTGATCACGCGCCGATTGGGTCTGTTCTGCTTGCGATTGACTGCCGACGCCATTGGAGTTCAGCCGGGCCGAGCGAGCGGCATCGGATTTGGCGAAAACCAGCGAAGCCTGCGAAGCGGCTTCCGTTGCCTTCGCCTGCGAGATCAGCGATTGCTGCAGCAGGATCTGCGCATCGATATTGGCAATCGCCGCATCTGCGGCCTTGAGGTCGGCTCTTGCCTGCGAGAGGGCCGCCTGGAAGTCCCGGTCGTCGATACGGGCAAGCACCTGACCGGCCTTGACGGTGTCATTGTCGTTGACAAGCACTTCCTTGATATAGCCGGCAACCTTGGGGGCGATCGCGGTGTAGTCGGCCTTCACATAAGCATCGTCGGTCGATTGAATGAAGCGGCCGACTGTCCAGTAATGATAGCCGAAGTCGGCAGCAAACGCGGCGCCGGCCAGCAAGGCGACGACAAGCAGCCCACGCTTGATGGTTTTGCGGCTTGTCCCTGGGGTTTTTGCAACGCTGGAAACGGGAGCTTCGGCGATCGGCGCTTGCGGAGCTTCGGCGCCAGGCGACTTTGTCACGTCGCCGGTTGGGGCAACTTCGGCCTGGCTTGCGTTCTTGAATACCTCGTTGCGGGGCAGTTCAACCATGTGTCCTTCTCCTTCAATATCGCAGCCCGTGTCCAAGGGCCATTTTGTTGAGGTGAAGATGCGTCTGAATGGTCTTTCTGATAATCTCCTCGAATCTGGAAGGATCATCAATTCAGAGTGGATAATCCGAGGACGATATGGATCGGCTGACCAGCCTTACAGTTTTTGGCCGGGTGGTGGAGTGCGGCGGTTTCTCCGCCGCTGCCCGTCGGCTCAACATGTCCGTCACCATGGTGGGCAATCATGTGCAATCGCTGGAAGATCGCCTCGGCGTGCGGCTTTTGAACCGCACCACGCGCAAGGTCAGTCTGACGGAAACGGGGAAGTATTACTACGAGCGTTCCTCGCAAATCCTGGCGGATCTCGAGGAGATCGACCGGGCAGCAGGCGCACTCAACACGATGCCGCGCGGCACGTTGAAAATTTACACGAGCGGCGCCATCGTTCGCTTCCTGCTCCCTGTCGTCAACGAGTTCATGACGCAATATCCCGCACTCTCCCTGGATTTCAATGTCGGCGAGCGTGCGATCGACATGATCGAGGAGGGCTACGATCTGATGATCCGGACGCTGCCTGCTCAGGAATCGACCCTTGTCGCACGCAAGCTTACTCCGTGGCGTCATATGCTGGTTTGCTCACCCGAATATCGGGACACGCATTCCATGCCGAAGGTGCCGGCTGATCTCGTGGAACACAATTGCCTGCAATATGCCTATTACCCCTATGGCGACGAGTGGCGCTTCGAGGATGCCGGCGGCAATAAGGTCGGCGTCAAGATTTCGGGCAATGTCGTTTCCAACAGTGCGGAGACCTTGCGATTTCTGCTGGCAAGCGGCCAGGGGATATTCCTCGCCCCGAGCTTCATCGTCTTTGAAGATGTCGCGGCGGGCCGGCTCGTACCTGTAATGCCTGACTACAAGGCGGTGGAGTTCCTCATCAGCGCGATGTATCCAAACCGCAGCCATTTGCCGACCAAGGTTCGGTTGTTTATCGATCTCCTGGTTGAACGCTTCGCCGAACATCGAAAATGGATGACATGAGCATCTGTCATGCTATCCGGCGGCATCCTCTTGCGGTTTGCCGAATACGTCACCCGGCATCGCTTTCTGCGCTGGCTGAGCTATGTGGCATCTTGCGCTGCGCAATGAATGGGAAGGGAATGAATGGCTAGCGACACCGAGAGCAACGCCGCCGATCTACGGGTCGACCCGGCTTTTTTCGAACTATTGACCGGCAGCTTTCGCCGGATTGTCGGAACTTCCCTCGTTGCCGAAGGATTGGGACCGGATTGGCTCTATCACGACGCCTCTTTCGTGGTCGTTGCCCATAATACCGACCCCGATCCGCGCTTTGTCTTTGCCAACAAAGCGGCTCAGAAATGCTTCGAATATCCTTGGGATGAATTTATCACGTTACCGTCACGACTTTCGGCGGAGCTTCCCAATCGCGAGGAGCGTCAGCGTTTGCTGGATGCTGTCACCAGCAACGGCTTCATTGCCGACTATCGCGGATTGAGGATTGCAAAGTCCGGTCGACGCTTCTGGATTGAAGACGGTATTGTTTGGCAGCTGCTCGACAATCATGGAAAGCACTGCGGGCAGGCAGCAACGTTTTCCATCTGGAAAGATGCCTGAAGCGGGACGTCGGTTTTCGTCCTTTTGCGCATAGGTGCGCCAACCAAGACATCAGGCTGCCGCGAAAAGCATTGAATGGAGAAAGTGCAGATCCCGGCGGCATGACCGCCGGGATCTGCTTGCAATCACTTAGGCTTGACGTCCATTGCCAACGTGTCCTCGTCGGAGCGCGGCGTGTAGGAGATCTTGTCCTTCTTCACGCCCCATGCCGACACGTTGACGGCAAGCGGTAGATCCGGCCTGTCGGTGGAAACGAGAAGGTTTGCCTTTTCGAGAAGATCGCGGCGCTTGCCTTCGTCCATTTCGCTGGCGGCATCCTCGATCAGCTTATCCATGTCCGGGTTTGAGTATCCGCGGGTGTTGAACGCGCCGAGCGATTTGGCGGCATCATTGGTATGCATCAAGGACGACAGCATGTAGTTGGATTCGCCGGTCAGCGTGCCCCATGAGGCCATATACAGCGAATATTCGCCGCGGGTCTTGGCGGGATTGAACACGGCCGCAGGAACGCCGCTGACATCGACCTGGACATTGATCGCGGCGAGCAATTGAGCGACGGTTGGTCCCAGTTCCGTTGGCATGCGGTCGTTTGCGTAGTTCAGCGACACCTTGAAACCGTTGGGATAGCCGGCATCGGCCATCAGCTTGCTCGCCTTTGCCACGTCAAAGGCGCTGGGCTTGATATCGTTGTTGTATCCGAAGATGTTCGAAGCCACCATTTGCGTGGGAACCTTGCCCATGTCCTCGAGCGCGACTTCGGTGATCGTCTGACGATCGACGGCAAGGTCGAACGCTTCGCGTACGCGCGGATCAAGGAAGGGGTTCTTATCCAGCTTCTTTCCGGATTTGTCCCAGACCATCGGAGTTTCCTTGCGGAAGTCGAACTCCAGATAGGGGATGTAGACGGACTCGTCCTTGACCACTGCGAGCTTGGAATCGGATTCCAGTGCCGCGAGGTCCGTCGACGGAACCTTCGAGATCAGATCGACCTGGCCAGCCTTCAACTGCGCGACGCGGGCCGCGTCGTTCGGGATTTCCTTGCGAATGACATGATCCCAAGGCTGAGCGCCGCCCCAGTATCCGTCGAACTTCTCAAGAACGAGGTCCTGCGTCGGTGCCCATTTGACGAACTTGTAGGGGCCAGTGCCGATCGTCGCCTTGCCCGAATTGAAACCGTCTGCGGCCGTTTCCTTGGTCGAATAGGCGGCAGCTGCCGTATGGGACACGATGAACAGGCGAACGAAATCGTTGGGGAGTGTCGGAGCAGGCCCAAGGGTCTTGACGCGAACAGTATGCGGATCGACGACTTCGACGCCCTTCACCCTGCGGACATAGATCGTCGAGGGATTTGGACCGGTGACGTTCGGAATACGCTCGATCGAGAATTTCACGTCTTCGGCGGTGAAGTCGGATCCATCATGGAATTTTACGCCTTCGCGCAGCTTGAATTCCCAGGTGGTGTCGTCGATCGGCTTCCAGCTGACTGCCAGCGACGGCTCGACCTCAAGCTTGTTGCCCGACTTCAGCAGCGTATCGAAGACATGCTTGGTCGCTTCGGCATTGGCCGATGTTGCCGTAAAATGCGGGTCCATCGATGCCGGGCCGGACTTGGTGGCGATGACGAGGTCGGCAGCCATCGCCGATAGCGGCATCATGATGGTCGTGGCCAGCAATGCGGCTTTGAAAACGGAGCGTATTGTCATGTGTTCCCTTATTTCTTTCTCATGGGCAAGAACGGCTTGCCGCCGGTTGTTTGTGCCTGGTTGTCAGGAGACTTCGTCTCCGTCCTCTTCAGGCTCAACGTCAGGAACCAGTTGCTGTGGCCAGCTTTCGGAAGCCACGACAAGCTTGGTCAGAATTTCGGAGAGGTTCAGGCGTTCCGCGGGCGACAGGCATTCAAGCATCGTCCGCTCGTAGCTCATCATCTTCTCCTCAACGGCCTCAACCGCGGCGCGGCCCTTTTCCGTCAACTTGAGCGCGACGCGCCTCTGATCGATCCGGTCGAGCTCGCGGCTGATCATGCCGAGCGTGTCCAATTTGGTGACGGCGCGGCTCAGGGTGTTTTTCGGAAAACCCGAGGAGCGGACGACCTCGGTCAAGGTGAGTTCATCGCTCAGATAGAGCGACCAGAGCACCACGAATTCGGGTCGAAGCAGCCCCAGCTGCTGTTGGATCAACCCATAGACCGGATTGTTGAACTGCAACGCCAGGTAGTTTAGTCGAAAGGAAAACCAGCAGGGATTCCGCCAAAGTTTAGGGTAGAGCGGATCGTCTTCCGAGAGGCTGGATAGCCCCGGCTCTTCCCTCCCTGCTCTCCCTTCATATAGGGCAGTGCGCAACAGTTCGTCCATCGACAAAACCCGATCAGATTTTCCAATTAGTACTATTTGGGAC
>NZ_JAELTU010000297.1 GCF_016429015.1 Rhizobium sp. ASV20
AAATACAGCCAGACCGCATGAGCGATCACAGCGGGAGGAAAGCGATGGCGCTTGTAACTGACCGGGCTCTTGCTCATCACAGCGAAATAGCCGCAAACCCTTCAGCCCAAGTTAACCTGACATCACCAACCGTTCTGAATGGGAGGTTAATGCGCCGGAAACTCTAGCTTGCGACCGTCATATCCGATCGCGCTAGCTTTGTTCACCATTTGCTTTAGTCGCGCTTTCGTTGGGACCTGCCTCGAATATATCCACAGATTGCTCATGTCGGGCGTGGTGCTGATGAACCAGGATCCATCCGGCGCTTCATAGCGGACCCAGTAGTTGAAGATGATGAACAGGGGATAGCGGACACGCATCTTGGCCTTCGCCGCGCCAAAATCTGCGATTGCCCCGGTACCGTGGATGGTTTTGAGCCGGCCGCGCGGGCTACCCAGGCGACAACCGTCTTCGACTGCCACTTCGTTTGGCGTCTTGCCTCTGGAATAAGTGGAATAGCCAGCTACGCAACCATTGGTCAGGAACATCGGCGTACGCCCAATCTCAAGCCATTTGCCGCGGTAGTGGTCGATCCCGACTTTGGCAACGTGAATATCTTCCGCCGGAAGAGCCGAGCTTGCGGTCAGGCTGGCCACGGCGAGTGCGCAAATTAGCTTTGAGATCGTCTTCATGGATTGGTTGCCTCCTCCATTTGACCTTACCATTTGGATTGGCTCGCTTACCTCTCCTGCCTTTCACTTTGGTACGATGACGACGCGGAGTCGGTTTCATCGAACGGCCAAAGCGAGAAAAATAATCAGGCTGCGAAACTATCCTGAAGCAATACCCGTAAGAAGCCAATGACTGGTGAATCGATACGGGACGGATGAATGTCAATTTTACAGATGCAGCGTACCGACGGTGCTCGACTTCTGAAGATTGTGGTCATTGGTACCGGGATTTCGCGGCTACCGGCCGTATGGCTGTTGTCGCAGCGGCTTGAGAGCACTGCTTTCGAGGCGGTCAACCGGATCGGTGGCCACAGCAATACCATCAGATTCGACAGCGAGGAGGGGCCGGTTGCGGTCGATACCGGCTTCATCGCTTACAACGAGGTGACCTACCCGCCGAGGCCGGAGTATTGCTATGAGCAGGCTTGATGAGGCTGAGGGTTGTTCGGTGAAACCGGCGGCCAAGCACGGTATTGGCGTCAGGGTGGCGCTATTCAGGCACTTGGTCCGGCGGCTTCGCTATGGCCGTTTGCAGATTGTCCTGCCAGATGGAAGCCGCATTGAGGCGGTGGGAGCGCAGCCAGGACCAGAGGCAAGCATCAGTGTGCGCTGCTGGCGAGTCCTGCGCCGAGTGGTGACAGCAGGAGACATCGGCTTTGCCGAGAGCTATCTCGATGGAGACTGGAATACCCCCGATTTGACAGCCGTCATCCGCCTTGCGGCAAGAAACAGCAAGGCACTTGCGCGTACAATCGATGGCAACCCTGCCATGCGCCTCGTCAACCGGATCGGCCACCTGTTCAAGGCGAACACCAAACGCGGTAGTCGACGAAACATCGAGGCACACTACGATCTCGGGAACGATTTCTATAAGTTGTGGCTCGACCGGACGATGCTCTATTCGTCCGCACTCTTCTACAGCCCGATTTCGTCACTGGAGGCGGCCCAGCAGCACAAGCTTGATCGCATCCGCGAACGGTTGGCGCTTGAAGGCGGAGAGCATATTCTTGAAATCGGTTGCGGCTGGGGAACGCTTGCCGCGGAGCTGGCAGAGACATCGGATGCAAACGTAACAGCCATCACCCTGTCACCGTCGCAACTCGAGTGGGCAACCGCCGTCGCCGCGAGCAGCGGCCGAGGTGATCGGATTGACCTGCGGCTGCAGGACTATCGCGACATCGACGGCCATTTCGATCGGATTGTCTCCATCGAGATGTTCGAGGCAGTCGGGAAGCGCTACTGGCCGGTCTACTTCGATACGATCCGCCGGTGTCTCAAGCCGGGCGGTTCGGCGGTCTTCCAGATCATATCCATTGAGGATAGCCGTTATCAGGCCTATGACGGCGGCGTTGATTTTATCCAGAAGTACATCTTTCCCGGTGGGTTTCTTCCATCAGATCGGGCATTGGGCGCAGCGATATCAGCCGCTGGCCTGAAGCTTACAGCCGTCGAGCATTTCGGGAAATCCTATGCCAGAACCCTACGGGAGTGGCGGTCACGCTTCTTCGCGTCCTGGTCTGATATCGCCGCGCAAGGCTTCGATGATCGCTTCAAACGCCTCTGGACGTATTACCTCTGTTATTGCGAGGCTGGTTTTGAGGAAGGAAGCATCGATGTCGGTCTCTACACCTTAACGCACGCCTGAAGTGATAAGATCGGAGATTTAGAAATGAGAGGAGCTACCCTAGCGCTAGGCGCAATGATCTTCTGTTTTGCCGGCATAGCCCATGCGGCCGATATCGATGGCCAGTGGGCAAGAGCTGACGGCAACGCGAAGGTGAGCATTGCACCGTGCGGCTCTGATATCTGTGCGATCAACACATGGATTAAGCCTGGGACGCAGAAGGAAAAGAGGGGGGACAAGCTCGTGATGTCGATCAAGCCAGGTTCCGACGGCATCTATACCGGAACCGCATTCGACCCGCAGCGGGATATGACCTATAAGCTGACGGTCACCATCGATGGCGATAAGATGACGACCAAAGGCTGCGTGGTTGCGGGGCTGCTCTGCAAAGGCATCGACTGGACGCGCATCAATTGAGCAGAAAAATCGCACCCAGGAAGGGTGAAGTATAACGGGCCGGCAGCTCATGCGATCAAACAGGGGAGACGGCATGCTGACGGTCCATCATCTCAACAACAGTCGCTCTCAGCGTATTCTCTGGATGCTCGAAGAGTTGACCTTCGACTACAAGGTTGAGCTTTACCAGCGTCGACCGGATATGTTTGCCCCGGACGAACTGAAGCGGGTCCATCCTTTGGGCAAATCCCCCATCGTTGAGGACGCAAACAGTGATGGAGAACGTGTGGTTCTCGTCGAGACCGGGGCGATTTGCGAATACCTCATTGACAAGGCAGCCGGAAGGCTCGGGCCGTCAGCAGTCATGGGTAACCAGCTGCGGTATCGGCAGTTCCTGCACTACGCCGAAGGATCGGTAATGCCTGTCCTATTCGCTCTTCTGGTGGTCTCTCAGGTTCCGCTTTTGGGGGGGCTGGCCGTCAGGCGAGTTCGTCCCTTGCTCGACATTCATCTCGACCATATCGAACACGAATTGTCGTCCCGCGACTGGTTTGCCGGTGATGAATTCACCGCTGCTGACATCATGATGAGCTTCCCTCTTGAAGCGGTAAAAACGCGCGGGTGGCTAGGGGCGCGTCGGTCAACGATCACCTGGCTCAATCGTATCCACGCGCGGCCCGCTTACGTCCGAGCGCTGGAAAAGGGTGGCCCTTATGTTTTTGCGCGATAGGCGTTCGTTGTCGCCAATTTTTCGGCGCCCACCATCTGCTGCGAAACTTTTTCCGAACGCTTCTCGTAGTCTTCTCTGATCGAAAACGCCGGCTTGCATTGGGCATTGCCGCATTCGATTTGAGGAGAGAGATCTATGATTAAGTCGACCCTGCGTATGGCTACCACTGCTGCTGCGATATCCCTCGTTGCCTTCGCCGCCCACGCCAAGGACCCGATGGTCGGCGGTGCTGCCATGTATCCGTCGAAGAATATCATCGAAAATGCCGTCAATTCCAAGGATCACACGACGTTGGTCGCTGCCGTCAAGGCCGCTGGTCTGGCAGAAACCCTCGAGGGCAAGGGTCCTTTCACGGTGTTTGCCCCGACGAACGAAGCATTCGCAGCCCTGCCGGCCGGTACGGTCGATACGTTGCTGAAGCCAGAGAACAAGGCAAAGCTCACGAAAATCCTCACCTGCCATGTCGTGGCCGCGGATGCCCTGGCAACGACGGTCAAGAAGATGATCAAGGATGATGGCGGCGAGCACGACATCAAGACGGTTGGTGGCTGCATTCTCAAGGCCAAGACAATGAACGGCAAGATAACCCTGACGGATGAGATGGGCGGCGTGGCGCATGTTACCATCGCCGACGTCAAGCAATCGAACGGCGTTATTCACGTCATCGACAAGGTTCTCTTGCCGAAGATGTAATCCTGGAACGTGTTGGGAGCATCGATTGACGCTCCCAACACCGTTGACATATCGGCCGTCCGTACGTTCCTGAGTGGTTGGAAAATGGGTTCAAGCGAGAGGTCTTCGGTGCGTAGCAAAGCTGATATGGAAAATATGATCGAGCCAGGATCGAACGCTGGATTTTCTGCTCGATCCGCCTTGCCATTTGATTTTGCGGATCTGTATAAAGATGCGGCAGCAAGGTCCTATCGAATGCAAACCACCGATATCGCAGCTCTGATCAATCGTGTCGCGATGGGAGACCGCGCGGCGTTCGCACTGCTCTATCAGCAGACAAGCCCCAAATTGCTCGGCATCTGTCTCAAATTCCTGAAAAACAGGTCCGATGCCGAAGAAGCCCTGCAGGAAGTCTACATTAAGGTCTGGCAAAGAGCCAAGTCCTACGCGATCTCTGCAGGTTCGCCGACGACTTGGCTTTCGACGATCGCCCGCAACCACTCTATTGATGTCATTCGAGCGCGCAAACCTGTCACCGAGGATATCGAAGAGGCCTATGAAGTTGCCGATGACAATGTCTCGACGCCAGAACGCCAAGCCGTCTTGGCCGATGAAGGACGACAGATTGACGCCTGCATGAAAGAACTGGATGCGGCCCAGGCCAGCGCCGTCAGGCAGGCCTATGTCGAGGGTCTCAGCTATCAGGAGCTGGCAGATCAGCTCCAGGTGCCATTGAATACCATCCGGACGTGGCTGCGACGCAGCCTTTTGAAGCTTAGA
>NZ_JAELTU010000298.1 GCF_016429015.1 Rhizobium sp. ASV20
CACGGCTGAAGATGCCGCGAAGAAGGCTGGAGACAGCTTCGTCACCGTCGAGCGCCTGTTGCAAGCGCTGGCGATCGAGCCGTCTGCCTCGACTTCGGCTACACTGAAGAAGGCCGGCGTTACGCCCGTTGCCCTCAATCAGGTCATCAACGAGATCCGCAAGGGCCGCACGGCAGACTCCTCTAATGCTGAGCAGGGCTTCGATTCCCTGAAGAAATATGCCCGTGACCTCACCGCCGAGGCTCGCGAAGGCAAACTCGACCCTGTGATCGGCCGCGACGATGAAATTCGCCGTACCATTCAGGTCCTGTCCCGCCGCACGAAGAACAATCCCGTGCTGATCGGCGAACCCGGCGTCGGCAAGACGGCGATCGTCGAAGGTCTGGCGTTGCGCATCGTCAACGGCGACGTTCCGGAATCGCTGAAGGACAAGAAGCTGATGGCGCTCGACATGGGTGCCCTGATTGCCGGTGCGAAGTTCCGCGGCGAATTCGAAGAGCGGCTGAAGGCCGTGCTCAACGAAGTGCAGTCGGAGAATGGCGAGATCATCCTGTTCATCGACGAGATGCACACGCTGGTCGGCGCCGGCAAGGCGGATGGCGCCATGGATGCGTCCAACCTCCTGAAGCCTGCCCTTGCTCGCGGCGAGCTGCACTGCGTCGGTGCGACCACGCTCGATGAATATCGCAAGCATGTCGAGAAGGATCCGGCTCTTGCCCGCCGCTTCCAGCCTGTCATGGTCGAGGAGCCGACGGTCGAAGATACGATCTCGATCCTGCGCGGCCTGAAGGAAAAGTATGAGCAGCATCACAAGGTGCGCATCGCCGATGCCGCGCTGGTGGCTGCTGCAACCCTGTCGAACCGCTACATCACCGACCGCTTCCTCCCAGACAAGGCCATCGACCTGATGGACGAAGCCGCAGCACGTCTGCGCATGCAGGTGGATTCCAAGCCGGAAGAACTCGACGAACTCGATCGTCGCATCATCCAGCTGAAGATCGAGCGCGAGGCATTGAAGAAGGAAACCGACCAGGCCTCGGCCGACCGACTGAAGCGGCTGGAAACGGATCTTGCTTCTCTGGAAGAGGAGGCCGATGCGCTGACCGCGCGCTGGCAGGCCGAAAAGCAGAAGCTCGGCCTTGCTGCCGATCTGAAGAAGCAGCTCGACGATGCCCGCAACGAACTCGCCATTGCCCAGCGCAAGGGTGAATTCCAGCGCGCCGGCGAGCTCGCCTATGGCGTCATCCCCGATCTGGAGAAAGAGCTTCACGCCGCGGAAGAGCATGATAGTGCGCGCGATTCCATGGTGCAGGAAGTCGTCACCGCGGACAACATCGCCCAGGTCGTTTCCCGCTGGACCGGGATCCCGGTGGACAAGATGCTGGAAGGCGAGCGCGACAAGTTGCTCAGGATGGAAGACGAGCTGGCAAAGTGGGTCGTCGGCCAGGGCGACGCCGTTCAGGCTGTTTCCCGTGCCGTTCGCCGTTCGCGCGCCGGCCTGCAGGATCCGAACCGGCCGATCGGCTCGTTCATCTTCCTCGGTCCGACCGGTGTCGGCAAGACGGAGTTGACCAAGGCGCTTGCCCGGTTCCTTTTCGACGACGACACCGCGATGGTGCGTATCGACATGTCTGAGTACATGGAGAAGCACTCCGTGGCCCGGCTGATCGGTGCTCCTCCCGGCTATGTCGGCTATGAGGAAGGCGGCGCGCTCACAGAAGCCGTCCGCCGCCGGCCCTATCAGGTCGTGCTGTTCGACGAGATCGAAAAGGCGCATCCCGATGTCTTCAATATCCTGCTCCAGGTTCTGGATGACGGGCGGTTGACGGACGGGCAGGGCCGCACGGTCGACTTCCGCAACACGATGATCATCATGACCTCCAATCTGGGTGCGGAATATTTGACCCAGCTGAAGGATGGCGATGACAGCGATCTGGTGCGTGAGCAGGTGATGGACGTGGTCCGGTCGCATTTCCGGCCCGAATTCCTGAACCGCGTCGATGAGATCATTCTGTTCCATCGCCTGAAGCGCGATGAAATGGGTGCGATCGTCGACATACAGCTGGAACGGTTGTTGAAGCTGTTGTCGGAGCGCAAGATCACGCTCGATCTCGATGAGGACGCTCGCAACTGGCTCGCCAACAAGGGCTATGATCCGGTCTACGGCGCGAGACCGCTGAAGCGTGTGATTCAGAAATATGTCCAGGATCCGCTCGCTGAGCAGATCCTGTCCGGACAGGTTCCTGACGGATCTTTGGTTAAGGTCACAAGCGGTTCGGACAGATTACTGTTCCACCCGCGCCAGGCCGCGAACGAAGCCGCATAAGATCGCAGCTTTCAGATGAATTCAGATGGCGACCAAACGGTCGCCATTTTGCATTTCATGCATCGCCGCGAGAGTATTCTGTTGCCGAACCAGTGCTGTTCGTTAGGCGACAAACCAATTCGACCGGATGCTATTTGCTGGCGACCTGTTTCGTCTTGTCGTCGCTGAGCAGCGTATCGATCCGCTTGCGCTCCTCCTGGAACTTGGCGAGAGCTTCGCCGTCGAGCGATTTGCCGCCGGGAAGGCGGATGCGTAAGGGATCGACCTTGGTGCCGTTGACGATCAGCTCATAGTGCAGGTGCGGGCCGGTCGCGAGACCCGTCGAGCCGATGAAGCCGATCACCTGGCCCTGGACCACCTTTGCGCCGGGTGTCACGCCCTTGGCGATAGCACTCTGGTGATTGTAGGAGGAGACGTAACCATTCGCGTGGCGGATCAGCGTCTGGTTGCCGAAGCCACCGGAATCCCAGCCGGCCTTCTCGACGATGCCGTTGCCGGCGGCAATGATCGGTGTGCCACGCGGCGCCGCCCAGTCCACACCGGTATGCATACGGGCGAAGCCAAGGATCGGATGGCGCCGCATACCGAATCCGGATTTGAAAATGCCCGTTGGAACCGGGTTGCGCAGCAGGAACTGGCGGATGCTTTTGCCGGCCTCGTCGAAGTAATCGATCGAATGATCGGTTGGATCTTCGAAGCGATAGAAGCGCGTGACCGTGTCACCGAATTTGGCGTTGACATAGAGCAGTTCAGAATCGGCCGTTGCCTGTCCCTTGCTGTCCGCAACGGAGAAGAAGGCCTCCAGCGAATCCGTCGGTTTCAGCTGCGCCTGGAAGTCGACATTGCTGGCGAGCAATTTCACGACCTGCGCGACCATTTCCTTGCTCATGCCGTAGGAAAGCGCTGCGCGATAGATGCCGTCGTAGACGCTTGGCAGATCTCGGCCGGCCGTCAGAACGGGAGCATCGTTGTCGAAGGCGGTGGCGATGGCGTCGAGCATGGGCGGCGCGCTGCCGGCGACGAAATCGCCGCGGTCGTTCTGTGCGATGGTCAGCAGATGCTTGGTGCCGCGATAGATGCTGGCGCGAATGATCTTGGCTTGCTCGCCCTTTTGCAGGATGCCGATGCGAAGCACATCGCCCGAAGATACGTCTGACGAGCCGAAGACGGGCTGTATCTTGGCGCTAATGTCGTCCGCATCGGTCTTGAGGTAACCGGAATTGGTCAGAGCCGTGGCGATCGGCATGTTCTGCCTGACGGGAATGATGTCGTCGGCGAACTCTTCCGTTTGCGCCGTCACAGCCTGCGAAGCGGAAACGGACATGTTTTCTTCGACGACGCGAGCCGCCAGTCCGGCCGTCAGGTCGACTTCATCGTCGTCATTGGCGAAGCGGCGCGGGTCGACATAATACAATGCCGAGAGCTGGGTGTTGCTGTCGGCGAGGATCGAGCCGTTGGAACGGACATTTTCCTCTACCTCATCGCGCGACATGGAACCGGCAAGTTGGAAGGGAATGTCCTTGGTCGGAAAGCTTATGGTCTTCAGGCTGACTTCGGATTCCACATCCGATCCATAGATCGCTCCGGTGCGATTGGCAGGCTGCGGGATATTCTCGTCGGCGGAAAAGATCGCCAGGGGATCGAAGGGCGGGTAGCTTTCGCTGGCAGCGCGATTGGTAGCGAGCGCAATTTTCACATGCGCAAAGGGCTGCCGGCGCACCACTTCCTTGTCGCCGTCGCGCACGACGGTCGATACTTCCAGAATATTGCGGTCGGAAGGTTTCGAGGCGATCGCCGTCGAGATCAGGCGGCCACCGCGCGTGACCTGATTGTCCGTGGTGTCGTGGCTGTCGGTCGTCGCATAGGCTTCCGCCGGAATGGCCAATTGCTGTCGACCGTCGAGTGCCGCAAACAGGGCAACGCCCATCAATATGCTTGACGTGACGCCGGTCAGGAAGGTGCCAGAAAGCCAACGCAAGGAAACCTCGCGCCGGTCCGGCGCGCGCCTGCCATCGGCCAGGATTGGCGGCTCGTTGCCGAGCGATCGGAGCATCATCTTGTCCGTTATCATGCCAATCGAGATCCGCTTCCTTCTATATGCGAGCCGTAGGCTGGGGGCGAAGATGTGCATATTTATGACAGGCGAGTCAAATCTGACCACCGGATTTTGGGTCTGCGAAGTGCCGTTTTGCATGGAAATGTCGTGATACTGGAGGCTTCCTCGGACGCCGCCGGCCGTGTTTTCGGGCGCGGTCTGCCTGTTGCGGCAGGTGTTTCGGGGACTTGAAAGCTATAAAGCAGGGGATATCGAGGCCTCCCGACGGGCCATTTCAGTCGACGCGAAAAGTCGTCATAATTGTTTCATAAAAATCAATCGGTTATCTCTTTTCTGAGTTTTTTCAAAATCGGGCTGTTGACTATGTCGGGTTGGGGGGTCTATAAGCCCGATCACTGACGAGGGCGGCGGCGCTGCTGGCGACGAAGTCCTTCGCTCTAGTGTTTCCTGGATTGGCTGCGATGCTGATTGGTGGTTCTGGG
>NZ_JAELTU010000299.1 GCF_016429015.1 Rhizobium sp. ASV20
GGCCACGTCCGGCGCCGGGGGTGCTGCGATCGGCATCGGTTGGCCGATCGGCTGCGTGATTTCGGGCGTTTTCGCTCTCTCGATGGCACAGATTTCCTCGGCCTATCCGACGGCCGGCGGCCTTTATCACTGGGGCTCGATCCTCGGCAACCGGTTCACCGGCTGGCTGACGGCCTGGCTCAACCTTCTTGGCCTCATCACCGTTCTTGGCGCTATCAACGTCGGGACCTGGGGTTTCTTCAGCGGCTCCATAGCCGGCTGGTTCGGCATCGCCGTCGACACGAATACGTCGGCGGGTTTTGCCAATCAGATCATCTTCGTTGCCGTCATCACCGGTCTGCAGGCTTTGATCAATCACTTCGGGATCAAGCTTACGGCAAAGCTGACCGACATGTCCGGCTACCTGATCTTTGCAGCCGCAATCGCACTGACCATCGTCTGCCTGATCGGCGTCAAGAGCTGGGACTTCAGCCGCATCTGGACCTTCACCAATTATTCCGGCACCCCGGAAGGTGATTCATCAGTCTGGCCGAAGATGGACAATATCTGGTACGTCTTCGCCCTCGGCTTGCTGCTGCCGATCTACACGATTACCGGTTACGACGCCTCGGCGCATACGTCCGAAGAGACCGTCAAAGCCTCCAGCTCCGTGCCGCGTGGCATGGTTTCCTCCGTCTGGTGGTCATCGCTATTCGGCTACATCATGCTCCTTGCCTTCCTCCTCGCGATCCCGGACATGAACGAAGCATCCAAGCAGGGCTGGAACGTCTTCTTCTGGACCATCAACAGCATTACGCATCCTGTCGTCGCCAATATTCTCTATGTGGCGATCTTCATCTCGCAGCTGTTGTGCGGCCTTGCGACCGTCACATCCGCATCGCGCATGATCTATGCCTTCTCGCGAGACGGCGGCCTGCCATTCTCGAAGTCGCTCGCCAGCGTCAGCCCGAAGTTCCGCACGCCATCCATCGCCATCTGGACGGCTGCCATTCTTGCTGTGCTGTTCGTATGGGGCGCTTCGCTCGTCACGATCGCTGGCTCCTCGGCCTATACGATCGTCGTGTCGTGCACCGTCATCTTCCTGTTCCTCTCGTTCACCGTGCCGATCGTCCTCGGCATCAAGGCGATCGGAACTGCGAAATGGCCGAAAATGGGGCCATGGAACATGGGCATCGGCACTTACAAGCTGGTGTCGGTTCTGGTGGTTATCGCCATGGCGATCATCTTCATTATCGGCGTGCAGCCGCCGAATGAATGGGCGCTCTACATCACCATCGGTTTCTTGGTGCTGACCGCCATCGTCTGGTTCGCCTTCGAAAAGCGTCGCTTCCAAGGCCCGCCGATCGGTGACGTGATTGCCAAGCGCCAAGCCGACATCGCCGCCGCCGAACGTGCCGTCGGCGAAGCCTAATCCTCACTTAACTTCGATCATACGGGGGCCGTTGCGGCGGCCCCTTCGAACTTGACGGGCGCTTTGGGCAACACGTCCCGACGAGCTGCCAGCCGATCACTCCTTATATATTTCAGGCGGATAAATCATGAGCACTAGCTATACGTTCGATGACCTCAGGAAGGATGTGGCCGAAGGGCGCATCGACACGGTTCTGGCATGCCAGGTGGATATGCAAGGTCGCCTGATGGGCAAACGTTTCCAGGCGGAATTCTTTGTCGAGAGCGCCTGGAAGGAAACGCATAGCTGCAACTATCTGCAGGCGACCGACATCGAGATGGAAACCGTCTCCGGCTATAAGTCGACAAGCTGGGAGAAGGGCTATGGCGACTACACCATGAAGCCCGATCTTGCCACGCTGCGGCGCATCCCGTGGCTGGAAGGCACAGCGCTCGTTCTCTGCGACGTGCTCGACCATCACACGCACGAGGAAGTCGCGCATTCGCCGCGTGCAATCCTCAAGAAGCAGGTCAAGCGCCTCGAAGCGATGGGCATGAAGGCCTACATGGCTTCCGAGCTCGAATTCTTCCTTTTCGATCAAAGCTACGACAGCGCCCGCGAATCCGGCTATCGCAATCTCAATCTCGTCAGCGGCTACAACGAGGATTACCACATCTTCCAGACAACCAAGGAAGAGGATGTGATGCGGGCGATCCGCAAGGGTTTGCAGGGCGCCGATATCCCGGTCGAAAACTCCAAGGGCGAGGCCTCTGCCGGCCAGGAGGAAATCAACGTCCGCTACGCCGACGCGCTGACCATGGCCGACCGTCATGCCATCATCAAGAACGGCTGCAAGGAGATTGCCTGGTCGAAGGGCAAAGCCATTACCTTCCTGGCGAAGTGGAATTATAGCGCTGCCGGCAGTTCGTCCCATATCCATCAATCGCTCTGGAGCGCTGACGGCAAGACGCCGCTCTTCTTCGACAAGGAGAAAGAACACGGCATGACGCCGATGATGAGGCATTACGTCGCCGGCCTTCTGACGCATGCCAGCGAAATCACCTATTTCCTTGCGCCCTACATCAACTCCTACAAGCGCTTCGTCGCCGGCACCTTCGCGCCTACCAAGGCGATCTGGAGCACGGATAATCGCACGGCCGGCTATCGCCTATGCGGTGCCGAGACCAAGGGCATCCGCATCGAGTGCCGCGTCGGCGGCTCCGACCTCAATCCCTATCTCGCTTTTGCGGCGCTGATTGCCGCAGGCATCGACGGTATTGAGAACAAGCTCGAACTGGAAGCTCCCTTCGTCGGCGACGCCTATGGCGCACGCGAGGTTCGCGAGATACCGCGCACGCTGCGCGGTGCAACAGAGGCCTTGGCCAATTCGAAAATGCTGCGTGCAGCTTTCGGCGACGATGTGATTGAACACTATACCCGCGCTGCCGAATGGGAGCAGGAAGAGTATGATCGTCGCATCACCGATTGGGAAGTGGCGCGCGGATTCGAAAGAGCGTAAGGCTTTTGCAAGCCGTCCTTGTCCGATTTTCATTTCATGATCGGGCAGGGGCGCCAGGATGGTTCGCCTGCCTGATATTTCCGCTTTGAATGCGGCTACAGGTTGTGCAACATCCCGCAATCAATTTGATGACCAAGAAAACAGGAATTCGATCATGACGATGATCAAATGCGTCTCCCCGGTAAACGGAGAGGTTTGTGCCGAGCGTCCGGCGCTGTCGCTGGAAGCCGCCAAGGAAGTTGTGGCGCGTGCCCGCAAGGCGCAAAAGGACTGGGCGCGTCGCCCGCTGGAAGATCGCGTCCAGCTCGTGCTGAAAGGTGTCGCCAGGCTGAACGAGATGGCCGATGTAGTCGTGCCGGAGCTTGCGTGGCAGATGGGCCGGCCGATCAAGTATGGCGGCGAATATCGCGGCTTCAACGAGCGCTCCAACTATGTCGCCTCGATCGCTGCCGATGCAATGGCGCCGCTGGTCGTGGAAGACAGCGCCAATTTTGCGCGCCGTATCGAGCGCGAACCGCATGGCGTCGTCTTCGTCATAGCTCCCTGGAACTATCCTTATATGACGGCGATCAACACGATCGCTCCGGCCCTGATGGCCGGTAATACCGTCATTCTCAAGCACGCAAGCCAGACGCTCCTCGTCGGCGAGCGGCTCGTTCAGGCCTTTGTCGAGGCCGGCGTTCCTGCCGACGTCTTTCAGAATGTCTTCCTTGACCACGATACGACTTCGGCGCTGATCGCCGCCGGCAGCTTCAACTTCGTCAATTTCACCGGTTCCGTCGAAGGCGGCCGGTCGATCGAGCGCGCCGCTGCCGGCACCTTCACCAGCCTCGGGCTGGAGCTCGGCGGCAAGGATCCGGGCTATGTCATGGAGGATGCCGATCTCGACGCGGCCGTCGACACGCTGATGGATGGCGCCACCTTCAATTCAGGACAGTGCTGCTGCGGCATCGAGCGCATCTATGTGCATGAATCGCTCTATGACAGCTTCGTCGAGAAGTCGGTCGCCTGGGTTTCGAACTATAAGCTCGGCAACCCCCTCGATCCCGAGACATCGCTCGGTCCCATGGCGCACAAGCGTTTTGCCAAGGTCGTGCGCGAGCAGATCGCCGATGCGGTTGCCAAGGGTGCGAAGGCACTGGTCGATCCGAAGCTGTTTCCGGCCGATGACGGCGGCGCCTATCTCGCGCCGCAGATTCTCGTGAATGTCGATCATTCGATGGCCTTCATGCGCGAAGAAACCTTCGGCCCGGCCGTTGGCATCATGAAGGTGAAGTCGGACGCTGAAGCGCTGGAATTGATGAACGACAGCCCCTACGGTCTGACGGCTTCGCTCTGGACCAAGGATGTCGAGCGCGCCTCGCGCATCGGTCGCGAGATCGAAACCGGCACCGTCTTCATGAACCGCGCTGACTATCTCGATCCGGCTCTGTGCTGGACCGGCGTCAAGGAAACCGGCCGCGGCGGCTCGCTGTCGATCATCGGCTTCCATAATCTGACGCGTCCGAAATCCTATCACCTGAAGAAAGTAACAGCATGAGCAACATCTCAGCCAATTGGAGCTATCCGAACGCCTTCAAGCTCGGTCGCGGCCGTATCAAGGAACTGGCGGACGCCTGCAAAAGCCTGGGCATGAAGAAGCCGCTCCTGGTCACCGACCGGGGACTCGCCTCGATGGCGATCACCAAGACGGCCCTGGATATTCTGGAAGAGGCGGGTCTCGGCCATGCGATCTTCGCCGATGTGGATCCGAACCCGAACGAGAAGAACCTCGAAGCCGGTGTGAAGGCATTCAAGGATGGTGGTCACGATGGTGTCGTCGCCTTCGGCGGCGGCTCCGGCCTCGACCTCGGCAAATGCGTTGCCTTCATGGCCGGCCAGACTCGCCCGGTATGGGATTTCGAAGATATTGGTGACTGGTGGACCCGCGCCAGCGTCGAAGGTATCGCACC
>NZ_JAELTU010000029.1 GCF_016429015.1 Rhizobium sp. ASV20
GATCTGTCATTGCCGGAGCGAGGATCAGGCGATGGCGCTTCAGAACGCTCTGGACGCGCGTTTTACTGACTGTGGGCTGACGCTTCATCCTGACAAGACTAAAATCGTCTACTGCAGGGATGAAAGTCGGCGAGGCACTCACCCGGTCTACAAGTTCGACTTTCTCGGCTACACTTTCCGGCCGAGACTTGTGAGCAAGAAGGCCGGGGGCATGGGTGTTTCATTCGGTCCTGCGGCCAGTCCGACGGCGCTCAAGGCGATACGGGGCACGATCCGGAGTTGGTCCTTGCACCTTCGCAGTGACAAGGCTCTCGATGATCTGGCACGGATGTTCAACTCATACATCCGCGGCTGGATCAACTACTATGGTCGGTTCTGTCCTTCAGCTCTCCAACCTACGCTCTGGAGCATCGAACGATACCTAGCTCGATGGGCTTCGGGAAAGTACAAGTCCTTGCGTAGGCACAAGCGGCGATCCCGACATTGGCTTTTGCGCATCGCGCAGCGCCAACCTCGACTGTTCGTCCACTGGCCTCTGCTTCATGGATATGGCCGAACAATGGGAGCCGGATGATGCGAGAGTATCACGTCCGGTTCTGAGAGAGCGTGGGGGTGAAACTCCCCCGCGCCACTCGCCTTGGGATTTTCATCGGCGGCAGGAAGACTTGGCTATCGCACGCCGCCGACCCGGGTGGATATTTCCGTGACGACATCGTTCAGACCGGCCACGATAACGAGGCGGCGAAGCGATTGCTGATCAGGCAGCTGGAAGAAGCAGACACAGGGGCCGCAGCGGATTGCCCCGGACAAATTTCGTTCAGACGCTAGGCAAGACGGAGCGTGATGCCGGCTTTCGAACGTCCGCCACGCAAAAATCTGAACAATCATGCGTAGACTTCTCGCGTGCCATTGGCAAAGCGAGAACGGGTGTCATCATTCTCTCTAGCGCGACAGCGATCTTATCCCTGCAAATAAGAGTGGTTTGCCAGCTATTGCCACCAGGCCGAGCGGGATGCGATGAAGAAGCCTTCCCGCCATGAAAGCAGCAAGCGATGCCGCCGACAGCTTCAGCCAGGGATAGGGCCCGAGCTGGTCGTGCGCCGAGGCGTCGAACCAATGGACGCCTTCCCGCACGACGGTCTCTGAACCATGCTTGATCGCGTGGAGGTGGCTCTTGAGGCGTTCGATTTCAGCTCGCAGCTCGCGTAGTCGCAGACCAAGAACTGCGCGGGCACGGGCCTCGTCCTGTGCTTGGGTTCGCACCGCCAAAGCCGTCGCATTCGGCGACATGACGACCAAGGCCTTGCTCCTGTCCGCGGGTTTCGATTGGGTGGGATTGGGAGTTTGATCCATCGTCAGTCCTCTTCCGACCGGTCTCCTGCCTTGCGATTGACCGGCCGCTCCGATGTCGATTCTTCGGAAAACCCGCCTCTGCGCTGAAAGCTCCACGATTTGCGCGGCCCTCATCTGCCCTGGCGTGTATCCTGTCGGCGTGTTCAACGACGTTGACGCGCCTTTTAAGCGCAAGAGGCGCGTCCGTTGGCTGCTTCCGTCAGGCAGACGTTGCCAAAGGGTCAGCAGCTATCTACGTAGCGGCGCCCATAACGATCACGATAGTAGCATTGGCCAGGTTGATCGGCCACATGTCCGATCAACGCGCCCGACACGCCGCCGATTGCTGCCCCGACGGCTGCGCCTCTGACATTGCCCGTGGCGACACCGCCAACGACAGCTCCGGTTGCTGCACCGATTCCGGCGCCTTGTTCAGTGGGTGTGCAGGCAGCGAGCAACCCAACGACAACACCCGCGGTCAATATGTGTCTCATGGTCCTTTCCTTTCCATCTTTGGCTCTCATTCTCGGATTTTTCCAACGTCCCCAATCGCTTGGCGATTGACTGTCCCTGCCGATCACCACTTTGCCCCAAGGAGGCGCTCGACGATCGAACTCGCACATCTTCTTGCAAACCCTTTTCAAACCAAGAGGTTCCCGAAGAGCCTGACATTTTGACGATACGATCGGACGGATCCCTCTCCCTTCGGTGAAGCTTCAGTCGCAGCCGGCCAGACCATTCTGACGATCAGGCCTGTCCAAGCGAATAGGAACTGGCAGCCGTCGGTCCAATGTCCGGTGCTTTCCCCGGAGTAAAAGCATTTCGACCACCCATATTTCGCCTGCGGTCGCGGGAACATTTTCCGACGCATCCGGTTAGAGTGCTGGAGGGAGGACGACGCCATCCCTCCGTAGCGCACAAATCCTTATTTGTGTGTTGCTCCCTGGGGCGCGTCACGGGTTACAGCGACCGGGTTGGATCGCAAGTCTCGTGGCGCGTCTGGGGAACATTGGGACGAAATGTGGCGGCTGGAGGCGAGATGCGGCGCGCCCATGCCGCCGTCGTTGCTCTTCGAACCTTTGATCTCCCGTCACCGAGAGAATGGCAATTGCGGATCCGACACGTTGCATCCTTCATTATGTCAGCATTTCACGCCCGTCGGCCCGATGGAACAGAGACGCCCTGCCGGTGTTATCCGGATCATGAACAAGACGATCGCCAAGAATGTCCTTGAAGCGGCTTCGGCGGAGGCAAAACTGCAATCCGGGCTGCTATATATCGAAAGCCTTGAGTACGGGATTACCCGCCGCCAGGGCAGAGGGGGATTTCTTTATTATACGCCGAACGGAAAGCGGATTATCGATCCAGCGGAGATCGGGCGTCTGAATGCCCTTGCAATTCCACCTGCCTATGCGGATGTCGTTATTTCGCCGAACCCGATGACCCATCTACAGGCAATCGGAACCGATGCGCGCGGGCGCAGGCAGTATCGCTACCATCCGGCCTGGCAATGGGAAAGAGATCGTGCCAAGTTCAACCGCCTCGCCGATTTCGCCGGCAATCTGCCCGACATCCGAAAACAGGTCGATGCCGACCTGCGTTCTCGTGGCCTGCCTCTGAGCAAGGCATTGGCGACGGTCGTGTGGATGCTCGACAATCTCTATATCCGCATCGGCAACGCTACCTATGCCGAGGCCAACCGGTCGTATGGCCTGACCACATTGAAGAACCGGCATGTTCGCGTTGAGGGAGAAAACATCAAACTTCGGTTCAAGGGAAAATCAGGCAAGGAGTGGAATCTCGTTCATACCGACCGACGGATTGCCAATGTCGTGCGAAAGCTGCAGGACCTGCCGGGCCAGCAGCTCTTTCAATATGCCGGTGATGGGGGCGGCTACCGGCAAATCTCCTCGAACGATGTCAACGCCTATATCCGTAATGCCTCTGGAGGTGACTTCAGCTCGCGGCAATTCCGGACATGGGGCGCCACCTGCATGGCTGCGGCAATTCTGGCGCCCCTTGAAGTTGAAACTTCGCCGGCAGCGATCGCGCGCCAGCTGAATGAGGCGATCGATATTGTGAGCAAGAAACTTGTCAACACGCGATCGGTCTGCAGATCCTCCTACATTCACCCGGCAGTGTTCGAGGATTTCAAAGCCGGTCGACTGAGGGCAATTCTCAAGCTGCAAACTCGAAGCGGGAGACTGCTTGACTGGATGGAACCGGAGGAAATTCATGTTCTGCGCTGGTTGAAAGGACGGTTGCAGCAATGAGACGAGGCTCTTTTCTTGGGCGTCGGAACATGCACGTCGCAGTGGCGTTTCACTGGTATCGCCAATGGCAACGAAGAAGGAAAATGCCATGATTGATGCCAACAAGATCAAAGAGCATATGGAAGTTAGATCGGTCGACGGCGGCCATATCGGTATAGTAGATCACATGCAGGGATCGAATACTATCAAGCTGACGAAAAGTGATTCCGGTGATGGTCATCATCATATTATTCCACTCGACTGGGTGGATCATATTGATGTTCATGTTCACCTCAATCGGAGCATGGATGCCGTAAAAAGAGAGTGGACTTCTGGCAACTGATGGCGGCGCGGCAGGAAGGCGCTATTCGGCAGGGTAATTCCGAGAATGTTCGCAAGAAAACGAATGCTGGATGGCGTCATCCTGCGGGCGGCATCCAGAAAGAAGGCTTCCCGATCTCGGATAAGGCTGAACACTAAGCGTCTATCAAATAGATAATACGGGCAACCCTGAACCTGCGCCCTTTCATCGGCCAGTTCCGATGCAATATGACCGCAGGTTCATCTTTTCTGATGGTCAGACGTTGATCTGATTTGCGCGTCTCAACGGAAATGAGACTGCTCCACCATTGATATCGTCCGCCGGCATCAAAGATGCCGTCAGCGCGATGTTCCTGATCCTACGAGATGTTCGATTGCCTATGCTGGAAGTACTGCGTTCGGGCGCATAGACGCCTCGTCCGCGAATTGCTCCGTCTTGGGTGCAATCGCGACGATTTTGCCGATCATTTTGGCGATCCGGGAGCAATAAGGCGAGCGTGACGATGGATACGATGGGTTATGCCATTGATAGCGGGCGCCAGTTTGCCGAAAGAGCCCGATCGGCCTGGCGAATTCGCTCCCGCGATTTCAAGGCCATCCGCGTCAAACGGCGGCGCCTTGGGGCAACGTTCCTGTGGCCTTGGAACGATCGGTCGCGGGTGAGGGAACCCGCACGCCGGTTCAGCGTTAGGTCGGCGATAGAAACACAATCTGGAGGTTGAGTATATGGAGCGCACGGAGCCCGAGGTCGAAGTGTCGGTTCCGGTGTGGTCTGTGGACGAATATGCGAAGCGCAGAGGTTTAAGCGAAGAAGAGCGGCGGCGGCTAAGCCAACTTTTTGGTGCCTTTGCCACAGCCTGTGAGCTGCAGCACAACACCAGCCAGCCAGCTCGATGGCGATAGATTTTTAAAATGGAAGGTTCGCTCTGTCTTAAAACGCAGAGCGTTGATTTGACGGTGGTAGGAGGAACAGATGAGCGAATTGATGTGGTCGCAGCCCATAATCGTGGAGGCACGGAAAACCGGAGGACGCGTCAAAATTTCGAGCGTGGAACGAGCGACTGAGTACATGAGCAGCGAATGGCCCACCCTGGAGGATGGCCCTGCTTTCAACATGGCGCGAGACGTGCTGTTGAAAGCAAAAGATGGCCGGGTTGAAGCGGAAGATGCACGTGCAGCCTTCCTCTCTGCCCTGGAGGAAGGAAATATTGCCGTCTTCGCGCATTGAGCCAAATCGGATGCTTTCACCGCATGGAATAGCCGATCGTAACAGACCCGGGCCGCTGGCAGCCCGGGTCTGTTACGATAAGTCAACGATGACTGGAGACTAGCGTTACCATCGCTTCAAGGAGCGGCACGGAGGCCGACCGGGGTGGCGATCAGATCCTCTTCATCGTCGCGCTGCCGCCCACCGAGAGCAGAGGCGGCGGAGGCGATGAATGCCCCGACAAGCAGGGATAGCGAGCCGACCAGTGCCGTGGTCGCCGCGGCTTTCCGTGCTTTGTCGGCCGCCTCCTTGGCTGCATTTTTAGCATCGTTCATTTGCGTGAGGATCGTATCGACTCGATTATGAGCATCCGATTCCGACAGCCCCGTCCGTGCTGAGATGACCGCGGCGATGTAGGATTTGTCTTCGTCCGGAATTTGTCCTCGGGCCGCACCCTGTAATAGAATGCGGGAAATTTCCGCGGCGGCTGCGCCGTCGTCGGTTCGTGCCCGATCCGCAACCTTGGCGGGACGCAAAAGAGCGTCGGTAAAATAGGGCATCGCGGAACCAGAGTCCGCCTTCATCGATACCGCGGTGTTTCCGGCAGCCGTCGCGACGCCGCTGGCGAGATTGGCTGACGCACCGGCCAACGAACTGAGGGAGGACGCCAGAAAGCCCGCTGCAAATACGGTCGCGAGGGCCCAGCTCAGGAAGCCGTGCGCGGTATCGCGAAAAAAAACTTCATCAGAATGAACCTCGACCCATTTCGTGCGAAGGCGTCCGGTCAGATACCCGCCAATCGCGGACGACAGCCATTGAACGACAATCAGCCAGATTGCGGCAGTGATGCCGATCGTTGCGGCGGAACTGCCCGCACCCGACCATGGTGACACCATTGTCAGCCCGACACCCGACCCCAGCAGGAGCAGGATAAGCGTCGTGCCTGTCGCAGCAAGCGCGCCGCCGATGATGGGCCCCCACGTAACCGCGGATTTCGAGGATTCGATCGGAACCGCGCCGGCCGGAACATCTTGGATCAGTGCCATCTGTTGCTCCTATCGCGTGAAAAGAACAAGAAGAATGACGATCGGCAAAGGAATCCCGAGAAGCCAAAGTAAAATACCGCGACCCATTTTTATCCTCCAAGTGTCGGTGTTGGAAATGCAAGAATCCAACGCCGGCTTTTGCTTATTGTTCCCGGGATGTTGCATTTTCCCTCATCTGTCCGCTTCCCGTTGGCCGGCGGAAAAGTTTAGCTTCCGTAAGCCATAGTTGATGACGGCGGATCTGTTTCGCGGAACTTTCGCTGACGTCACGAGTTAAGTTGCCGGAGGGCGTCCTCACCTTCCATCGGTAATCCTTCACCGAGGCCGGTAGTTGTAGATGAGCCAGCTACCGGCAATGCGCGATGCATGCCGGGATCCTCTGGCCCGGCACCTGGCCATATTCCGACAATAGTCGGTGTATCATGAAGGGCGATCCGAAACTCGATGCGTCCCAGCGCGTCCCCGATGTTTCCCATCACCGCCTTGCCGAGCTTATCGGGCTAAAGGGCATTTTGACTGATCGCCCGGGAAAGCTCGGCGCCGGCTTGGGTGAGGCGCGTGCCGCGGAGCGGTCGGTCGCCATCGAGGTGAACACGGATCCTCAATTCCCCTACTTCCGCTCCCAGGTGACCTTCGAACAGGTGCGCAATATCACCGCCTCGTTACTGAAAGGCGGTCCGCAGGACGCTGTGGTCGTATCGGCGGGACGGTTGGTACGCGCTACGGTCAAACGCTGGATGCATGAAGGCAGGGCTAAATCGACGACGAGGGCCTGACTTGAAACCTCATCTGTCCTTGCGCAGCATTTTCTTGCGCATTGCCTTTCTATACCGGCTGGCTGCGTGGGTCTTTTGGCGATTGCTTCGTTGAGAGGGTTTCTCATGGGCGCGTCGAGCCCTCAGGTCCCGGAATGCGCTTTCGCGCTGCAGCTTGCGTCTGAGCACTTGGCTTGTTCTAGATTTTAGTCTCTTCCCAGAACCTGCTTCGAGCCCTCCTTCTCCTTGCCATTCGTTGTCGTTGAGAAGAAATAGGCGGATTCTAGCCGAGCTGCCTTGCGATCAGTCTTTCAAGCTCGCCACGGGTCAGGAGGCATGGGTATGGCTTCCAGTCCTCGCTGACAGGATGTCCACGAGTATCATGTCGTTGATTTTGTTTTTCTGCAGCCAGCACGGCTTTGAGGTTTCCAGCGGTCAAATATACATCTCCTTTGCTGGCCGGGAGGCCAGCGCTCTGGTTAATTGCTTGGGAAAAGCGCCAGTCATGCCACTGACCAATAGACGTCCAGCCAACAGGGGCACGACCGGTGCGGCAACAATATTGCTCGTCCTTTGCGGACGACAGCTTGCGCGCACGTCAAATGACGGGTGGTTCTATCCACCCCAAATGGAGACCGTGCAGGAAGGTTGCAAGATCGGGCTCATGGAGAGGCATCGCCGGGAATATGGGAATCGATACCGATTGTCTTCAGCCGGTTGCGTACCTCTGTCACTCCGCTTGTCCCGAGCGCCAGCGCTTCAACTTTGCGGGATAGTGCCTGCGTCTCCACGCTTCCGTCCAACGTAACCACTCCACCCTCGGCACGGACGTCTATGCTGTCCGCAGCGATATTCCGGTTCTGGATAAGCAACTCCGTGATGGAGGCCTCCAACTGATCTGCGTCGATGCGGTCAGTCGGCAACGGTCCGAGACTGTGCATGTTATCTTCCTCGAGCCCGTCAGCCGCCGCTTCATCGCCGATTAGACCGGACTGAGGTTCTTCATCGAAATTTGCGCCAGTGGTCCCGTAGGGGCGATTTTCCGGTTTGTCCGAACCCAGGCCACTGTCGTCTGAATATGGCCATCCGTCCCGATCATCGCGCTCCTGATAGTCACGGTAATCCTCTTCTCTCGACAGGTCCTTCTTGTCCGGAAGCGATGTCATGATCAATCTCCTTTGTTCCAAAAGGGAAAACCGATGAGGCTGGCTTTTGTTTCCCAAACAATTTCGAGCGGCCATAAATTGCGGGTGCGCTGCGTCTCCTGCCGCTGGCAGGAAACCGGGTCTATGCTCGGCAGCGGCGAAGGCTGGCGGCCACGAACCGTGGTCGCCACGCTTTGGCGCACTAGCCGGTACCATTTCGTGTCTGCCGCTTTGCTCTGGTGTCGGCCTGCGAACTGTCTCGACGTTGAGCAACCGCCTTTTTCTGGGCTGACTGAACCAGCACTTCCGCACCGTCGGTGGATGCTCTTGTTCGCTCCATAATTTCACGCTCGGCGACCGCCTGTTTCCAGTGCTTTTCACTCAATCCCCAGGGGCGTCCCGACGCCTCCCAGATGGCATAGGCTCGCTTGCTGATCCATTCGAAGCGTTCATCCATCACTCTCTCCTCAATCGTTGCTCATCGAACGGCGGGTGAGTGCAAATGTTCCTCCAGAGAACAATAAAGCTACCTGCCGGTCCTGGCCTCAGGGTCGGATGCGACAGTCAGGGGGAAGTGGCTAGAAATTCACAGATATCTCAAAGGTTTAGGTGTTTGTCGGGAATCGCTTGCAGCGCACATGCGATCTCGTGAAAGGAGCCGAACTCATGGCCGGCCTTTGCACTTTTGCGCGAACCTTCGACAAAAACGCCAACGATGCTGACGATCTGGCACAGGAAACCTTGGCGAAAGCGTTTGCGGGTCTCGATCGCTTCGACCAAGGCATCCGGCTGAAATCGTGGCGTTTCACGATCACGCGCAATTCCTTTTGCACGAAGGTCAGGATTGCCAAGCGTGCGGCGCCTGGCGCCGAGAGATGTGTGGTCGAAAGCGGGGTCGCACTGTCGTCGCAGAAATGGGCATTGCACGCAAAGCAACTTGAGGAAGCCTGCAATGTATTGCTAGAGCCTTATCGAATCGCACTTGACTATTTGGTTGTCGAGGAGCGCTCCTGCGAGGTCACCGCCGAACAATTCGGCTGTGCAATCGGTACCGCAAAGAGCCGTATCAATCGGGCCACGCGCAGACTGGCGAAACAACTGGACGATGATGGTCTTTTCGCCAAGGCGCGGCAGCTTGGCAAGCCTAGTTGCTTTTCAGAGGCGAGCCGAAGAGAGCCTTGGCGATGTCGTCGATCGAGGCTTCCCTGTCGCAAAGCACAAAGCCGGCAAATGAGGTTGTCATGCTCGGCATGTCGGCGAGTGCAAAGACGTAAGGAAGGCTTTTGGCGTCAAGCCGCTCGACAAGTGGAAAGACCTCTGCGGCGGCAATATGGATGTCGAGGATCGCAGCATCCACTTCGCGACCTTCAATCATATCTGCAGCAGCATCGAGATCATCGGTGGGGCCAACGATGATTGTGCCGAGCTTCTGCAACGCCTGACGTGCTTCGTCGCTCAGAAACAGGCTGCTCTCAACGATCAGCAAGCGCTTTCCCGAAAACATCCGCCGATAGGCAACCGCTGAGCTTTCCATTCCCCATTCCAGTTCGGACTGATTTTCTCTAGAGCATGGCTCATGAACTAGATGTGAACCGCCTGGTCCTCGAGCGACGCAAGCCGTCGTTGGTCGATCGCCGCATGGAAGGCTCCGGCTGCTTGAAAGCACAGCATCTCCAGGACGACCGTCGGCAGCCTTTCGGCAGGAACAAATTGCGGTGTCTGACGTTCGTTTGGCATGGACGTGTCACAAAGTCAGGAGCCTCAAATGCACCGGGCCATCGATGCTCAATTCACATTGCCTTCGACCGTACCGATCGAAGTGATGAGCGCCGAGCGGGGCGCCGAAATCATCCCAGGGTCGCAAGATAAGACAGCCTTCCTGTTGCACCGGGTTCCGGTCAAAGCATCCCTCACGGCTGTCTTATCCGCTTGTCTCGACGCTCACCTGACCCTGTCGCAAAGGGTATGATGATGGGAGCCGGATCGGACAAAACACAGTCGGAGGCGGCGGCCTATGAACTTGGCAGGCAAGCGTTCGCCAAGGGAGCAAGCAGCGACACTAATCCATTTCAAGATGATGAGCGCCTGCGCGACAAATGGGAACAGGGTTTCACCGATGGACAAAAAATTCGGAGTGACGACCGAAGGCCGTGAAGGCCGGCGATTGATGGGAAAATGCGCCCTCCATCCAGCCCTGTGACAGCGGCACTGGTCCTTTATCCCCTCCCACATCCGCAACACTTCTGGGTCAAAAGACAGCACATGGTCATCGGACGATTTTGCCATCGCCTGTTCTTCCGCAAGGTTCCGACCCCGGCGATGGTTGAACAGCGATTCATAGGTCGCGATGTCGCAATTCTCGAACGCGAACCGGTGCAGGCATCGCATGGGATCTTTTCGTCCGCGCCTGCATTGAGCATGACCCCAGCCGGGCTGATAAAGGAGAAAACCATCGCCTAAGGCTCAGATAATCCTCGTCAAGCTGCTGGAGAATATCTTCAAGCCGGTCCGGTCTGGCCTTCTGTTTCGGCACCATGTTGCTCAAGCCTTGCACCAATTTCCGCATTTTGGACCATGTCCAGCGGCTCTTGCCGCATCATGCTCAATGCCCGGTTTTCCATCGCATGGGCGTTTCTAAGGCCGATGACGAACATGTCGGGGTTTCTGTTTCTGCCATGGCGTTCCCTCCAATGGCTGGTCGAATTTTTCCAAAGGCAGCCTCCGAACGCCGGAGGTCCGCGATTGTTCCCGAGGTGGGCCGTGATTTGCAGGCTGCTCAACCCTCCTTTTCATCGAGTTCGATCTGACCCTTCTCGGCAAGGATTGGCAGCGCAGTCTTATGCTGGGCCTCGTTCATTTCCTGTAGGGTTAAAAGCGTTCCGCCCCGTTGTAGTGCGGCGGCATAGGCTGAGCGCTGCTCCTCATGAAAGAAGATGCCGGTCAACGCATCGAGAAAACCAATGTGGTCTATCGGCGCAGTGTCAGCGCGGTTGCCGGGAGTAATGGTGATGGCATCCCTCGATATGCCCGCTTCGACGAGAGCGTCGGCGGCAGCCTCCGCATCGTATTCATCGTCAAAAAAAGCACTGAGCGCGAATCTGCGTTGCTTGTCGTTGCCGGTCATCGGAGTTCCTCCATTCCTTTGCTCATGTTGGTCTAACGAGCGCGAAGGGCGTGAGTTCCCAGTCTCCCGCATCTGCCTTGATGGAACAAACAGAACGGCGATTAGTTGAAGGTCACAGCCCCTAGAAGATTGCGAGCCGCCAAATGCTCGAGAAATTCCCATCGGCCGGACTCGGCCCATCGCTTGCCTATGAGCACGCTGACGCCACCAAGCTCGACGAATTGCACGAGAGTGCCCAGGCGTGCACGCGGTGCGAACTATATCGAGACGCAACACATCTGGTCTTTGGTGAAGGCCCGAGTACGGCCGAAATCGTCCTTGTCGGCGAACAGCCGGGCGACAAGGAGGATCTGGCTGGGCGGCCCTTCGTCGGGCCGGCGGGACAGCTACTCGACCAATGCCTGGAGGAGGCGGGGGTTGAGCGTGATCGTTGCTACGTCACCAATGCAGTCAAGCACTTCAAGTACCAGATGCACGGCAAGAAGCGCCTGCATGCCAGACCCAACTCCGGCGAAGTGCAGCGCTGCGCCTGGTGGCTTGGAGCTGAGCTCGAGCTGCTTAGGCCGAAACTGGTCGTCGCCCTCGGAGCGACAGCCGTCTCCTCGCTCCTCGGTTCGAGGGTGAGGGTCATGCGCGATCGGGGACGGATCCTTAGGCCATCGGGGAGGCTCGATGTCCTCGTGACCGTCCATCCCTCCGCACTGCTGCGCATCAGAGAGGCTGACAAGCGGAAGGAAGGCACGCTCGCCTTCGTCGCCGACCTGAAGAGAATCAGCCGCTTTCTCCGCCATTGATCCCTATCGTCTCCCTCCGCCGCGAGCAAACCCGTGCGGACAACAAGCAAAGATCAAGTGATGGCCCACACTCAAACCGACAGGATGGAAACCAAGGCGGAGCGCGCGCTGCAGACCGAGCCCGAGGACAATCACCCCGATCAGGGCGCAGCGCCGCAAGCCAAGCGTCGCTCCTTGATCAGGCGTCATCCAGTCTGGGTGGCGCTGGCCTTTGCACTATTGGTGCTCGCGATTTTCGCGGCATGGCTCGTCTGGACGATATACTTCCATCCATATGAATCGACGGATGACGCCTTTATCGATGCGCGCAGCTTTGCTGTCGCGGCCAAAGTCACCGGCTATGTGGCGGAGGTGCCGGTCACGGACAACCAGCACGTCAAGGCCGGCGACGTGATCCTGAAAATCGATCCCCGCGACTATCAGATTGCGGTTGACCAGGCGAATGGCCAGGTGGGTGCCGCGCAGGCCTCCGTCGACAGTGCAAGCGCGCAGATCGAAGCCGCGAATGCTGCGGTCGACGTCGCAAAGGCCCAGCAGAACTCCGCCAACGCCGCCCTGCAATATGCGCAGGAGGAAGCCAATCGACAGCAGCAACTGGTCAAGAGCGGATCCGGCAGTCTGCAATCGGTGCAACAGGCGACTGCGACATTGCAGCAGGACCAGGCAAGCCTTGCTCAGATGCAGGCCAATATCACCTCCGCGACGAAGAACAAGGCCGTGTCGGAGGCACAGAAATCCAGTGCCCTTGCCAGCCTGAAGCAGGCGCAGGCGCAGGCCGAGGAGGCACAGCAGAACTTGAGCTACACGACTATTACGGCTGCCCAGCCTGGCCGTATCGTGCATCTCACGGGTGCCAAGGGTCAGTTCATCGACGCGGGTCAGGCTATAGCAATGTTCGTCCCCGACGACATCTGGATCACCGCGAACTTCAAGGAGACACAGCTGACCGACATGCGACCAGGCCAGCCGGTCGATGTGACGATCGACGCCTATCCAAACCACGACTTGCACGGCAAGGTCGCTTCGGTGCAGCCCGGTTCGGGAACAGCCTTTTCACTGCTGCCAGCAGAGAACGCGACCGGTAACTATGTCAAGGTCACACAACGCGTGCCGGTCAAGATCGTCATCGATCAGTGGCCTGCAGACATTGCCATCGGACCCGGCATGTCGGTGGTGCCGACGGTAACGGTGCGCCCGAGGAGCTGAGATGAGCAGTGTTGATGCAACGGCAGGCGGAGCGGCTGCGTCCTCCGTACCTGCTTCAAATCCATGGTTGATTGCCGTCGTCGTGTCACTGGCAACCTTCATGGAGGTGCTCGACACGACGATTGCCAATGTGGCCTTGCGCTATATTTCGGGGGGGCTTGCGGTCAGTTCCGACGAGGCGTCCTGGGTCGTGACGACCTATCTGGTCTCCAATGCCATCGTACTGGTCGCCAGCAGCTACTTTTCCGAGAGGCTCGGGAGACGGCGGTTCTATCTTCTGTGCCTTGCGACCTTCACTGTGGCGTCTATCCTCTGCGGCCTATCCTGGAACCTGCAAACCCTGTTGATCTTCCGGATGATCCAGGGTTTTGCCGGCGGCGGTATGGTGCCGACGTCGCAAGCCATTCTTGCTGACGCCTTTCCGCCGGCCAAACGAGGGCAAGCCTTCGCGCTGTTCGGCGTGGCAGTGGTCGTCGCGCCGGTCATCGGGCCGACACTAGGCGGCTACCTGTCAGACAATCTTTCCTGGCACTGGTGCTTCCTCATAAACGGGCCAGTCGGCATCTTCGCTTTCTGTCTCGTCTATGCCTTGTTGAAGGAAACGCCGCAGGTGCAACGCAATCGCGAGGCCTTCCGGAAAAAAGGACTCCGCTTCGACCTTGTCGGCTTTCTTCTTGTGGCAACCTTTCTGGGCTCGCTGGAACTTGTCCTTGATCGCGGTCAGACCGACGACTGGTTTGGCTCGACCTTCATCATCGTCATGACGGCAATATGTATGCTTGCCTTTTTCTCGGCTATCCCGTGGGTCCTGACCAGGACCAATCCGATTATCGATGGGCGCTTGCTGGGTACCCGGCAATTCGGCTCGTGTTTCGTCGTCATGATGGCAATTGGTGCAATCCTGATTGCTACGACGCAGTTCCTTCCGGAAGTCGTGCAGCAGAACTACGGATATACGGCAACCTGGGCGGGGCTCGCCCTGTCACCCGGCGGGCTGGTGACCATGGTCATGATGTTCGTTGCCGGCCGTGTGAACTCGCTTGTCCAGCCGAAATATCTGATTGCTGTCGGGTGCATGATCATCGCTGTATCCATGTGGCAGCTGACGCGACTTTATCCGGGCCTGAACTTCGGCTTCTTCGTCTGGTCCCGACTTTACATTGGGCTTGGCCTGCCCTTGATATTCATACCCATCACTTCGGCCTCCTACTACGGGCTGAGGCCGGAGCAGACCAACCAGGCGTCTGCGATGATCAATGCTGCGCGCAACATTGGCGGTTCGATCGGCGTCTGTATTGCATCGAACGTGCTCGCCCATCGGCAACAATGGCATCAGAGCCGCCTTGTGGAGCATGTCATGCCGTCCTCGCCCGCCTATCACGCGACCCTTGAAACGATGACGCGCTATTTCTCAGAAAAAGGCGCGACATTGCCAGACGCGCAGGCACAGGCAACCGCTTGGATAGGCCAGCAAGTGCAGACGCAGGCGAGCTTCCTCGCCTATATCGATGTGTTCCACGTGCTGATGGTGATTGTGCTTTGTGCCATCCCGCTTGCCTTGATCCTCAGCAATGTCGAGTTGAAGGAAGGCGGCGGCGGTGGCATGCACTGAGCGGCGAGCCGAGACTGTCATTTCATCCTTGGGCGAGGCACGGGCCTCTAGAGCTTGCGGCCAAAATCCTTTCTGAGTTCATCCTTTGCCTTTTCGCGCCTGGTGCGCTGCGCTTTCGACAGCTGCTGGCCGGCGCGATTGATGTAGAAGTTCAGCATCGACATGGCGGATTGAAACGGGCTTGCCTTGAGATGCTTGCTCTGCTCCGCCTGAATGCTTCAGGGAGGCGGCAATCTTTTTTGAGCCTGGTTGCTTGGACACGCCCTCTTCAAGGGTCATCGCATCACTGTCTTCAGTGACCTTTTGCGACCATTTCTTCGATGTCGCGCATAGCCTTTATCCTTCGTGGTGTTGATGCCGGGGGTCCGAGCATTCGCGCGGGAATGCGCTCGGTGCTTGACCCATCGCTGCGGCCGCAGACATTGCCGTATGGGCCCGGGGCAGGGCGGCGCCTACCTTCTATGCCATGGCAGGCGCCACGTATCGCCGGCGGGCGGTTGGGCGACGATGTGTAGCGATCGTCAGTTCATCAGGCGAGCATACGGATCTTCGGCTCCCGATCGAAGTAGCGCCTGCCCGCAGCTTTGATGAAGGAAGTAAGATCGGTGGTGCCGGCATCGTCCTGAACGCCTGCCTTGTCCAGAAGCGCCTTTGCCGACGCGTCGTGACCGATCGCCTTGAGATGGCCGAAGGCATCCATCACCCATTGAACCGCGGCCGCCTCGCGGACGAGCGTTGCCGCGCCTTCCTTGGAGAGGATGATGGCGACTGCATCGAACATCTGCGACGGCGAGCCCAGCAATTGGCCATCTGCCCTGATGGCGCTGCCGTCGGAAAGCTTCGTCTCGCCGATCCTCGACGCGACGAGGAACGGTTTTGCTTTTGCCTGGTTGAGCGCCTCGACGAGGTTGAAAATCGCCTTGGCGTCGCTGCCATCGGCGATCAGGATGCCGACATGCCGCCCTTCCAGCGTTTTCTTCATGTTTTGCTGGATCGACAAGGCCGGCGAAGGGGCAAGGGCGACCGGTGCGCGTGCTGCAGGGTTCCTGTGCGGAGCGCCAAGACCGAGACCGCTTGCGACGCGGCCGGCCAGGGCTTGGTCGACATTCATGAGGTTGCCAACCATCCGCGGAGGAACCTGCTCAAGGCTGACTTTCGACAATTCGAAGACGAAAGCCGAGGCAATATGCGCCTGCTCTGATGAGGTTTGCGACGCCCAGAAGAGGCGAGCCTGGCTGTAATGATCGGCAAAAAGCTCCGCGCGAATTCTCAGCTTCTCCCCTTGCTCGCTATGGCCTTGCGCGTTTTCGAACGTGCGAAACCCCGTCACCGGACATTCGCGTGGTCCACCGATCTCGCCAGCCTCGCCGAGACTGTTCGGTTCGTAATTTGCGCGCCCCTTGGGCACATGCATCTGCATCTGTCCGTCGCGCTGAAAATTCATAGCGGGGCATTTGGGCGCATTGATCGGCAATTGATGGAAGTTTGCCGTGCCGAGCCGCGATTTCTGCGTGTCGAGATAGCTGAACAGGCGACCCTGCAGCAGCGGATCGTTGGTGAAGTCGATGCCCGGAACGATATTGGCGGGGCAAAAGGCGACCTGCTCGGTCTCGGCGAAGAAATTGTCCGGATTGCGATCAAGCACCAGCCGACCGACGATCTTAAGAGGTAGAATTTCCTCTGGAATGATCTTGGTCGCGTCGAGAACATCATAGGGCAGGCTTGCCGCGAAGGCCTCGTCGAAAAGTTGCAGGCCGAGCTCCCATTCGGGATACTGGCCGGCGGCGATCGCCTCGAAGAGATCCCGGCGATGGTAGTCGTTGTCGGCCGCCTGCAACTTCAGCGCTTCGTCCCAGATCAGCGACTGAATGCCGAGCTTTGGCCGCCAGTGAAATTTCACGAATGTGGATTTACCCGCTTCGTTGACCAGGCGAAATGTATGGATGCCGAAACCTTGCATCATGCGCAAGGAGCGGGGAATGGCGCGGTCCGACATTGCCCACATTAGCATATGTGTGGATTCAGGCATCAGGGAGGCCCAGTCCCAGAAGGTATCATGGGCGCTTGCCGCCTGCGGATAAGCCCTGTCCGCTTCCATCTTCACGGCATGGACGAGGTCCGGAAACTTCATGGCGTCCTGAATGAAGAAGACGGGGATATTGTTGCCGACGAGATCCCAGTTGCCCTGCTTTGTATAGAACTTCACGGCAAAGCCGCGCACGTCGCGCGGCGTGTCCACCGAACCGGCACCGCCGGCGACGGTCGAGAAGCGAACGAAGACCGGAGTTTTCTCGCCTGCGCGCTGAAAGAGGTCGGCGCGCGTGATGTCTGACAGCGGCTCGTAGAGTTCGAAAAATCCATGAGCCCCCGACCCTCTGGCGTGCACGATACGCTCCGGAATGCGTTCGTGGTCGAAATGGAAAATCTTTTCGCGCAGCACGAAATCTTCCAGCAGGGTCGGACCACGCAAGCCCGCCTTCAGGCTGTTCTGATTGTCGGAGACATGAATTCCCTGGTTGGTGGTCAGATGATTTGCCTCGTCGTGGCGAGCGTCGGCTGGAATCTGCTGATGCGTTTCGCCGCCATTGCCACGCGTGGTCTCAAATTGCCCGGTCTCGGATTTCCGTTTGGTTGCCATGGTGAACTCCTCGTGCAGGATTGACCACGCCGAACCTTTGGGATCGACCATTGTTCCAGGGAACCGCACCAAGGGGTTAAATCGCGATAAGCGCGATACCGAGATCGGGTCGGCGCAGGCGGCGAAGATGCTCAGGCGCTTCAACGACGATCACTCCCAGGGTGGGCTGGCCGATGCCGTCCATAAAATGGCCGCGGCGAATCCGGCCATCCTTCAGGCCATCTAACCGCATAGAGATGCAGGCTAGATTTGCCATGGTCGGTCGCAGCGATATCGCCGATCCGGCTCGACACGTCGGATTGCTCGCCGACGGGATTTTTTCGACAACTCACTCGGCAAAATCGAACCCGTCGATGGACAGTCGGCCATGGTTCACTTCTCGCTATTTGTTGAGATCTTCAGCCATCTGCAGATGATGTTCCAGGGTCGGGCGCGTCGTTGCCGCCCATGTCTTCAGATCAGCATTGTCCCCACCTTTGGCGTAGCGCTTGAAGAGATTGACGGCATCCTTGTGCACCTTGACCTGATCGACGTGATATCGCTTGTTGAAGCGAGCGTCGTGCAAGGCACCGAGGGTTGCCAGCATTTTGGTCTGGCCGGAGGTCATGGCCGTCGGAAGCGACGCCTTGACCTTTCCGCTCGCCACAAGTCCCTTCAGTTCCTGGGTGGTCTTCTGGTGATCGGTGATCATCTGCTGCGCGAATGCCTGTGTGGCGGCATCGCCGCGCTCTAGCGCAAGCTTGCTTGCGGCAATTTCGAACTCGTCGCTCGTTGCCGCCTCCTCGACGAAGTCGGCCGTTTTCGGGGCGACCCCGATCAGCGAGTTGACGCCGGTCTTTTCTGCAGTGGATTGAGACAAGGCCGGCGTGGCGATCAGCGCCGCAAGCGCAACAATTGGGCTGACGATTGCAAGATGTTTCATCGGGATCTCCTCGATTGGCGATGATGTCGAACAACCGAGGAATTGAAGTGTTCCCGTCTTTGGCGATATCGCCGGCCGATTTCATCATCACGGTCCGTTGCGGTCGGAACAATTGGCTGGCCCGCCAGTTAGTTCGCAGGCCTGGAAGCGGAGGGTGAGATCATGAAAGTCCTGATCGTTGAAGACGAAGCTATTATCGCACTCCATCTGAAGACGATTACGACCGATGCCGGATTTACAGCACTCGGACCGGCATCGACCATGGAGCAGGCGCTTGCCTACGCGCCCAAGGCAGACATCGCCCTGATCGATGTCGGGCTTTCCGATGGCAATAGCGGGCTTCAGCTCGCCCGCCGGCTGATGGATCGTCACTATACGACGGTCATTGTCATCACCGGTCTTCCCGAGGCCATTGACGAGGGGTTTGCGGGCGCCTTTGCCGTCATCGCAAAGCCGTTCCACGATGAAAATGTCGCCGAGACTTTGCGACGCGCGAGCAACATGCGTCTGGCGGGCGGCCTTGCGACGGCGCATTGAGGCGAACGCACAGCCAATGCAGGGCCCATTCTGTCACTGCCGGCGAACCGTGATATCCGGTGATCGCTGCCATACGACTGACCAGGGGCCGATCCGGTCGGATGATGCCGATCCCAAGACAAGAAATGCATGATCCAGATCAGGCATGGCAGTGACGATCGTCTCGCTGGACAGATTGGCGGTGAGGCAAAGGATCGCCTGATCCAGTTGCCAACTCACCCGGACGAGCCGGCTGTCATCATGATGGATGGAAGCCGGATTTCGAGCAAGGCCAAGGATCGGTATGATCTGACTCTGCCTGAGAGCGATCAGGCGCCTGTAATGGTCGACAATCTCCTCGTCTTGCCGGGCGTTGCTCCAGTCCAGCTTGGCGCCGAAAAACGTGGCTTCAAGCGTCGGATCGAGCGCATCTGCGTCGTCAAATCCGGGCAGGCGCTTTAGCTCCTGTCTGCGCCCGATTCTGACCTTGTCGTTGAGAGCCTCGTCGAAGTCGCAGAAAAAGGGGAAGGGATCGATGCTGCCCCATTCTTCTCCCATGAACAGCATTGGGATCTCCGGTGCGAGCAAATATATGGCCGCGATGGCTTTCATTGCCTCGCGTGGATGGGAGACCAACATGCGGTCACCTTTCGCCCTGTTGCCGATCTGATCGTGGTTTTGAATGAAGGAGATGAAGGCGGTGGGCGGCAGATGCCCACTTGGCGAACCCCTCACGCCTCCGCGATAGGCCATAGGCTCTCCCTGAAACGAAAAACCCTCGGCGAGCGATCGCCGAAGGCAAGCCCGGCAATCGGCATAGTCGCCGTAATAGCCGAAGGTCTCGCCGGTCGCCGCCACATGAAGGGCGTGGTGGATATCGTCGTTCCATTGCGCTGTGAAATGAAGAGGTCTTCCGGCATCGTCGCGCGCCAGAAGTCCGGCATTGTTGTCCTCGTTTTCGAGGATCAGATGGATGGGCCGTTCAGGAATGGCCCTTCGGGCCCGATCGGCCAACTCGGTGAGAATATGCGGCGTGCTATCGTCTCTGATCGCGTGCGCGGCATCCAGCCGCAGCCCGTCCATGCGAAACTCACGGAGCCAATAGATGGCGTTCTCAATGACGAAATCGCGAACGAAGCGGCTGCCCTTGCCATCGAAGTTCAGGCCAGGGCCCCAGCTGTTCTCGTGCCTTTCGCTGAAGATCTGCGCATAGGCGGGAAGATAGTTTCCGTCAGGTCCGAAATGATTGTAGACGACATCGAGAAAGACGCAGAGCCCGCGGGCGTGGGCCGCATCGACGAACATCTTTAGTTCCTGCGGGCGGCCATAGCTGCTGTCGGGCGCATAGGGCAAAACACCGTCGTAACCCCACCCGCGAAGCCCCCGGAAATCGGCAAGAGGCATGAGCTGGACCGCTGTAACGCCGAGGCGCTGGAGGTGATCGAGCCTTTCGATGGCAGACCGAAATGTGCCTGCTTGCGTGAAAGCGCCGACATGGAGTTCATAGATGACGATCTCCTCCCACGGTCGCCCGCGCCACGACGTGGTTTGCCATTCGAAGGCGGGATCGATCAGTTCACTCGGGCCGTGGACGTCGTCCGGCTGGTATCGCGAGGCCGGATCGGGGACCGCATGACCGTCGGGTAGAATGAAGCTGTAGCGATCGCCCGGCTTCACGTCAGGGACTTCGATAAGCTTCCAGCCATTTTCCGTGGCCGGCATGATCCATTCGCCTCGCGTCTCGATCCGCAACCTTACGCTTTCGGCAAGCGGCGCCCACAGACGAAAGAGGACGGCGTTTCGTTTCAGTTCAGGCCCGAATGTGAAGCTGCCTTCCATGCCACCTACCACCCACCGCTGATCCGCAATCCGTGACGTCTCGAACGCTGTCCGACGGGAAGTGTTCCCGATCCTGGAACAGATCCCCTCTGCTGTCGTTGGTAAGGGCGAGCATGCCGGAGGGAAAAGAGATGGTGGTGCCGACCTCAACCTATCGACTACAATTTCGCGGCGACATGTCGTTCAAGAGGGCGCAGACCCTCATTCCTCATCTGAAGGACCTCGGCATCAGCCATGTCTACGCGTCGCCGATCTTTACCGCGATCCGCGGGTCGACGCATGGCTATGACGTGACAGATGCCAATGAGATCGACCCGGATATCGGGGGGCAGGAAGGTTTCGACCGCTTCGTAGCGGCTCTCAGATGCGCAGGGCTCGGCCTGATCCTCGACATCGTTCCCAACCATATGGCCGCATCCGTGGAAAACCCCTGGTGGCGGGATGTATTGCGCCGTGGCCGCAACAGCAATTTTGCCGGCCATTTCGACATTGACTGGACCCACCGGCTCACATTGCCACTGCTCGGCAAGCCCCTTGACGAGGCGCTTCAGGCGCGGGAGCTCGAGCTTGCCGGCAGTTCTGGAAACGGTTCGCTGGAGCTGGTCTACTTTGACCATAGACTTCCGCTATCGGAGGGAACGGTAAGCGAGGTCGAGCGGCAAACCGGGCTGAAGGCGGCCCAGCTGCGGGCCCTTTCCATCGATCCGGAAAGAATGAAGGCGCTGCTTGCTAAACAGCATTGGCAATTGATCCATTGGACGGATGCGGCATCGAAGCTCAGCTATCGACGGTTCTTCGAGGTTGCCGGCCTGGTGGGAGTACGGGTGGAGGACCAGCGGGTTTTCGACGATACCCATCGGCTGGTGATTGAGCTGGTGCGCTCCGGCCAAATCCAGGGGCTACGTATTGATCATGTCGACGGCCTTGCGGATCCAAAAATCTACCTCCAGCGCCTTCGCAGAGCCGTAGGGCCGGATATATTCATTGTCGTGGAGAAGATCCTTACGCGTGGCGAGACGCTGCCGGCGGATTGGCCGGTGTCCGGCACGACCGGGTATGAATTCATCGCTGCGCTGGCCGATCTGTTCGTGTCCGATGCGGGGTTGCGTGCCATGGATGCGGCATACCGGCCGGTGAGTGATGGACAGAGCGATCACAAAGAAAGCCTGCGCAAGGCAAAGCTCTTGATGATCAAACGCAATTTCGCCGGCGAGTTGGCTCGATTGAGCCAATTGGCGAGCCGGATTTTTCCTGACCTCGACAGGGATAAAGTTTCCAGTGCACTTGCCGAACTGCTCGCAGCCTTTCCGGTTTATCGACTGTATGGTTGCCAAGGTAGCCTTTCGGCGACCGATGACGCGGTCCTGCGCAACGCCATCATCCAGGCGCGGTCGAAGTTGGCGACGCAGGGTTGTCTCGATGCGATCGAAAGCCTGCTCGATGGTAGCGTCGCGGGGACTTCGGCCGGCGAGTTCAGGGCAAGATTTCAGCAACTCAGCGGACCGCTCATGGCCAAGTCTGTCGAGGACACGCTATTTTATCGCGACAATCGGCTGATCGCCTTGAACGAGGTCGGCGGCGAAGCCGCAGACCCGCGGGGCGGCGTCGAGGCCTTCCATCGAAGCATGGCGGAGCGCCGTCGCCTTCAGCATTGCGGCCTGTCGTCGACTTCCACTCATGACACAAAACGCGGCGAAGATGCGCGCGCCCGGCTTTACAGTTTGACCCAGCTTCCCGAGATGTGGATCGCGGGCGTTGAGCGGTGGCGCGTCCAGAACGCCTCCTTTTGCAGGCATCTCGCACAGGGACCAGCGCCGGAGCCTAACGTCGAATGGATGCTCTATCAGGCGCTCGCCGGTATCTGGCCTGAGGATATCGAGCCAATGGATCGTGGCGATGAACTGCGCCATCGCTTTCGGGCATATGTCCTAAAGGCGATCCGCGAGGCGAAGTTGCGCACGGATTGGCTGGTGGAAAACCCTTCCTATGAGGAGGCGGTCCTTGCCTATGCCGATGCGCTTCTCTGTCCCGAAAATCGTGCGTTCAGGACCGATTTCGAGCGGACCTTGCGTCCGTTCGTCGAGTTTGGCTATCGCAACAGTCTGGCACAACTGCTGATCAAGCTCACGGCGCCGGGGATCCCCGACATTTATCAGGGAACAGAAGGTCTCGATTTCAGCATGGTCGATCCCGACAACCGCAGGCCGGTGGTCGAGGCATGGAGCGGCGTTGCGCCACAGCAAAAGTCTGCGGAAGCCACGATGGCTGGGCTAAAGCGGGACATTATTCGGACGGTTCTCAACCATCGCAACAATCATCCCGGCCTTTTTCTCGAAGGTAGCTATCTGCCTTTGAACGTGCGGGGTGCGCGATCGGACAGGCTGGTTGCCTACGCGCGCATCTGGGGGCCGGAGGCGGCGATCACCGTTGTTCCGCGCCTGGTCGATGGCCAAGGGCCGGATTACTGGCAGGACACGGAAATCGTCATGCCAACACTGCATTGCGGACAGGTGTCCGATCTGTTCACGGGCAAGTCTCTGCCGATGACGGCCATTCCCGCTGTTCAGTTGTTTGACGCTCGCCCCGTCGCCTTCCTCATTGGGACACGTTGACGGGGTCTCCATCGCGCGATGCGCCGGCCCAACGACGGAACAATCCCCACCCTTGCGGTGTTTCTGCAGCGCACCAACGGCGAGGATTTCCATGACAGAAGAGACAAGGTACGGCGTGATCGAGGCAGGCGAATTCTCGCGGCTCGGCGCCCATCATGATGGACAGGGCGTCAATTTCGCGCTCTTCAGCGCTCATGCCGAACGGGTCGAACTCTGCCTTTTCGACGAGTCTGGCAGTCATGAAATCGAACGGCTCGTGCTGCCGGAATACACCAATGAGATCTGGCACGGCTATGTGCCGGGACTGCAACCGGGAGCATTGTACGGATATCGCGTCCATGGTCCATTCGACCCGGAAAAGGGGCATCGCTTCAATCCGAACAAGCTGCTGGTCGATCCCTATGCCCGCGAACTGGTGGGCGGCATCGAGTGGTCGCAGGCTCAGTTCGCCTACAGGTTGAACGATGACGAGAAGGACCTGTCTTTCGATGTCACCGATAGTGCTGCGCAAATGCCGAAGTGCAGGGTCGTCGCACCGGCCAATACGGATATGCTAAACGGCGATCGTCCATCAATTCCTTGGTCACGGACGATTTTCTACGAGGCCCACGTCAAGGGACTGACAATGCTTCATCCGGCCATTCCGCCGGAGCTGCGCGGAACGTTCGAAGGATTGGGACACAGCGCAATCATCGATCATATTCGCAGCCTCGGAATGACCTCGATCGAACTGATGCCCATTCATTTTTTTCCCGATGACGGCCATCTGCTCGACAAGGGTCTGAGCAACTACTGGGGCTATAATACGCTGGCCTTTTTCGCCCCTGCCAGCCGCTATTATGGTCCAAGGGGACTTGCGGGCTTACGCGACATGGTGCGCGCCTTCCACGATGCCGGCATCGAAGTGATCCTGGATGTCGTCTACAATCATACGGCCGAGGGCAACGAGCTTGGCCCGACCCTCTCCTTTAAGGGGATCGATAACTTCTCCTACTACCGAACCCTGCCGGACCAGCCGCGCTACTACATCAACGATACCGGCACGGGCAACACCATCAATACCTCGCATCCGCGCGTGCTGCAGATGGTCACGGACTCGCTGCGCTACTGGGCGACAGAGATGGAGATTGACGGCTTTCGCTTCGATCTCGGCACGATCCTTGGGCGGGAACCCGAAGGTTTCGACCAACGCAGCGGCTTTTTCGACGCAGTCGGACAGGATCCCGTACTGTCGAAGGTCAAGCTCATCGGCGAGCCCTGGGATATCGGCCCCGGCGGCTACCAGGTCGGTGGCTTTCCACCCGGCTGGTCGGAGTGGAACGACAAATATCGCGATACGATCCGCGCCTACTGGAAGGGGGACCCTGGAACGACGCGCGATTTTGCCGCACGCATCCTCGGCTCGGGCGATGTCTATGACCTGCGGGGGCGCCGACCCTGGGCAAGCGTCAACTTCGTCGCGGCGCATGACGGTTTCACCCTCAATGACCTGGTTTCCTACAACGACAAGCACAACGAGGCCAATGGCGAGGACAATAATGACGGCCATGGCGACAATCGCAGCTTCAACTATGGCGCCGAAGGACCGACGCAGGAGGACATTATCAATGCGACGCGCGAGCGACAGAAGCGCAATTTTCTCGCGACGCTGCTTTTTTCGCATGGAACGCCGATGCTGCTTGCCGGCGACGAAATCGGCCGCAGCCAGATGGGCAACAATAATGGTTATTGTCAGGACAATGAGCTGAGCTGGATCCACTGGCAGAATATCTATCCCAGCGGCGAGACGCTATGCGCCTTTGCCAAACGTCTGATAGCGCTCAGGCAGGATCATTCGATCCTGAGGCGCGAAAGCTGGCGGGACGGTCTGGAAGTATCCTGGCTGCATCCCGCCGGTGGTGAAATGGCGGAGGAGCAATGGGACGACGAAGCCGGCACAGCGATCGGACTTCGCCTCAGGCGGGATCATCTCGACGAGGAGGGGTGGGACGATGTGCTGATCCTGTTCAATCCTCGAGACCGCGAGACCGGGTTTGCCTTGCCTGACGACAAGTCGTGGACACTCGTCATCACGACCTCGGACGTGCTCAGCGACGACACGCCGAAAACGGATCTATCGGATCTTAGACTGGAGGAGAGGAGTTGCGTGCTGCTAAGATGACCCCAATGGCGAAGCGTATGCTCTGAGCCAACTTGCCGATTGTGCCGGAGGGCGAAAGAGCCGATCAGGCTCTATCGCAAAGCGCGCAGTTAAGCTGGCCGGAGCATGACGGCGCGCCCAATCGGGAGCGCGTCGCTATCATGCTTCATCTTTATTTGCAGAGGCATTCGCAAACGATGATGGACGTCCACGGCCCGATGCCATGACTTTCTTCTTCGGTGCTGGCAACAGGCCTTCGCGCTGCGCTTGCTTGCGAGCAAGCTTTCGGGCGCGGCGAACTGCCTCGCTCTTTTCGCGGGCGCGTTTTTCGGATGGCTTTTCATAGGCGCTGCGCGCCTTCATTTCCCGGAACACGCCTTCGCGCTGCAACTTCTTTTTCAGGACGCGGAGCGCCTGTTCAACATTGTTGTCTCTGACCAGAACCTGCAAAGTTTCTCCTTACTCAGCTCGTGCTGTGCTATGTCTTTCTGCGTATTGAGCTTGAATTGATCCGGCTCGATTTCGACCTTCTCGGTAATTCGGATTGCTCTGGCGACGGCGATCTCATCGTGCCGCAGGCTCCGTTCGACGGTCTCGTTTTGAAGCCGGATCCGATCGCGAACAACGCCCTGCGAGACCGGCAGGACAGACATGATTTTGCCCGCGGGGAGTGTTTGGCTTTCCGAACGTCCTTGGTTTCAGGACTATGTTGTCGCCCGAACCGATAACGACCATGCGCCACGTCGTTCCCCGTTCGCAATAAAAACAAAAGGCCGGGACGTATCCCGACCTTTCTCGGTCATAGTTTCAACGCGCCAGCCAATCCGTGGTCGCGTAAAGCCGTGACAAACTTATGCGGCGCGAAGATTGTCGGCCGAGCTCTTGCCGGATCTGCGATCCTGCACGATGTCATAAGTGATCTTCTGGCCGTCGTTGAGCGAACGCATACCAGCGCGCTCTACAGCGGAAATATGGACAAACACGTCCGTGCTGCCATCATCAGGCTGAATGAAGCCGAAGCCCTTGGTGGAATTAAACCACTTTACAGTACCAGTGTTCATAACGATTTCCTTTCGTAGTAACCGTTGTTGCTCCCGCGATACCTTGCGGGATTAGGTCGATTATTTGGAAGGAAATCTTACGAGGGCACAATGGCTCTCGAGCGACGTCACAAGCAATGGTCGATAACCCTCTATATAGCTTCAATTCGATGTTTGGCAAGAGAGGCGTCCAAGTTGAGGTTTTTTGGGCGTCGCGGCCGCGAATTGGAAGCGCCCGCAGCGGCGGATCCCAGTTTGGGCGACGTGGCTATAACTCGCTGTGAAATTGAATGAGACAGGCATGTATCTCTCCGGCTTCAAAGACAATGTGCTCGGCGGAAGTATGTCGGTAAGCTCTGGCGCAGAAGAGTTGCTCCGGCGCTCTTGCCAGCCCCCAGTCCGCCATTACTTTTAAGAGTAAACCCAGGACTTATGTCGAATTCTTCTATTGGAGGGATCTGAATGATGCTGGAAGACTTATACCGTCTATTGAGAAGCGGGCATGTCCAGGCGCAAGGTGTTGTCGATACGATGACACAGCCGATCGTCGTTCTTGACCAGAGCTTGTGTGTCTCCACTGCAAACAACGCTTTCTTGAAAACGTTCAAGGTCGAGCGTGACGACATTCTCGGAGAAAGTTTCTTTGATCTTGGCAATGGTCAATGGGATATTGAAGCACTCCGGCAATTGATCGCGGCGGTTATTCCGAAAGCCGCCGCTGTCATCGGCTACGAAGTGGCGCACAATTTCCCAAGCATCGGTCAGCGCACCTTCCTCGTCGATGCACGCCGCCTTGTGCACCCGGATGATAATAGCACCAGCATCCTTGTCCTTTTCGATGATGTGACGGAAAGGCAGCGTCACGATGCCGAGAAGGATTTCATCATTTCCGAAACACGTCATCGTATGAAAAACCTTTTCGCAGTCATAAGATCCCTGGCGATGCGGATGGATGCCGACAGTCTGACAGGCGTTGACTATCGCGACCGCTTCCTTGCACGCCTCGATGTCACCCTGAATGCTCAGGAGATCGCCGCTATCAATGAAGCCACCGATTTTGCAACTTTGCTGCGACAATCAATCGGGGAGCCCGGAAAGAATCGCCTTTATTGCAAAGGCCCCAGCTTGCAGGTCCTGGCTTCGGAAATCGTGCCGGTGAGCATGATGTTTCACGAGTTGGCAACAAATGCATTGAAGTACGGCGCGCTGTCCGTTCCAGGCGGCTCATTGCATGTCGCATGGTCACTGGAAGATGGACCACAGAGCCGGCAGAGCCTCGTATGCCAGTGGCGTGAAACGGGCGGTCCCGTGGTCGTGCCGCCGACACGAAGGGGATATGGCACCGAACTGATCGAAGGCACATGCCGCCATCTCTCCGGAACTGTGGAACTTAACTTCGACCCGGAAGGTTTGACTGCCACCATCAAACTTCCTTGGAAACGCTCATGAGTGAACCTGACAATGGCGAAGTTGGACGCAGGATCGTTCTTGTGGTCGAGGACGAGTTCTTCATCGCAATAGAGCTGGAAAGCGTGTTGACCAAGGGAGGATTTGAGGTGTTGGGCCCGGCAAGTTCGGTCGAGCAAGCCCTTGCTCTATTGAAGGGCCAGCGTCCGGATGCTGCCGTCCTCGATGTCACTCTCGGCGCCGAGACTGTGACGCCTGTCGCTCTCCTTCTGAAATCTTGGGGGGTGCCCTTTATCCTTGCCAGTGCGAGTGATGCGGCGGCGCTTGCACGGCACGATGCCCTGGCCGAAGTGCCCAATCTTGGCAAGCCTACCGACATGAAACGTCTGGTAGACGTTGTTCGATCCCTTTGAATCCCCGGAATGGGATCGCCTGACGAGACTTCCCAAGTCGCGCCATTCAATTCACAATCTGGATTTTTATCAAAGGATTAGCCAGGTCGAGGCATCGACTGACTGCTCGAATTTTACCAAGAGTGTAAGTCACAGCTTTCATTGATTAACGCTCTTTCCGAATGACGGGAACTCGGTTTTGCGCGGGGACGGGACCTTCTCCGACGATCGCCGTCGTCTCGAAGCGGCAAGGATGCAACTTCGCTCATATCTCCCGGCGACCTTTGTGGAGGAACTTTGCAACGCGATCGGCATTCCCTTCCTTGTTGTTTGCGTTCCGAAACAGTCCGGAATGCCGCCCAAGGAGGTTACTATGATCAAGCCACTGATTTTATTCTGCCTTGCGTTGATGCCGACGGCGGCTTTAGCACAATCAGCCGATCTTGAAGCAACCTGCAAAACTGTGGCTAAAAACTTCTTCCTGTCGGATAACGTTGCGATCGGCGCCATCCAATCGTTTCCGGAGCTGAAGCCGCCTGGTGTACGAATGGCCTATTCTACCCGTCAGGGAACGTCCCCTGCGGAAATGACCGACACGTTCGAATGCGAATTCGAGAGGCCCGACAAACCCCATAATCTTGCCAAGTTCTGTGTATCGACCACCTGCTACACGCCCAATGACAGCGATGTCGACCGCAAACGACGGTTCGAAGAGTTGCGTATTCTTTTGCAACGGGCAGAAAAGTAGTCGCAAAACCGAAGAGGCGACATGGTGGCCGGCGGGCGCTCGACATTCATGTTTGCTCGAGATGTTGCGAGCTCGCGATGCTTTCAGCGCGTTGAATGCCGCCGCGTGTTGTCGCCATGTAAATGGCCCGGCATGCCGACTGCGCTAGAACCCGCGGCTACCCCTTTCCGGTCGCTAGCACCCCGACAGGCCTGACGGCGGCCTAGGCGCGCACCTCCCATGACATAGGCTCGAGGCAGGCCGAACGGATGGCTGCGGCACGAGGCTGCTTGTCGCGCATCGGAAGCACCAAAGGGAGCTATTTTCGAGATGCCGACGACGAGGAAGTGACGTGAGCATCACATTCGGAACATTCCGATGTGGCGGTGGTTGTCACTCATGAGGCATGGGTAAATCCATCAGCGACGGAGAGCATGATGACTGAAATCAGGAACAGGCCACCAGCAACGGGGTCTCCGGAGCGCGGTGATATCCGCACGCTGCAGGCGCTCGATCAGGCGGCCGGCAATGCCGAGGATATGGCGCCTGAGCAGGAAGAAGGCGGCGCGGCCGCGAGCCGAGCCGACCATGGGACCGACGATGCGCGCTGCGAAGATTCGGCCGACTGTGACGCGCAGCGCCAGCGGGCCGCCGATACCATCTCGGCAAGAATTGCCGATCTCAAGACAATGCCCGGCAGCGCCTTATCTCTTCGGGAAAGAACGGACGCGGAAATCCGGGCGGAGATTACGAGCAGGTTGGAAGCGGATGACCTGTTGGATGTCGCCGGCATCTTCGTAACCGTCAGCCGGGGCCGCGTTATCATCGAAGGTTCGGTCGAGAATTATGAAGCCAAACGGCGGGCGGAGGCGATTTCGCGTCAGGCGAGCGGTATCACCGGCCATGACACTAACCTTGCGGTTCGCACGCAACGATACGCGGGTCGGTCGCGATGCGTGCGCGGCTGATCGTCATTGCTTGCCTGATGATCGGATCTACTGTGCCCATTCTCCTCATCAGGTCGTTTTTGTCACGGGGGCAGCTGGAATACGACTGCGAGCAAGGGGCCGATCAAGCAGCTCGAGCCAAAGCGCTGATTGCAGCCTCTATTTGTCGGGCTGCTCGCTGTCCTGCCGGCCATTTTGCAGATCGCCAGGCTTGATGATGGGTGTCTTGCCAAGCTTGGGTGCGGGCTTTTCCATCTGCTTGTCGCCCACAGACGGCGGTTTGAGCACGCCGCCGCAATCCGACAGTTTTTCACTGGGATTGCTATCCGGTTTTGGGACTGCCTGCCCCGTTCCCGTCTGCCTGTTTTCAGTCTGCTGATTTGTGTCGTAAGCCTTGCAGCGGTCGCTATTCGGCGCCTGTTGAGCGGATGCGAAGTTCGACGTGAGAGCAGTCGCGATTGTCGCTGCCAGCAGCATGCGACGAGATGCGGCCAGAGCCGAGCTATTATGCCGCCACGGCCAGTCAAACCTGCGTCGAAATAATCGTGTCGACACTGATCGTGCCATCAATGACGCCGCGGTGGTGATATTCTTTGCCATTGTTCACCTCGATGACGGTATAAAGTTTCTCGTTGCGAAAGACACTTGCCATCTTGGTTGTCTTGTCTTCCGCGGGGGCGGCGTCGATGTCCATGAAGTCCAATTCCCTTTCGGTTGCCACGATGCGGGCATCGCCAGCCGTGCGGGCAGCAACGAGGATTTCTCCGTGCGAGCTCGCACCCAGCCAATTGGGATCATCGACGGCGGCGATCGGAACCAGCCGGTACAGTTTCAGGCGCTCGTCCATTTTCATCTCCTTGAATGTTGAAAGGCCGCAGATCGGATGGACAGGAAGCTCGGCTGCCGCTTCGTTGGCTATGGAGAGAAAGCGGAAAAATCTCCATATTCTTCAGTACCATCGCGTCCGCTTGGCACAGTCTGCGACCTCATAGGCTAACGTCTGCCGGCCTGCATTGTTCCTGCTCAACCGCGTTCGACCTTTCTCGTGGAACCATCTCGCGTGATCTCGGTTGGGTCTCAATGCCAATCCCAACAGATGGAGGTTCGCGATGGCATCTCAGGAACAGAAGAGACCGCCTGAGCAGGAGAAAACATTGTCTGCAACCGAAGCTCGACAGGGCATACGCGGCACGCACCTATTCGGCATCCTGATTACGGCGCTGATTTTGGCGGCAATCGCATGGGCTGGCGTCGAGGTTTGGGGTCGCTATATCGAACCGAACAAGCCTCAAACCTCTGCACCGACGATAAGCTCCTCCAGCGGACAGCCTCAGGGTGGCACGATCGACAATGGCCCACCTGCAGGCCAATCCGCACAACCGGCGCCCACGGACCGAACGGAAAACAATCAGCAGGGCACGAAGAGCACGCCCGCCCGGCCGAGCCGCGACGGAACGCAGAACTGACACTAAACACCAAGCTACGGCTGAGGTCATGATCAGTTGCGCGAGCGGCGCGATGTGATCTCGATGGTCATATGTTGATTGCGGTAGCGACTATCGTCATTCCCCTCGGCGATGCGTGATAGCGATGGCGTCATCCCCATCGCTATCCACGCCTGCTGTCCGCCGGCTGTGCACTTAAGCGATAGTCGATTCGATGCAGGCTTTCGCCTTTTGGATTGGGCAATCCGACTATTATTTAGACTTTGATGGAACAAGCTCAGGAGGCAGCCGTTCCCTTACGAGATGCAGGAAGCATCCAAGATCCATGATCGCCGGGACGCACCTTGGCGGCATAATCCACCCGGCAGACAACAGGTCTGCTCACATCATGATCAATCGAGGCTTTCTCCGACGTCCGTAGGGCACCGGTGCCGGTCTAGCTATCTGACGGCAGCCGAAGCCATGCATTGCGCGCCAATGCTGGCCATGTCGTTGCGCGCGTTTCTCAAGGAGAAAAATTGTGGCCGATACCTCCGGCAGTACCGATCTGCACAACGAAATAGTCGAGCTTATTCCGGCGCTTCGTGCCTTCGCCCGCTCGTTTCACCGAAACGCCAACGACGCCGACGATCTGGTGCAGGAAACCCTGGCGAAAGCGCTAGCCAATCTCAACCAGTTCGATCAGGGCACCCGACTGAAATCCTGGCTGTTTACAATCATGCGCAATACCTTCTGCACGAAATTCCGCATCGCCAAGCGCGAGGCCCCCGGTATCAATAAATGTGTTTCCGGCGCCGGGACTGCCCCGCCGTCGCAGGAATGGACGATCAGAGCCAAGGAAATGCAGGAAGCCTGCAATCTCTTGCCGGAGCCTTATCGTGTCGTGCTCGAATATGTGGCCATAGAAGGACGCTCATATGATGCAGCGGCCGAAAAATTCGGCTGCGCGATCGGCACGGTAAAAAGCCGGCTCAGTCGAGCCCGACAGCAACTGGCAGCCTACCTCGATGAAGACAGGTGCTGACAATGGCTCACGTCTCATTGGATGCCTCGACGCACAGCGGGTGCCGAGTTCGTCATGAGGAGCGGTAACGAGGAGGCGGCTTCAGAAAACCGCCCCACGAACCAGGCCGGCGTCGATCTTGCTATCATCTTCGAGGCCGACTGTAACCCGAGCATGAGCTCGGGTGAGATAGTCCGCAAGACGCCATCGACCGGGTAAGCGAATCTCTTCCTGAACAAACCATGCTTTTGAGGTCGCGGGACCTCCATGGTTCAAGTGTCCGATAGCGGAATTGAGGTTTAGTCGGTGATGCCGCGCAATCCGCGCTTGATCTCCTCGGCAAACATGGTGGCGGCAAGGCCGCGACTACGCTTTTCTCTTTGGACCAGCGAAAGGACGTTCTTTCCAAAGGTTCGGTCGCGAATGTGCACATAAGTGAGGGCGCCGTTGCGATATTCTTCGGCAATATCGAATTTGCTGAGAAAGGCAATGCCGTCTCCGGCACTGGCGAGGCACTTCATCGCCTCGATGGAGTTCGACAGAAACGCCGCCTCGACAGACAACCCGGCTTCGACAAAGGCATCGGCGACGATGCCGTGGATCAGCATCGACTTGTCGGCAAAGATCAGCGGGTAGGGAACGCAGTGGGCAAGCGGTACCGTTTCCATGCCGGCGAGGGGATGCTCCGGCGAAACGACGGCGCCAAGCCGCGTATCCATCTTCCAAAGAGTTTCTAGCTGCTGCGTCGGGGGCAGATTGAAGGCAAGGCCGAGATCGGCCTCGCCGTCGATCACCGCCTGGACGATATCCCGCACGAACATCACGCGAATGGAAATCTTGAGGCGGGGATGGCGTGCGCCGAACCGGGCCGCGGCTTTCGGGACGATGCCGCCGGCCAGGCCGTTCATCGTGGCAATGATCACCTCGCCGCTTTCCAGGGTCTTGATACCACGAATTTCGGCTTCGACCTGGCTATACTCCTGCATCGTGCGCCGGATATGCGCCACGAGAATCTCACCCGCCGGTGTTAGACGCAACCCACGCGGCAGCCGCTCGAATAGCGGTTCGCCGATCGCTTCCTCAAGCAGAAGAACATGCTTGTTGATGGCCGAGGGCGCGACGTTCAGCCGCTCGCCAGCCGCTCGGATCGAACCGGACCGCGCGACTTCATCGATGTAGCGCAACACGCGCGAATGCAGCATCCCGTTTTCTCCCAGAACCGTTCTCGAAAAGCGTACGATACGCGCAGAAAATACTGCTTTTCGGAAGCGGCGCAATCGCGTCCTATGTCGCCATTGAGGTTTGAGACTGGTCGTCACCCCTTGCGGGGGCAACGTCCCAAACAAACGCAGGCATTTCGCTTCGGCGGAGTCACCGAGACCGACATGGAGGAAAATTGTGAATTCGATAAACCCGATAGAAGCCGTTCACTATGACAAGGTGCGGACGATCTTTGCCATCCTCACCGGAGAGCGCGAGGCCGATCTCCTGTTGAAGAATCTCAACATTCTCGATGTGCACGGGGAAACTGTCTATCAGGGCTCGATCCTCGTCCATGACAAGCGGATCGTCGCCCTCGATCCCGACGAAGGCGTTGTGAAGACGAGAGAAATATTCGACGGACAAGGGCTCTATGCCATTCCAGGCCTGATCGACGCTCATATCCATTTCGAATCCCAGCTCGCCCATCCGACTGCGCTCGCCGAGGCGATGGTGCCCTGTGGCACGACCACGATCTATTCCGAATGCCTCGATCTGCTGAGTGCGGCAGGCGAGGAGGGCGTGCAGGCTGCCGAGAGCCTGTTCAAGGATTATGACAAGCTTCCTTATCGCCTCTATGCCTTCGCACCCGGCAAAAAGACAGCAGCCTCGGTGACCGAAGCAGTCCTGAAAATGGAGCCCGTCATCGGCCTTGGCGAATTCGAGCACTTCACCTACAGCTCCGGCAACGACGATGATTTCCGCAAGGCCGCCTGGGTGCGGGCCAAGGGCGGCTTCATGAACGGTCACTGGGGCGTCACAGCCCTTTCGGAGATGATCCTCAACTATCTGCCAGCCATCGGTTGTTCCAACAACCATGACGTCTGGAACGAGAAGGATATTGAGAAGAGCATCCGCTATGGCTTTGCGACGCACATCAAGTTCGGCGTCGGCAGCAGCGAAGTGATCAAGGTTCTGCTGCGCGCCATTGTCGATCGCAAATGGCCGACTGACAACTTCATGCTATGCACGGACAACATCTCGATCGAGCGTCTGCTGACCATGGGGCACATGGACTGGATCATCTCGCTCTGTGTGGAAATGGGTATCAACCCAATCCATGCCATCAAGATGGCGACCTACAACACGGCACGCTCCTTCCATATGGAGGACAGGATCGGCTCGCTGACGCCGGGGCGCTTTGCGGATATCGTGCTGACGGACAGCCTCTCGAAAATCAATCCACTCTACGTCTTCAAGGACGGTGAACTGGTCGCAAAGGATCGCAAGCTTCTGAAGAACGCCGAGATCGACTATTCGGGCATGTGCAAGACGGGCGTCCCCGGTCTCGACAACCTGACGCCGGAACAGCTCGATATCGTGCCGCTGGAAGTCTCCGAAGACGGCACGCAGGCCAAGGTCTATCTGTTCGACGTCTATGGCCGCGGCCACGCCAAGTTCTTCGAGGAAGTCTGGGTGCCGTTCAGAAACGGCAAGGTCCAACCGGAAGTGGGGGGCGTCAAGCTCAGCCGCCTGTCGGTCATACAACGCTATAGCAATGGCAAGCGTCATGTGGTCAACGGCCTGTTCAAGGGAGTCCATGTCGATCGGGGCGCGGTTGCCACCTTCTGGCCGGCACCGAAACCTTATTTCGTCGTGGTCGGGCAAGACAGCGCAGAAATGTGTCATTGCGCAAAGCGGGTCGATACCCATGCCGGTGCCTGCATCGTGACCGAGAGCGGCGTGGAGAAAGCGGTGATGCCCCTCGATATCTATGGTGTCATGGCAAACATGACCGTATCGGAATTGACGGCTGCCGCCGGCGGCATTGATGCCGCCCTGGAGGAGATGGGCAACCGCAACGAAGGCGAGCCGGTCGTGAACAAGCTGCTCAGCCTGTTCATCTCGCTCCATCGCTTCCGCTTCATGGTTTGAAACGGTACGGGCAAGTCTCGGCAATGGGCGTCTCGTGCCTGTTGCCGGTACGACATGAATTAGACTGTGCAGAAGGCCTCGGGCGGACAAGAGAGAGGCCTTTTTGCGAAATTGCTGGGAAGAAAAAAGGGAGGAACACAATGGCACATAAGGCGGCGGACGCCCAACTCATCGAAACCGGTAGCTTGAGCCGACGTTGGATCATGTATGTGATCGGCATTTACATCCTGACCGTAGGCGTCAGCCTGGCGATCCGCGCTGGCGTTGGCATATCGCCACAAAGCAGCCTGACGCGCACGATGACGCTGGTCTATCCTGCGCTCAGCCAAGGGACATACAATTTCCTTCTGGAACTGATCATGTTGTTCCTCACCTATCTGGTGCTTCCGAAGGATTTCACGCTGAAGAGCTTTGCCGCGCTGATCCCGGCTTTCGTGCTGGCAAGCTGCCTGGATCTCAATCTGAAGCTGACCGAGTTCCTGCAACTCGATACCTATTACCTTAGGATTGCATTATTGGCCTTGGGTGATGCTCTGCTTGCTTTTGGTTTGTTCCTGATGATTCGCGCCAATCTCGTGTTGATGCCGATCGACATGTTCGTCAACACGATCTGCAAGCGCACCGCATGGAAATGGGGCAATATCAAAACCGGCTTCGACTGCACCTTGTTGGTAACTGCTGCATTGATCGGTCTTGCGTTCCTGGGCGAGATCAAGTTCATCCGCGAGGGTACGATCTTGAACGCGATCCTCGTTGGCCAGTACATCAAGCTCTACTTCTTTCTGTTCAAGAAGTTCAAAGGGAAAGACCTGACGTCTGTCCCCGAAAAGCTCGAAGCGGCGCAGTAGGCGAACAGAACGCCAAACGGCGACAAGAGTGCATGCTGCGGCTTTTATCCGCAGCGTGCTCAATCGAGCGGCCAGATACGGCCAGCAGGTCATGACCGCCCAACTGCTTACGCTCGAAGCAAGATTTCTAGCGGGCCGCAGCGATACTCGAGTTATCCAAGAGCCTAGACGACGAGATCGGCAATGCTGTTCTCGATCAGCCGCACAAGGCTGAGCGCGGTCATTTCTGACGATTTCGGATTTGTCGCCAGCGGCTCGTTCTCAAGCTTGAGCTCAAGCTTGCCGAATGCTCCTGAGGCTCGGACTTCATGAACATTGCGGGTGATGGAAGGATCCGCCACCAGCAGGACCCTCGTTCGGTCGAGACCGATCCCGGAAAGGGCGGTTATGACGGCGACATTGGCGTTTTGAGGAAAGGCGGCCGCCGCTTCCCGCGCCGTGCCAGCAAAGAATTCCGTCCGGACGACAAGTGCATCGAGATCGACAAACTCTTCGGCCTTGGTATTCCGCCAGGCACGGGGAGGCTTGACGATGGAATGGGTTACCTCGTCGAGCGGCAATATGGACGCTGCAGCCAGAACGCCGAGATCACCGAGAGCCCCTGACGGGACGACGATGCGGCTTTGAGCTTCGCGCGCCGCCGCCAGCAGGCGATCGAGCAGACCCTCGTCGGCAAAGGCACTGGTCGAGGATACCGCAAAACGTCGCGCATGACGGAGGGCAGCCACTCCCCAAACCTCGACTGCCGGTCGTCCGGCGGCCTCTATGATCATGTCGAGATCCAGGCCTGCGAGTTCGTCCGGATGCGAGATTACCCGTGCGTTCGTGGGCAAGCCACGATCGCGCGCCGTATCCCGCACCGCCACGACGACGATCTCGATGGCGTTCTTTTGCCGCTCGGCAAGAAGCTGAGCGACGCGTGAGGCGATCGCCCCCCAGCCGATGATACCAAGCCGTAACCGGGGCGCGGAGCGTTCAGATGCCGACATAGCGATGAACCAGTTCGGCATTGTCGATCAGATCCTTGCTGGTGCCAGACCAGACGGTGCGCCCCTTTTCCAGCACATAGTGCCGGTCGGCGAGCCGCTTGAGCACATGAAGGTTCTTGTCGATCAGAAGAATAGACTGCCCCTCGTCCTTGAGCCGCGCGATGCAGCCCCAGATCTCGGCGCGGATGACCGGGGCAAGGCCTTCGGTCGCCTCGTCCAGAATGAGCAGCTTCGGATTTGTCATCAGGGCGCGGCCGACGACAAGCATTTGCTGCTCGCCGCCCGACAGGGTGCCGGCCGTCTGATTGGCTCGTTCCGCCAGTCGTGGAAACAGCGAGTAGACCTTTTCAAGGTTCCAGGGATTGGAACGGCCGAGACGATTGGCAGCGGTCGCGACCAGATTTTCGCGCACGGTGAGCGTGTGGAAGGTTTGTCGCCCCTCGGGCACGAGCCCGACTCCAAGTCGAGCGATCGTCTCCGGCGTGGCACCACAAACCTCGCGCCCAGCAAAGCGGACATCGCCGGAGAGCGGTTTGAGCAGGCCCATGATCGACTTGACGGTCGTCGTCTTGCCCATGCCATTGCGACCGAGCAATGTCACCACTTCGCCTTCGCCGATTTCGAGCGCGACGTCGAACAGAACCTGACTGCGCCCGTAGGCGGATTGCAGTTTGGCAACGCTCAGCAAACCTCGTCTCCTTCACCCAGATAGGCCGTCTGAACCTCCGGATTGTCCTTGATCTCGTCAACGGTTCCGCTGGCGATCACGCGTCCATAGACAAGGACAGAGACGCGATCGGCAAGTGCGAAAACCGCTTCCATGTCGTGCTCGACAAGGAGCATGGATACCTCGCTCTTGAGCTGCCGCAACACCTCGATCATCTGTTGGCTCTCGGTCAGCCCCAGCCCCGCCATCGGCTCGTCGAGCAGCAGCAATCGCGGCTTCGTCGCAAGGGCCACGGCAAGTTCAAGCTGCTTTTGATCGCCGTGCGAGAGATTGGCGACCAGTTCGTCGGCGCACCGCTCAAGATCGACCTTGCGAAGGTACGTCATTGCTTCCTCGAAGAGCGTTTCGTCCCGGCTCGCATTGGCCAGAAAACGAAAGCTGCTGCCCTGTCGGACCTGCACGGCGAGGGCGACGTTTTCGCGCACCGTAAAGTCGGGCAGCAGGCAGCTGATCTGGAAGGTTCGCGCCAGTCCGAGTTTCACACGCTTCGCCATCGGCAAACCATCGACGGCTTGGCCGTTGATTTCGATCCGACCCTCATTGGGTTTGATCTCGCCCATCAATTGCGAAATCAGCGTCGTCTTGCCAGCGCCATTGGGGCCGATCAGCGCATGGATCTCACCAGGCTTGACTGTGATGTCGACGTGGTCGGTTGCGAGCAATCCGCCGAAGCGTTTCACAAGGCCCGTGACGTTCAGAATGGGAGTGGTCATTGGCGCCTCCCGCTGAGGCGACCGATCAGAGCCTGAACGCCGCCATTGGTATAGAGCACGACGAGAAGCAGGATGAAGCCCAGGCCGAGCTGCCAGTTTTCGGTCCACGACGCGAATGTCGCTTCGAGCACCGTATAGACGGCCGCGCCGATGAAGGGACCGAACAGCGTGCCCACGCCGCCCAGTACGACCATGATCATCAGCTCGCCGGAGCGGGTCCAATGCAGCATGTCGGGGCTGGCGAAGCGCAGGAAGTTGGCCATCAGCGCTCCAGCCAGGCCGCAGCCCATTCCGGACAAAATGAACGCGACCAGCTTGTAGCGATAGGCCGGCAGACCGATAGCCGCCATGCGGCGCTCGCTTTGACGCAAACCGAGGAGGACCTTTCCGAAGCGCGAATTGACGATCCGCCAGAGAAGCACGAAAAAGACCGCCGTAAAGCCGAGACAGACATAATACATATTCGTGCGGTCACGCATGTTGAGACCGAGAAACTCGTTGCTGCGGCGAATGATCAGCCCGTCATCGCCTCCATAGGTCTTGAGCGACACGAACAGGAAGAACAGCATCTGAGCGAAGGCAAGCGTGATCATGATGAATTGGACGCCGCCGGTGCGTAGCGATAGCGCGCCGATAAGGGCGGCGAAAAGACCGCTGATAACGATCGCAGCGGGAACCGTTATCAGAAGCTGGTTGGTGCCGTTGATGAGGCCGAACAGTGGTTCATCGAGCGAATAGTGTTGATAGAGGATACCGACCGTATAGCCGCCGATGCCGAAGAATGCGGCGTGGCCGAAGCTGATCAGGCCGCCATATCCGAGCGCGAAATTGAGGCTCGCAGCGGCAATCCCGTAAATCAGGACCCGTGTCGCCAGTGTGGTCAAAGCGTTATAGCCGGCTGCTTCCGTCACCTGCGGCAGCGCGACGAGCGCAATTGCCAGAACAAGCAGCCCTACGGCCTTTTTAATCGAGGTTTCCATTACCGAAAAATGCCGCCTCACGAATTCGGAGAGAACAGGCCCTTGGGCCGGATGAGCAGGACGATCGCCATCAGCAGATAGATGCCCATCGATGAAATGCCGGCACCCAGCGCATCGGCTTCGGGGCCAACCATCACGTGCCGCAGCAATCCAGGCAGGTAGGCTCGAAGGCTGGTATCGGCAATGCCGAGCACGAGGCTCGCAACGAATGCGCCGCGGATGGACCCGACCCCACCGATGACCACGACGACGAAGGTGGTGATCAATATTTGCTCGCCCATGCCAACCTGCACGGCAAGCACCGGGCCTGCCATATAGCCGGCCAGACCGGCGAGCAATGCGCCGAGCCCAAAGACAAGCGTATAGAGGAGCCGCACGTCGACGCCGAGCGCCCGCACCATGTCCCGATTTGTCGAGCCCGCGCGCACCAGCATTCCGATGCGTGTCTTGTTGATCAGGAGATAGAGGCCGGCTGCCACCAATAGACCGACGAGGATGATCGCAAGGCGGTAGGTCGGGTAAATAAGCCCCGGCAGAAGCTCGATGGAGCCATCCAGCAAAGACGGCATGGAGACGAAGAGGGGTTGCCGTCCGAAGAGGATCGTAACGGTCTGATTGATGATCAGGATCAAGGCGAAGGTCGCCAGCACCTGGTCAAGGTGATCGCGGCGGTAGAGCCGTTGGATGACGAGCACCTCGATGGCTATTCCCGTCAGGGCTGCAGCCGCAAGCGCGGCCGGCACCCCCAGCCAGAACGTGCCGGTTTCCGTCGCCACCCATGTGCCAGCGTAGGCGCCGATCATATAGAGCGAGCCGTGCGCCAGATTGATGACGCCCATGATGCCAAAGATCAGCGTCAGGCCGGCAGCCATCAGAAAGAGCATGACGCCAAACTGCAGGCCGTTCAACAATTGTTCGAGAAAGAGCGTCATCGGATGCCATTCGAAACGTTGCGGGGCGCACCGGCAAAGATCTGATCCGCCCGGTGCGCGTGAGGCCCTACATCTTGCATTCAGCCGCGTAGGCGTCGCCATGGTCCTTGAAAACCTCGCCGATCGTCCTCAGTTCCGGCTTGCCGTCAGCACCTTTTTCCACCGATAGCGCGTACCAGTTCTGCACGGGATGCTGGTTTGGCCCGAAGGCGAACTTGCCGCGCACGGATTGGAAATCGGCTTTGCGCAGCGCCGCGCGGAACGCATCGGCATTCTTGAGGTCGCCTGCCGTGGCCTTGAGGGCCGATGCATAGGCAAGGGCGGTGTCATAGCCCTGGCTCGCGTAGGTGGTGACCGGACGATGGTAGGTCTTGTTCCACTCCGCCATGAACTTCTTGTTGGCGGCGTTGTCAAAATCGGCATTCCAGTGACTGCTGACTTTCAGACCAAGCGCAATGTCACCGACGGCCGCCAGCATCACACCATCCATGGACGGCTCCGCAACCACCATCGGGATTTCCTTCATGAGACCCGCCTGCTGGTATTGGCGCAGGAACGTGATGCCCAGGCCACCGGGATGAAACTGGAAAACCACGTCCGGTTTTGCAGCCCGCACTTGCGCCATTTCGGCGGCGAAGTCGGTCTGGTCCAGCTTCGTATAGATCTCGCCGACAATCGTGCCCTTGAAATAGCGCTTGAAGCCGGCAATGGCATCCTTGCCGGCCTGATAGTTCGGGGCCAGCACAAACGCAGTCTTGTAGCCAAGATTGGTGGCATACTGACCTGCGCTCTCATGCAGGCTGTCGTTCTGCCAGGAGACGACGAAGTAGTTCTTGTCGCAATCCTTACCGGCCATGTTCGATGGCGCGGCGTTCGGGCTCACGTAGAAGGCGTTTGCATCGAGAATGTCGGGAACGGTCGCGCCGGCGACGTTGGAAAAGACGATGCCGGTGAAGAGCTTGATGCCTTCGTCGTTGAGAAAGCGCTCGGCGATCTGCTTGCCCTGGCCGGGCTTCAGGCCGTCATCTTCGACAACAAGCTGTACGGGTACGCCTCCGAGCTTGCCACCCTGCTCGTCCATGGCAAGCTTGAACCCATCGCGAACATCCTGGCCGAGGTAACCCGCCGGCCCGGAAAGTGTCGTGATCATCCCAATCTTGACCGGCTCCTGCGCCGATGCGATCGACGCAAACAACAGCGGCGCTGCCCAAATGAAGTGCAAGGACTTCAATCGCATACCGAACCTCCCAATTAAAGGGCCCGCTACTCCTCCACGGGCCAGACCTACTGAATACTGCTAAAGCTTGACCCAGCCATCCGGCGGACTTTTACCGGGATGGATCGAGCCGCATTTCGGGCATGTGCGCGCTTTCTCGTCGGCATAGAAAGCCTGGTAGATCGGCGGCAGATCGCGAACGATGCTCTTCAGCGAGACTTCGACGCGCTTGACGAGTTCGTGGCATTCAAAGCAGTACCACTCGAAAGCATCATGCTGATCCTGGTTGCGCTTGGGCTCGACGACGAGGCCGATCGAGCCTTCCTGCGGTCGCTGCGGAGAGTGACGCACATGTGGCGGCAGAAGAAAGATCTCGCCCTCACGGATCGGCACATCGTAGAAATTGCCGTTGTCGACGACCTTGAGCATCATGTCGCCCTTGAGCTGGTAGAAGAATTCTTCGACCGGATCGTCATGATAGTCGGTGCGCTTGTTCGGACCGCCAACCACAGTCACCATTAGATCCGCATCCTCCCAGATCTGCTGGTTGCCGACCGGCGGCTTGAGCAAATGGGCATGCTCGTCGATCCATTTTGAGAAGTTGAAGGCGGAGAGGCGTCTGGTCATTCTAGTTCCTCCTGTAGTTCCGTGCTGACGCTATTGTGGTGTCAGATCTTCAAACCGCAGCTCTCGAAGGCGCTGCGTGTCGCGGATTTCTCCCGTTCGGTAAGGTCAAGAAGCGGCGGCCGGACGCGCCCGCCAACCTGTCCAAGCAATTCCTGCCAGAACTTTTGGTGGGAATGCGGCTTCTCGGCCGGCCGCGTGGACTTGAGAGCCTCCCGCACCGGGTCAAGGCTGTCGCGAATACGCCGGGCTTCTTCCGTTCTTCCCGCAAAGGCGAGATCGGTATATTCCCGCATGCGACGATCGGCCTTGGTTTGTATCAGGTAAGGCGGCGAGGAGCACAGATAGAGCTGCCAGTTCAGCTCGAGGATATTGTCGAGCCATTCTTCTTCGGAAGCCGTGCTGACGAGAATTCGGTCGCCTGCAAGTCTTGTCAGCTCCTTGTACATGGGCCGCGGCACCGAGTATTTGATCGCGACGACGTTTTCGATGTCTGCAAGCTTGTTGCAAAGTTCCGGACTCATCAGATAGCCGCTGTCGGGGTGGCTCCAGAGCGCGATCCCGATATCGACCTTGTCGGCAATGGTCCGATAGTAGTTCAAGAGCGTCTCGTCCTGCTCCTTGAAGAAATGCAGGATCGGCGCATGGACGACGATATAGTCCGCACCGCATTTCTGCGCGTGCCTGGCGAGCTCAATGACCACATCCATGTTCTGGTCCGAGCAGGACATGATTGTCTGCGCCCTGCCGGCGCAGGCATCGACGGCAAGTTCGAAGCTGCGCTTGCGCTCCTCTAACGACATCGAGAAGAATTCGCCCTGTTTTCCCGCGATGAAGAAGCCGTCGATCTTCAGATCGTCGATCCAGTGGTCGATATTGCTGCGAAAGCCATCGGCATCGATGGACAGGTCGTCGGAGAAGGGCATGAGAGCCGCTGCCCATATACCCTTCATTGTTGCCCTGGCATGCGCCTTGGCGTCCTTTTTCGCGTATTTCATACGACACCCATATCCTTGGAATAGGCTGCATACGGCCTTGCGCGACCGAGCAGGTCAGCCATTCTGCAAACGAGATCATTAAAGGCGCTTACTATGCTGGGCGACGTTTTCGAGCGATGTGGAGGAAGCGGCAGATCGGCCTCTCTCAATGACAGCCATAGCCTGTCAAAGCGGCCCGACTTCTCGTCGCCATCCTCACCTTTGCCCAAGATTTCCTCCGCGTCGTGCAACAATTGACGCACCTCTCTATGCAGCAGAGAGCACGATCTTCATCTATACGGCAATCGTTATTTGATGTATGAATTAATAGGATTTCTTTATAAAATGGGAATGCCGTGAAAATCACCATCAGGCAAATCGAGTGCTTTCTCGCCGCCGCCGAGCTCGGCAACTTCTCGCGCGCCTCCGAGCGCCTGAATATGGCGCAACCTGCGCTTTCACAAGCGATCAGGGATCTGGAGGCAGAATTGTCTCTGCGTCTGTTTGATCGCACGACAAGGCGCGTGGAGCTGACCGAGGCGGGCAGGGAATTCCAGAACTCGGCAGCGAAGGCCCTGGACGAGCTGGAGCGCGCCATAAAGGGCGTCCATGAGCTTGCGGACCGCCGGCGTGGACGGCTGCGGGTCGCAGCTCCTCCACTTCTGGCCGCCGTGGTCTTGCCGCGAGCGATCGCCGAATTCCAGAAGCGCTTCAGCGGCATATCCGTCCAGCTTCTGGACGTCGGTACCGAGCAGATTGTGGAAAGTGTTCGCAGCGGTAAGGCTGACTGCGGGCTCGGCACCTTCTCGCCCGCAGAAGACGGCATCGAACGCATGTCGCTGGTTCGCGATAGCCTGATGGTATTCTGCCATGACCAAAGCCCGCTGAGCACTATGGAAAAGGTTGGCTGGCGCGATTTGGAGGACCTTCCTCTTGTGACGCTGACGCGCGACAGCGGCATCCGGCTTCTGGTCGAAGTCGGTTTCGAGATGACGGAGATTCCGTTTCGACCGGCCTACGAAGTGAGCCAGGTCGCAACCGCCATTGCACTTGTCGAGGCCGGTCTCGGCGCTGCCGTCCTGCCGACCTATGCGCTCGCCGCCGCAAAGAACCGCAAGGTGATCGGCAAGCCGCTCGGCGAGCCCAACATATCGCGCGAGATATCCTTGATACGGGCGGCGGGACGGTCGGCATCGCCGGCGGTCATATCGTTCTCGGCGATCGTGGCGCGCTACGTCCAGCGTCTCACGCCACGCGAAAACGAATGATCGTCCTGGTTCCTAACGCGTTGCGGCTGGAGAGCCGCCTCGCATTTTTCCCGGGCACGCCCTAACCGTTGATCATTTGGACCAGCAGTCGCGAGAGCTCGGAATCGTCCGCGCCAAGATCGAGCAACACGTCGAAATGGTTTCGGCCCGCGACCTCGATCAGGCGGGAGGAAAACCCTGCCTCACGCCAGAGCCGGTCATATTCGACCGATTGGCGCCGAAAACCGGCAGCTTCACCATCGGCATAGGCGACGACGATCGGGCATCCGACCTCTGGCAGATGGTTCGCGGGGCTAAGGCGCCCGACGGCGTCTTCATCGAGTTGCAGCCATTCCTGGGCAAAGGACGCGGCGATCGGCGCAAGCTGGAACAGTCCGCTGATCGGCATCGCGCCCTTGATGAGATCCTGTGGAAGTCCGAAATCCTCGCGCCAGCCGCCTGCCAGAACAGCTCCGGTCAAATGACCGCCGGCGGAGCTTCCGCCAAGGTAGATGCGATCGCTGTCGATACCGAGTTTGGCGCCATTCGTCCAAATGAATGCGACGGCAGCCCGGACTTCGCGCACGATTTCGTCCAGTGAAACGCTCGGCGCCAGACGATAGTCGACCACTGCAGTTGCAATGCCGTGGCGCGCGAGCATCCCTGCCATGAAGGCTGAATCATCCTTCGATAATGCCCGCCAGTAGCCGCCATGGATAAAGATGAAAACCGGCCGCCGCTCGCCGCCGGCTCCAGCGCCGTAAAGATCGATCGTCTGACGGCTTTCTGCGTCATAGACGACATCAAACTGCGATCCCAGGCTGCGCATATCTTCCGAGCGGTCGCGGTATTTCCGCATCTCCGCCTCGAATTGCTCGGCCGACACTGTTGCACGGGCATTGTAATCCCGGTCGACAATATCTTTTGGCCAATTTGCTTCTTCGGCGAGTGAACTCATGGACGGCTCCGATCTGGCATGATTCAAGCAATGAAAGCGCGGATGGTGTCTGCCACTGCCTTCGGCTGCTCCAAGGTAGGGAAGTGTGTTCTACCGGGGAGTTTGGTCGGCTTATACCAATCATTCTGCGCAGCAAAGTCGAGTTGGGCCTGCGTATATTCCGGCTCGAACGGTTGGGAGTAAATATGCGTGATCGGCCGCGTCTGTGCGAGCGCGGCCATGCGCAGCATCGGATTGCCCCATTTGCGATAGGCTTTGCCGATTTCTCGACCCGAACGCGCCCACATCTCGAAGCTGTAGTTCGCCATCTCGTTGTTGACGTGATTGATGATGTCCTCGTTCTTGGTATCGCCGATCCAGTAGTTGAAAAAGTCGCCGCGACCATTTTCCCAATTGGTCCGTTCCTGGATATGATCGATCATCCGAAAGAAATCCTCGTTCGGGGTCGTCTGTATCCAGTCGATCACGACTGCGCGTGAGACGCGCCCGACGCCGAGACGGTCAACCAGTTCGATGTTGGCCCAGCCGCCATGAGAGGTGGAGACCGGCACGACTTGTTCAATGCCCAGCCTGTCGAGAAAGGCGATCACATCCGCTGCCTGGTCCTCGCAGGTAAAGTCGCCATCATGTTCCCGATGTTCGCCGTGGCCACGCCAATCGAGGCGAATGACATGGTTCGTTTTGGCAAGCTGCGGGGCGAGTGTCTTGAACAGTCGATGATCCTGGCACCAACCCGACAAAAGGAGGATCGCCGGACCGGATCCGGCTTCATCATAGGAAAAGGTGTTGGCACCAATCTGAATGGAATTCATGCAATAGGTCTCCGTCACTGGAAGCGCGTAGCCTCGCTTTGGATCTTATTCTGGTTCAAACCGGTTCGGTCGCGACCGGGGCGTAGCGGGCGGTCTTCATCCGCTCCATGCCGATCTCGGCACATTGTCCGGTGATCTTCATCACCTGCGAGCGGACGTCGTCGGGCCAGAAGTTCATGTCTCCGAGCCGCTCCGCGGTATCCTGCGTGTGTTCGGTAATTGGGCGCTCGCGGCCTTCCCACTCGACCAGTGCCTGGGCAACATCGGGTGCGCCGTCGACTGCCACAGCGAGCGCCAGCCCGTTCATCAGCGCACAGCCGCCGCCCTGTCCGAGATAGGGAGGCATCGCATGGGCGGCGTCTCCGAGGATCGCCACCTTGCCCTTGCTCCATGCCTTCAACTTGACGACTTCGAAGGCATCCCAACGGCCGGTTTCGCCAAAGCGCGATACCAGATGGGCGAGATGCGGGAAGGATTGGGTCCACAGATCGGGGTCAGCAGGTACCTTAAGCGCATCCTTGTCATCGGCGGCACAGCACAGAGCCACATAGAGATCCCGAGTACTTGCCGGCGTATAGAGAATGCGCCGCGTTCCGGTAAAATACTCGATGTAGCGCTCACGATCCTCGGCGGGAACGTCAGCATCGTCGCGTGAAATCAGCATGCGGATGGCCCCATAACCGAGATGCTTGCGGTACATCATCAGATCCAGGGAATCGCGAACCTTCGAATTGATGCCGTCGGCCCCGACGACAAGATCTGCCAGGCGCCGCGAACCGTCGGCGAGCAACAACTCGCCTTCCGGTGTGGCAGCGACGGCTTCCGAATTCGTGATGATTTCGACACCCGACTTGCGGCACGTATCGACCAAGGTGGCGATCAACTGCTCGCGCAGTATGGTGACGAGCCGGGCGTCGCCTTCGCCGTTGATGGGAATTTCCTCCATCGTCGTATTGTTATGATCGCGGGTATGAAACTGCGGCCCGATATGGGCTCCGACCGTCGCCTGCTCCAGCGCGCCAAGAGCCTTCAGGACCCGCAGGCCATTGCTCCAGATGTAGATGCCTGCTCCGAACGTGCGCAAGGTCGGCGCGCGCTCGTGAACGGCGACAGACCAGCCACGCTGTGCCAGGGCGGCGGCGGTCGTCAAACCACCAATCCCGGCTCCGGCGATCTCAGCCCGGCGGAGTGCGCCACTCTTTGCATTCATTCGATAATCCTCCCACGGGCGATTTCCGTTGCTGCTTGCAAGGCAAAGGCGGCCCCCGTTTTCCTCGTCCCAATTGAGAGAATTTCCAACGATTGGAAATGTGCGCAAGTGAATTCTCTGGCATTGTCTATTACAATTTGGAATATCAAGGCCGGACCAATCGTTCGAAGGGATACGAGATGAAGCTCCTGACCAGCCGTCTCACCATCAGGCATCTGCGCATGGTGGTCGCGATCGAAAAGGAAGGGAATCTTGTTCGAGCCGCCAAGCGGCTCAACATGACGCAATCCGCCGTCACCAAGGCTTTGCAAGAGATCGAAGCCCTTATGAAGGCAAAATTGTTCGACCGTACCAATCGCGGCGTCGTGCCGACGATGTTCGGCGATACCCTTGCCCAGCACGCCCGGCTGGTGATCGCGCAGCTTGCCCACGCCGAAGAGCATTTGGCCGATCTTCGCGACGGCGCGGGGGGCCGCGTTGCCATAGGAACCTTACTGTCGGCTGCTGCAGAACTTCTCCCGACGGCAATCGCCCGGCTAAGGCGGGAGCGCCCGAAGCTGGTCGTCAAGATCGTGGAGGGCACCAATGACGTTCTCATCCCAGCGCTTCGGGCGGGTGAGCTGGATATTGTCGTCGGACGCCTCTCCGAACTGCCGGATCGCCCGAGCGTCGTCCAGGAGGTGCTGATGGATGATATCGCACTTGTGGTCGTGCGGCGTGGTCATCCGCTGACCGAGCGTGGCAGTCTTCGCCTGGCGGATCTGGCCGGCTGGGAATGGATCCTGCCACCGCAGGAAACCAGCCTGAGGCGCCAGATCGATATCGCTTTCAACGAGGAAGGGCTGGAGCCGCCGACGCATGCGGTCGAATCCGTGTCGCTGCTGACCAATCGTGCCTTGTTGGTCGATGCTGACTATCTCGGTGTGTTTCCGGCGGCTGTCGCCCGCCGTGAGGCTGCCGCTGGCGCCATCACCATCCTGCCGGTCGCCTTGCGGACCACGGCGATCCCGATCGGAATTACGACCCGCGCCAACGCGCGCTTGTCCCCGGCTGCCGAGGTTTTGGTGGAGATGTTGAGAAGTACCGCCAAGGAGCTTTCAGAGCTCGCATAAATATCAACCCGGCCCTGATATTCTCTTCTGTTATATCCAAGCGACGATTTTTCCATTTACGGAATTTTCCGTTGCGCCAAGCTTGGTGCCTGGAAGTGCCGAAGGAGAGAGCGGCGTTTCAGTGACCTAATTTTTGCCTGCCATTGGCGACTGCGGCGTGATGACTCGCAGAGCGAGCGATGGCGTGCGTGCATCATAATGGGAGGAGAACAGATTGATGAGCCACAGGGGAATACTGACTGCGATGGCACTCGCGCTTTCGGCAAGTGTCGCCTTCGCACAGCCGGTGAAGATCGGCATGATCACGACCCTGTCGGGTCCTGCCGGCTATCTCGGACAAGACATTCGCGACGGCTTCCAGCTTGCGATCGACAAGAATGGCGGCAAGCTCGGTGGCAAGGAGGTCTCCCTGGTTGTCGAGGATGATGGCTTGAAGCCCGGCAATGCCAAGCAAATCGCCGACAAGATGCTGTCCGACCAGGGCATAAAGCTATTTACCGGCATTGTTTTTGCAAACGTCGCCTTTGCCGCAGTCCCTGATATTCTCGACGGTGATGGCATCTACGTCAGCGCCAATACGGCTTCGGCGTCCTTTGCCGGCAAGGACTGCAATCCCAACTATTTCGTCAGCTCATGGCAGGACGACAGCCAGGGCGAAAGCGCGGGCGCGCTCGCACAATCGCTCGGTTATAAAAAGGCCTTCCTGATCGCCCCGAACTATCAGGCCGGCAAGGAAACCATGGTTGCGTTCAAGCGCTTCTACAAGGGTGAAGTCGCAGGCGAGGTCTATACCGGCCTCGACCAGACCGATTTTGCGCCGGAGATCGCGCAGATTCGCGCCGCCAAACCCGATGTCGTCTATGAGTTCGAACCGGGCGGTCTGGGCATTGCCTTCATGCGGCAATACGATCAGGCGGGATTGCTGAAGGAGATCCCGATGGTGGTCCACCCGGCTTCCCTCGATCAGGTTATCGTCGGCGCTGTCGGAAATGCCGCTTTGGGTGTCCGCGTCACCAGCCACTGGAACGACGACTTCGACAATCCGGTGAACAAGGAATTCGTCGCAGAATGGAAAAAGAAGTTCGGCGATCGCCCCATCACATACTATGCGGCACAGGGTTATGATGCTGCCTTGATGATGGGCACGGGGCTGGAGAAGGCCAATCCGGACGATGCCGCGGATTTCCGCAAAGCAATCCTCGGCGCAGACATTCCGAGCGTGCGAGGATCATTCAAGCTCGGACCCAATCAGCATCCGATCCAGGACTGGTATTCCCTGAGGGCCGAAAAAGGCTCAGACGGCAAGCTTACCTTGAAGACGGAAGGCAAGGTCCTGACGGCGCATGGCGACGTATACGCCGCCAACTGTAAAATGCCTGCCAAGTAGGATCATGGAAACAGGCTGGCGGCAGTGACGAACCGCCAGCCTCACCCCACTGGCCGGTCCTGTTATTCAGCCCTGGGTCATCCCGTCGCGGGCACCCGGCGGTTTCACAAGCAGGTGGAGGGCTCCGCGCTAACCGCGCAGTGGCGGGATATTGATGCCTCTTTATCCCGGTGGCTCACCCGTGAAATCGCACCTGCAGCGTCGCCGTTCGACAAGGGTCGGGGCTTCTCCAACCGTGCGTTCCCGCGCCTTCAATATATACGAAATACGTATGAATTGATCCGATTTATCTACATTGAACTATGAGAAAATGAATAGCATCACAATGATCCAGACCATAGGACGCGGCGATCCGACACTCGGGACGCCGCATGAGACCAAGAGTTCGGAGAGAACTTTATGAGCAGTGATAATAACGTTCAGCTCTACATCGATGGCAAGTGGAGGCAGACCGCAGACACGCTGCCCATCATCAACCCCGCGAACGAGCATGTCATCGGCCAGGTGGCCGTGGCAGGCACCAGCGATCTTCAGGACGCGGTCGCAGCGGCAGAGCAAGGTTTCCGCATTTGGAAACGGGCCTCGCCAGCGCGGCGCGCCGGTATCATGTTGAAGGCCGCGGCGTTGATGCGCGAGCGCCAGGAAGAAATAGCCCGCTCGATCACCCTCGAAAATGGAAAGCCGCTGAACGAAGGCCGCGCCGAAGTCATTCGCGGTTGCGAATTCTTCGAATGGGACGCTGGCGAGTGTACCCGTCACTACGGTCGCGTCATCCCCAGCGCGCCGGGGATCCGTTACATCGTGCTGCATGAGCCGATCGGCGCCGTCGCCGCTTTCTCGCCGTGGAATTTTCCAATGAGCCAGCCCGCGCGCAAGATCAGCGGCGCAATTGCCGCGGGCTGCTCGATCATCATCAAGGCATCGGAAGAGACGCCAAGCGGTGTGGTTCATATTGCCAGGGCCCTTGAGGATGCCGGCTTGCCCGCGGGAGTCCTTAACCTGGTTTTTGGCGTTCCTGCGACCATTTCGGAATATCTGATCCCGCAGCCCCAGATGCGTATGGTGGCTTTCACGGGGTCGACCGCTGTCGGCAAGCATCTGACCGAGCTGGCCTCGCGTTATATGAAGCCTGCTCTGATGGAACTCGGCGGCCATGCACCGGTTGTCGTCTGTGATGACGCCGACCCGGTTGCGGCCGGCATTGCTTCGGCAACGCGCAAATACCGCAATTCCGGGCAAGTCTGCACCTCGCCCACCCGCTTCTTCGTCCATGAGAGCATCTACGACCGCTTCAAGAGTGCATTCGTGGAAAAGGCGCGATCGCTGAGCGTCGGGGATGGAATGGAAGCCTCGACGCAGATGGGGCCGGTTGCCAATGGTCGCCGCATCGAGGCCTTGCAGGCCTTGGTCGATGATGCCCGCGCAAGGGGCGCTCAAATTCTCTGCGGCGGTAGCCGACTGCACAATCGCGGCTACTTCTTTGCGCCGACCGCGATTGCCGAATTGCCGGATGATGCCCGCGCGCTGCAGGAAGAGCCGTTCGGCCCACTCGCGATCATCAATCCCGTTTCATCCATCGACGAAGCGATCGATAAGGCGAATTCGTTACCATTCGGCCTGGCAGCCTATGGTTTCACCCGGTCGGCAGCCAATGTGGATCGATTGATGCAGGGCATAGAAAGCGGCAATCTTTCGATCAACACACTGGAAGCATCCGTGGCTGAAACGCCGTTTGGCGGAGTAAAGGAAAGTGGGATCGGCCGAGAGGGTGGCGCGGAGGGACTGACCCACTACACTGTCGTCAAAACCGTCTCCCATCAGATCGACTGAGCATTCCGGTGATGTCACGTTGTTTCATCACCGGTGAAGCGTGCGCGGCGCTGTGAAATCAGCCGCGCATAATGGTCACGGCATTCCACAGCGCCGTGGCGCGGCTTCGATGGATATGGGCGGCGAGACCTGGCCGCGTTCGGTGGCCGACACCTGTTATGACGTGTCGTTTCGCGGCGCATTCGCAGTTTGTCGGTGAGGATGCGCTCTTGCCTCTTTACCAGCCTGATCACCAACCGCTAGGCGGCTCTGGTAGCGCGGCGGGTCCCGGTTACTTGATCGGGACCTAAGCGCTTGATCGATCGCGCCACAGCCAATGCTTTCGTCGGCAGATGGAAATCACCACCCCCGCCCGGATGCCACGCTCTTTTGGGTCAAGGCTTGAAGCTGTCGCGAATGATCAGCTCGGGGATCAAGCGTTCATAGGCCGGTGGCAAATCTGGACTGGCGAGCCGTTTCTCGATGAGCTCGATCGCTCGCTTTGCCATTGCGACCGGGTCCTGGCGAAACGTCGTAAGACGATAGCTGAGCCAGGCGGCTTCGGGCACGTCGTCGAACCCGATGACGCTGACATCTTGAGGGATCCTTAGGCCAAGCGTGGTCCTCACGTAATCCATCAGGCCAAAAGCAATCTGGTCGTTGGCGCAATAGACGGCGTCGGGTTGCTCTGCCTGCGAGAACAGCTGCCGTGCCGCGGCGATGCCGCAGTCATAGTCCGAATCCTTGCCGCGTCCAATCGAGACCGTGGCGCCGAGTGCGTCGGCTGTTGTCATGAACGCCGTCTCGCGTTCGGCAATGCTCGATGTTGCCGAGTGCGAGCCGGCAACCGCCAGGCGACGGCGGCCTTTCTCGAAGAATATGGTGGCGGCCTTGCGGGATGCCTCCGAGTTTCCCGCACGGACATGGTCCGCATCGGGCTCCGAGCGTCCGATCACCACCAGCGGCTGGCCGTTTCTGCGCGCCAACTCGACGAAGTGGGCAGGCGGCGAACCGGACAGGATGATCGTCGCTTCTGCACGATGGCCGATCAACATCTTCTGCGCCGCCAGCAGTTCTTCTTCCGTCTGGCCCGTATTGATGAGGATCGGAATGCTGCCACGCTGGATAAGCGCCTTGGAAAGGGCGGCGGCCAGATGGGCACGGAATCCGACTTCGGGGCGGGTGGCAACGATACCGACGAGATGACTCTGATTGGCAAGGACGCCGCGGGCCAGATCGTTGACATGGTAGCCGAGTTCCTCAGCCGCTTTTATCACCTTTTCTCGGGTAAGCGGCGCCACGCTGGCCCCAAGTGTGAATGTTCGGGAAACCGCCGAGCGGGATACGCCCGCAAGTCGAGCGACCTGCTCGGCACTGACGAAGCGCATTCGTTCCTTGCGCTGGGCCTTTCCATCGCGTTTAGACCCGTCGTTCATGCCAATCTCTCTAGTGCCCCACTCGCGACAGGACGTCCGCCTTCAGGAATCGCTCGACGATGAACATAAACACCAAGGAGGGTACGAGCAGCAAGAGGGCGGTGATCGAGGCGATCTGATAGTTGCCGCCTGCACCTGCGGTATAGAGCAGCAACGGAAGCATATTCACGTCGGGCGCGCCGACGAAATAGCTTCCGGTGAACTCATCGAGGCTTTCCAGGAAGACGAAGATCGCGCTTGCCATCAGGCCTGGTGCAGCAAGTGGCAGCGTGATGTCGAGAAAGGCCCGGAATGCGCTGGCGCCCGCCGAGCGCGCCGCTTGTTCCAGCTCCTCGTCGATCGCCGAGAAGGCTGCCGTCGCGATCCAAACGGCGTATACGAGGCCATGGGAGGCGTGCACCAACACGACGCCCAATATCGTGCCGTTAAGGCGGATCTCGTAGAAGATGCGCGCGACGTTCACATAAACGGTCAGATTCGGGAAGGCCTGAGGGATCAGGAAGGCGAGCAGAATCAGTGCCCGGAAGGGCAGCTTCAGTCGAGCCAGCGCGTAGCCGGCGGGAATTGCCAGCAGAAGCGAGAGCGCTACGGTCAGGAAGGCGACGATCAGTGAGTTGGTGAGCGATTCCGCCGCCCCGCCGCGCGGTGCAAACACGCGAGCCCAGCTGCTGAAGCCGTATTGAAGCGGTAGGCTATGCGGGAAATACCACTTCTCGGCAACTGTCCACAGAAGCAGGTTGGCAAGCGGCCCGAAGATGAAGAATGCCATCAGGCCGAAGATGATGGTACGCGGGATCCACCAGAGCGCGGTCAGCGGATGCGATTGTGCGGCGGTGACACCTACGGCAGCGTTTGTCATGCGCGCTCCTTGAGGCTCTGGCGAAGATAGATCCATGCGACCGATGAGGCGAGTGCCAGCGAAATGAGGCCGAGCGCGTTCGCGACCCCGTAATCACCATAGGCGTTCACCCGGAAGGCGATGTCGGCGGTCAGCATGGTCGGCGATTGCGCATTGATCATCAGCGGCACGGACAGAACCGACATCATGGTGACGAAGGACAGGATGAGACCAACCGTGAGCGTCACCGACACCTGCGGCACGACGATCTCGAAGAGAACGCGTAGACGCGAGGCGCCGAGATTGCGTGCAGCCTCGATCGTGTCGCGATTGATGGAGGCCATGGCGCCAGCGACGAGTAGCGCAACGAACGGCGTCTGCTTCCAGACAAAGGCAATGACGATACCGCGCCAGTCGAGATAGCTCTGGGCGCTGAGTGGTGTCAGCAGGCCGAGGCTGATCAACGTGCTGTTCATGAGGCCGCTTTTCGCAAGAAATGTCCGCAGGATCTGGCCGACGACGATGAAGGGAATGAACATCGGCCAGCGGTAGAGCCAACGCAGGATGGCAACGGCAACCGGATGCTCTCCAAGCGTCAAATATCCACCGATGGCAATCGAGGCGATACCGATGAGCGCCGTGGAGATTGTAATGATGACGACCGTAAAGATGATGTCGTTCGTGTAGAGATCGAAGGTCTTGTAGAAGTTATCCCAGCCAAAGGCTCCGCCGTCTACACGGAAAGCACCGACCGCCGACATGATCAGCGGTAGAATGAAAAGAAAGGCGATCACCGCCAGCGCCGGTAATACCAGCAATAGACCGAAGAGGCGTTTGGACATCAGTCGACCTCGTCAATGAGAAATATGCTCCCCGCCGTTTCCGGCAGGGAGCGGTGCGGCTTACTTCACGGATTGTTCGTAGGCTTCCAGGATCGCGGAGTTGTAGGGCGCGATCGGGAAAGGCTTGCCCTTGGAGGCAAGGTCATCCGGCGTGATATCGACAAAAAGCTTGTTCCAGGTCGCTTCGTCGAGCTTCGGCTTCACGAACTGGGCGTCGATGCCGGGATACCAGTTGAACTTCTTGACGATGCCGTCGGCTTGAACTTCAGGGCTGGTTGCAAGTGCGATGAATTTCTCGGCAAGTTCCTTGTGCGAGGCCTTGGCCGGGATGACGTAGTGCATCGGCTGGCCGGGCATGCCCGGGGAGGGCAGGAAAAGCTTCAACTCCGGCGGCAGTTGGCCGTTCGCCTGCCAGGAGTAGAACATGTCCACCCACACCGGTCCCATGGCGATTTCACCGCGAGAAAGAAGGTCGAGCGTGCCGGCATTGCCGGGCGTGAGCGTCGCGTTCTTGGTGAAGTCCGCGAGGCTCTTGAAGGCGTCGCCCCACTTGGCGGTTTCTTCCTTCTTGAACGGGCCGGTCATCAGGTTGTTGGCATCGCCGCTACCGAAAGCGTAGATCCAGCCCATGACGAAGCTAACGCCGGAAGCGCCGCCCTTGATGCCGTTATAGCCAAACTGCTTCGGATGTTCCTTGGCCCATGCCGCGAGGTCCGTGTAGCTCTTTGGCGGGTTTTGAACCAGGGCGGGATTGTAGGCGATTGCCGTCTGACTGTTGAACATTGGCATGACGTAGCCATCGACGTCGGTGCCGAGAGCGTTCTTGGCATTGCTGCGCGAAACGAGCTTGCCGGTGTCGATGTTGGCGCGATACTTTTCGAGGTAACCCTTCTGGACCATCGGGCCAGCGAACTTCTCGTGCACGACGGCGACGTCGATATCCCACTTGGTGCTGCCTGCTGCCTGCTGAGCGTCAAAGCGCTCCAGGATCTTCTGCGAGCCGGCATCGCCGGGGCCGGTGCCGACGGCGCGAACGGTGTTGCCTGGATATGTCTTTTCAAAAAGCGGTCCAAGATACTGGTTGACGTAGTCGACCATGTTCTGGTCGCCTGCGGTTGCAACCGTCAGCTCCTCTGCCTTTAGCGGGAGCGCAGCAAGAGTAATTGCAAAAGCGGCATAGGTCAGTCTCTTCATGAGTACATCTCCATGGTTTCAATGAATAAAGTCAGGTTCAAGCTTTCCCGGCTGCGGACCGGGAAATCGATATTGCCGGGTTCGAAACCGGCGAATTGAAAAGAAAGAGCGCGTCTGGCGCGACATGGACCTGGACATGCTCGCCAGGCTCGAAAGCCCGCGGCGCGTCCGCCATGATTTCACGGTCGCCGAGACGAACCGAATGACGCCAATGGCCACCCGGATAGCTGACGGCCGTCACTTCCCCAAGAAATGTCATGCCTGGGGCCGCGATCGGAGTGTCCGTGGGAAAAAGCTGCGCGGCTTCCGGGCGGAAACGCGCCTCGATTGCGCCGGCGCGAAGGTCACGGCCAAGCATCGGCACACTTCCTGCGGCATTCGAGGCGGCAGCCGCGATATTAAAATTGCCTCCTTGGGGCGCACCTTCAAGATCAAGGACGTTTTCTGCGCCCATGAAAGCGGCGACGAATGCTGATGCGGGGCGGTTGTAAACCTCCTCGGGTGTACCCTGTTGTGCGATATTTCCGGCATTCAGAATGACAATTCGATCCGCCATGACCATCGCTTCTTCCCGGTCATGGGTAACGTGGATGGCCGTAATGCCGAGGCGCTTCTGCAACGCGCGCAACTCATGGCGCACGGTCAAGCGGATGCGGGCATCGAGATTGGACAATGGTTCGTCGAGCAGCAGGATCTCGGGGTCGACTGCCAGCGCACGGCCGAGCGCGACACGCTGGCGCTGGCCGCCTGACAGCGCAGAAGGCTTGCGCGCTCCAAGCCCGTCGAGACCAAGAAGGCTCTGCATGGCGGTCACGCGGCTTGCGATCTCCGCCTTGGCGACGCCCTTGAGTTTCAACCCGTAGCCGATGTTCTGTGCCACGGTCATGTGTGGCCAGAGCGCATAGGATTGAAAGACGAGTGCCATGCC
>NZ_JAELTU010000002.1 GCF_016429015.1 Rhizobium sp. ASV20
GGCGTGCACCGTGGCGCTGAAGAGAGCTTCGACATCTCGGCCGATCTTGAAGAACTTGCCCGCACCGGCGTGATCGTCGTCTGCGCCGGCGCCAAGGCTATCCTCGACATTCCGAAGACGCTCGAAGTGCTCGAAACCCGCGGCGTTCCGGTCGTCACCTATGACAGCACCGAATTCCCGGCCTTCTGGTCGCGCTCTTCCGGCCTGCCGAGCCCGCTGACCCTGAACAGCCCCGCTGCGATCGCCAACTTCCAGACCACCCGCGAACAGCTGGGCATCGATGGCGGCATGCTGATCGCCAATCCGGTTCCGGAAGCCGACGAAATCCCGCGCGAGGAAATGGAAATCTACATCGAGCGCGCCCTCGACAGCGCCGCCCGCGACGAGATTGCCGGCAAGGCAGTCACGCCCTACCTCCTCAGCACCATCTTCGACATCACCGAAGGCCGCAGCCTCAAGACCAACATTGCGCTTGTCGAAAACAACGCACGTCTCGGCGCCGAAATCGCGGTTGCTCTGGCGGAATAACGAATACTGCCATCACGACAAAGGGCCGGGCGTCTCGCAAGACCGCCCGGCCCTTTGCATTTCGGGATTCTTTCAAGTCAGCGTAAACAGACCCAGGGCGTTTCGCAGCTCGGCGAGCGTCGCCTCCGTCCGCTCCCTTGCCTTCCGTGTGCCATCGCGCACGATTTCCATGACATAATCCGGCTCGGCGGCGAAGCGTGCACGGCGCTCGCGGATCGGCGCCAGCAGTGCCTGAAGGACGTCTTCGAGATGTCTCTTCAAGGTGATATCGCCCAGCCCGCCACGACGATAGCGCGCTTTCATATCGTCGATCATCGCCCGGTCTTCACAGAAAGCATCCAGATAGGTGAAGACGACATTTCCTTCCACTTTGCCGGGATCGCTGATCCGCAGGTGTTCAGGATCGGTGTACATGCGCCGCACCGCAGAGCTGATCTCATCGGGCGAAGCCGATAGCGGGATCGCATTGCCCTGGGATTTGCTCATCTTCGCCTTGCCATCGACACCCGGCAGGCGCCCGACTTTTGGCACCATGGCCGAAGCCTCAACGAGGATCTCGCGCCCGATCTGCCGATTGAGGCGGCGAACAATCTCGTTGGTCTGCTCGATCAACGGCGCCTGATCCTCGCCGACCGGTACGACCGACGCCTTGAAGGCAGTAATGTCGGCCGCCTGCGCCACCGGATAGCAGAGGAAACCCGCAGGCACGTCTCGCTCGAAGCCACGCAGCTGGATTTCCGTTTTGATCGTCGGATTGCGCTCGAGGCGGCTGACGGTGACGAAATTCAGATAGAGCAGTGTCAGTTCCGCCAGCGCAGGCAGTGCGGATTGGACGCAGATCGTCGTCAGCGCCGGATCGATGCCCACCGCAAGATAGTCGATGGCAACCTCGATCACGTTGCGCCGAACCTTGTCAGGGTCGTCGGCATTGTCGGTCAGAGCCTGGGTGTCGGCCAGGAGTAAAAATTGCCGATGGCTGTGCTGAAGCGCGACACGGCTCTTCAGCGAACCGACATAGTGGCCGAGATGGAGAGGACCGGTAGTTCGGTCGCCCGTCAGGATGATGGGACGGATATCGATAGGGGAAGGCATTCTTTGCTCCGCAAAAGGAGCCGCCGCAATCGGGAAGGAAACTGAAATGAACATGCCTGCCGGATCACGGCGGCAGGGTCGATTTCAATATATGACGACTGCCGCTCCTAGAAGGAGCGCCACCACATTTGGCAAATGGACTGTGCAAAATCGTTCATGCGTGGCTGATTACACCTTTGCGATACAATCGGCAACAGGGAGAGGCTCAATCGCCTCCCGCCTATTTATCCAGCGTCTCGCGCACGACCACTGCAAGCTGCTTCAGCGAGAACGGCTTCGGCAGGAAGCCGAATTGCGCGTCCGCCGGCAGGTTGCGGGCGAAGGCATCCTCCGCATAGCCCGACACGAAGATGAACTTCATATCAGGATATTTCTTGCGCAGCTCGCGCAGGAGTGAAGGGCCATCCATCTCAGGCATGACCACATCCGACACGACGACATCCACCTGGCCGTCGAGTTCATCCATGATATCGAGCGCTTCGACACCGGAGCCGGCCTCATAGACGGTATAGCCGCGCGTCTCGAGCATGCGCTTGCCGCCTCTACGCACGGCCTCTTCGTCTTCAACCAGAAGAACGACCGCGGATTTTCCGGTCAGATCGGCCGGTTCCTCCGCAGGGGCGACAGCTGCAACGCTCTGGTCCATCGCAGCGACGTCGCGGCTTTCCGGCGCCTTGGTTTCCGTGACGGCAGGAATTTCGACAATATGGCGCGGCAGGAAGATGCGGAAGGTCGTTCCCTTGCCGACTTCCGATTCCGGCTGGATGTAACCACCGGATTGCTTGACGATACCGTAGACCATCGCCAGCCCGAGACCGGTGCCCTTCCCGACTTCCTTGGTGGTGAAGAAGGGCTCGAAGATCTTGTCCAAAATCTCGGGTGCGATGCCGGTGCCGGTATCGCTGACCTCGATGAGAACCATGTCCTCATGCGGCAGATAGGGGTAATTGAAGGCGCTGACATCGGTCGCGAGCAAATTGCGGGTGCGCAGCGTCAGCATACCGCCGCCCGGCATCGCATCGCGAGCGTTGACGCAGAGATTGATAATCACCTGCTCGAACTGCGACAGGTCCGTTTTCACCGGCCAGAGATCGCGACCATAATCGACGTCGAGCTTGACATGCGTACCCGACAGCAGCCGGTCCACCAGCATGCGCAGATCGCCGATCACATCGGTCAAGTTGAGCACGGTCGGCCGCATGGTCTGCTTGCGCGAGAAGGCCAGCAGCTGGCGAACGAGCACCGCCGCACGATTGGCGTTGCGCTTGATTTCCATCAGATCAGCAAAGCTGGCATCGGAGGGCCGTGCCTGCAGCAGCAGGTGATCGGACGACAGCAGGATCGCAGTCAGCACGTTATTGAAGTCATGGGCAATGCCACCGGCGAGCGTGCCGACGGCATTGAGCTTCTGCGTCTGCGCCATCTGCGTCTCGAGCGCTTTCTGCTCGGTTACTTCGACGGCATAGACGATGGCCGCCTCCTCCGGTGCCTCGTCGGTCTGGTCGATGACGGCATTGACGTAGAAGCGGAAATGCCTCGTATCGTCTTTCGGATTACGGGAATCGATGGGTGGAATATCGCCCTGCCGATCCTTGGCGGCAGCCAGTGCCTGCTGCAGCCGGGACCGGTCGCTCTCGTTGACAATGGTTTCAAGCGCCGCGCCGCGCTCGATATCGTCGCGTGATACCAGATCCGAGAAAAGCTTCAGGAACGGCGCATTGGTGCGCAGAATGCGGCCATTGCCGTCGACGGACGCGATCGCCATCGGTGTATTGTTGAAGAAGCGGCTGAAGCGCATCGCCGCAGCCGATGCCGATTGCTCGGTGTCGCCGCCATTTTGCCGCGTGAGCACGATGGTGCGGCTTTCTCCCGGGGCACCGTCGCGCATCGACGTGACGCTATGGACGATCTGCACCGGCAGGCTCTGGCCGTTGGAACGCCGCAGGTCGAGATCGAGCGTCACCGTCTTTTTGAAGCCTGGCTCCGCCTGCACGGACTGGATCAGCGCCAGTCCCTCTCCGGCCACGAGATCGCCGATCGTCATCGATCCCGGCACGAATTTCGTCAGGTCGAAACCGAGCCATTCCGCCAACGTCGCATTAAGATAGAAGATTTCGCCCTTGCGTCCCGCGGAGAAGAAACCGGCCGGCGCATGGTCGAGATAATCGATCGCGTTTTGAAGTTCCTTGAAAAAGCGCTCCTGATCGTCGCGCTCGGAAGTGATATCGGTGATCTGCCAGATGTGCAGTGCCGTATTGCCGCCCTGCTCCGGCTGCAATACCCGCGCTTTCAATCGATACCAATGGGCCGTCTGTCCGATCCCATTGAAGGGACCAAGCGGCTTCAGAAGCCGGAACTCTTCCGATCCCTCCTTGCCATCGCGCAAACCATTGGCCAGGCGGTAGAGGGCCTCGTTCGACTCGCGGTTGCGAGAAAGCAGCGTCTCGAGCGACTGCACCTCGGTCGCCTTGGTAGCACCCGTGAGCCGCCCATAGGCAGCATTGGCATAAACGATGCGCCCCTTCTCATCCGTGATCAGCGTCCCATCCGGATGGCTGTTCAGGAACGAGCGTGCGAGGCTATCGGACTGAGGTTGCGGCATGACCTCGACGAAACCGATGATCGACGAGACCAGGAAGAAAATGCCAACCATGGCAAGAATGCCGAGACCGCCGAGCACGGCCTCGTTGTCGAGCTGGCTTTTGAACAGGACGAAGGCGGCCGCGGCGGCCATGAGAACGAGCGCAAGCAAAATGATGCGCAGCACGGTTCCGGAACGAACCCCGCGATCCACCAGCGGCACGCTATACTCGTCGGACGGACGCTGCTTCGTCATAAACCCCTCGTCTGTGCCGTTCTCCTCGCGACATGTCATGGACATTGCGGATCGCCAGAGTCGGACCTTGCGAATCTTCTTTACCAATTTGCATGACAGGCAAAAAGCTTTGCTGGGCGAGAAAGGCTTGAATTCACAAGCAAGAGAGCCCAAGAGGCTACAATCGCATCTTGTATCCGGCTAGATCCTGTCCTTATGATCGCCGCATAGCAAAGCCAAAGTCAAAGTATCTACTTTGCAGTAGTTGCACCTCGGCCGCGACATCGGGGACAAATACGGAGTATCTCGACATGTGGGACGACATCGCCGGAGCCTACGGCAGCCGCTTTTTTCTCGCAGCCGGCGGGGTTGCCCTCGCCCTTCTCTTGCTTGTTGGCGTTCTTTGGATCTTGCGCAACCGGGCGCCATCACCCTTTGTGCGCGGCGGCAAGAACCGCCAGCCGCGCCTTCAAGTACTGGATGCTGCCGCCGTCGATGCGCGCCGACGGCTCGTGCTTGTGCGACGCGATGGCGTCGAGCATCTTATCATGATCGGCGGTCCGACCGATATCGTCATCGAATCCGGCATCTCCGATCCGAACAAGGCAGGTGCCGCAACATCGCTCGACATTTCCTCCGCCACATCCGAGAACCGTCCGCTGTCGCGACAGAGGGCGGCCGAGCTGGATAGCCCGCCAGCCGCACCTCCCGCGGAGCGCCAGCAGCCCGCGGAAGACAGGCTCGAAGCCTATCTGCGCTCTGAGCCAGTTGTAGCCGCAACGCCGAAGCCAGCACCGCAGCCGGTCGAGCGCGCGCCTCAGCCGATCGTACCTCCATCGGTCGTACCTCCACCACAGCAAGCAACGCAGCAGCAAGCAGCGCAGCCGGCACCCATTATCACCGAGGCCGAGGCCGCCGACATATTGGACGCAGCACGCCATACCGTGCTGCCGCCGCAACCGGCACGACCGACGCCGGTCGAGCCGACCGTCACTGCGCCAGCCGCCTCCGCCGATGCCGGCAACGATTTCCAGAAGATCTTGGAAGCGGAAATGTCGAAGAACTTGACGGCCGAGCGGATCATTCCAAACGCTCCGCCCCAGCGCCAGGTTCAGCAGCAGCCGGCGGTTTCTGCCAACCAGTCTCCTGCGCAACGTATTGAGCCGGAACTTGCTCCGATGACCGGGGCAGATAGCGCCCTTCAGAAGGAAGTGGCTCGCATCTTCGGCGAAATGAGCGTCAGCCGCGACAAATAGAATGAAGCCGGCAACGTCCCAGAATCAAAAAGGCACGGCGAGTTTCCCGCCGTGCCTTTATTATTCGTTCCGGTCGAAACCGACCGTCCCGTTACTCGTCGCGATAAACCTTCTCGCGGCGCTCATGACGTTCCTGCGCTTCGATCGACAAGGTGGCGATCGGACGTGCGTCGAGACGCTTGAGGCCGATCGGTTCGCCGGTTTCTTCACAGTAGCCGTAAGTGCCGTCTTCAATACGCTGCAAGGCGGCATCGATTTTAGAAATAAGTTTACGCTGGCGGTCTCGAGCCCGAAGTTCGATGGCTCTGTCCGTTTCTGAGGAAGCCCGATCGGCGAGATCGGGATGGTTTGCGCTTTCTTCTGCCAGGTGGTCCAGGGTTTCGCGCGCTTCTCTTAGGATATCGTTTTTCCAGGCGATCAGCTTCGCTCTGAAATAAGCTCGCTGATTTAGGTTCATGAACTCCTCGTCTTCCGAGGGCACGTAGTTACTAAGATCGATCTTCTCACTCAACGCGATTCTCCTGAAGAACATCTCTTATGGCGGGGTGTATATCCCAACCGCTAGTGCCGATTCAAGCCAAATAGACGCTGTCAACCGATTTTTAAATTTGTCATAAATTTCGGCTAAGTGTATATTTTTTCATCATATATTGTCTTCATCAGAAAATCGGCATTTTCACAACCTTGGCAAAACCATGTGTCGGACCGCGATTCGGCCAGTCTCGCGGCGGTTGACGGCAAGGGCGAAGAGACGCTACCTGATTGTCGAAATCGAGCTCCGGAATTTCATCATGACCAGCCTCTTGCCACCGCCATCTAGGATCTTTCTCCTGCGTCATGCCGAAGCTCAGCACGCCGTACCCGGGCAGAAGGATTTCGATCGCCCGCTGAACGAGAATGGCTACGCTGCTGCTGAAATTGTCGCCGATGAAGCTGCTGAAAAAGGCTACAAACCGGATCTGATCATTTCCTCGACTGCGCTTCGCTGCCGCCAGACGGCCGAGACTGTGCGGCGAGTCGTCAACCCCTCAACCGAACTGCGCTTCGTCGATGCGATCTACAACGGAACGGTCGACATCTACCTCTCGCTCATCGCATCGCAGACCGACCGGCAATCCCTAATGCTGGTGGCGCATAACCCGACCATCGAACAGACGCTTGAGGCCTTGATCGGCCACGAGGCGCTGGGACGCACGCTTCCGCATGGCTTTCCGACAGCAGGCCTTGCTGTCGTCGATGCAACGGCATCCGGCTGGTCGCTGACGGATTTCATCTCCGAATAGAAAGAGTATCCGGCGCTGGGACGCGGTCACGCATTGGCCAGATGCAGTATCGTCAACCGCTCATCTTTTCTGCGCAAGTTTTGCTTCCTATATTCACCGTCACGCTGTCACCCAGGGATCCCGCCTTGCCGCCAAGCCTGACCTCCTTTACCGACGACGCCCTCATCGCCTTCGACAATCTCGCGGACCGCGCCGCCGGGCTGGTCAATCCGACGATTCGACTGGGGGTGACCGGCCTGTCCCGGTCCGGCAAGACCGTCTTCATATCATCACTGGTGCACAATCTACTGAACGGCGGCCGCCTGCCGCTGTTCGAGCCCGTGCAATCCGGCCGCGTTTCGGCTGTTCGGCTGGAGCCCCAACCTGACGATGCCGTGCCACGCTTTCAGTACGAGGATCATATCCGGGCGCTGGTCAAGGAGCGCATCTGGCCGGATTCGACCCGGGCGATCTCCGAATTGCGCATCACGCTCGACTATCAAAGCGCCAGCGGCTGGAACCGGCTGTTTTCCCCCGGCCGCCTTTCCATCGACATCGTCGACTACCCCGGCGAATGGCTGCTCGACCTGCCGCTGCTTGGAAAGGATTTTCGCACCTTCAGCGAGGAGACGCTCGCTCTGGCGAATACCGGCATCCGGGCCGAACTATCGCGTCACTGGTTGGGGACAGCGATGGGGGCCGATATCGCCGCGACAGCCGATGAAATGACGGCGCGGGACCTTGCCACTGCCTTCGCCGATTATCTGAAGGCCTGCAAATCCGACGAACGCTCGCTGTCGACGCTGCCGCCGGGCCGCTTCCTTTTGCCCGGCGATCTCGATGGTTCGCCTGCTCTCACTTTCGCGCCGCTGAAATTGCCGGCGGAAGGCACCGCACCAAAGGGTTCGCTCTGGTCGATGATGGAACGCCGCTACGAGGCTTACAAGTCGGTCGTGGTCAAACCCTTCTTTCGCGAACACTTCGCCCGTCTTGACCGCCAGATCGTTCTCGTCGATGCGTTGCAGGCCATCAATCGCGGTCCTGAGGCCGTTCAGGATCTCGAGCGCGCGCTGACGGATGTGCTTGCCTGCTTCCGTCCCGGCAACAACTCCCTGTTTTCGTCGCTGCTTGGCCGGCGCATCGATCGCGTGCTGGTGGCTGCCACCAAGGCGGACCATCTCCATCACGAGAGCCACGACCGGCTGGAGGCACTCACCCGCCGCCTGGTCGAGCGCGCCATCGAGCGGATCGGCATGGCAGGCGCCGGCATCGAAGTCATGGCGCTAGCCTCCGTGCGTGCAACTCGTGAGGCGACGGTTACGCGCGATGGAGAGACGCTTCCCGTCATCGTCGGCACGCCGATGGACAATGAAACGATTGCCGGTGAGACGTTCGACGGCAATCGCAAGACGGCCGTCTTTCCCGGCGACCTTCCCGTTAGTCCGCATTGGCTGTTCGAAGCTCTTGAATCGGATGGATCGAAGGTCCACCTGCCGGAGGTGAATGTGGTGCGCTTCCGTCCGCCGGAACTGGACGAAGCCAATGGCGGCATCAAACTGGCGGTGCCGCATATTCGCCTCGATCGCGCCATGCAATTCCTGTTCGGAGACCGTCTCGCATGACGAAGCCGACCGCAAACGAACCCGGCGAGATCGCCCGCCGCCCGGCAGCCTTCACGCTCGACCCGAGCGAGACGAAATCGAAGGCTGCCCCCGAAACCGTGCGCCGCAAGCCTCAGAGCTTCGATACCGAGATCGTGCTTACGCCGGACGAGGAAGATCCTTTCATCAACCCTGCCTTGGACCCGGCATTCGCCGGAACCGCCGAGGCAAAACCGCGTCGCCGCGGCTTTTCCTTCGGCAAGGTCGCGCTGAGCGCGCTCGGCATTCTCATATCGCTTGCCTTCGGCCTCTGGACCGATCAGCTCATCCGCAATCTGTTCAGTCGCGCCGATTGGCTCGGCTACACCGCCCTTGCCGTGGTCGCTGTCGGTATTCTCGCGGTGCTCGCGATCGTCGTCAGGGAAACCGCGGGCATGATGCGGCTCGCCGCCGTGCAAACCATAAAGGCGGAGGCAGAGGCTGCCATCGTGGAGACGCGACCGGCGCGGGCCAAGGCACTGGTGAAGCGCCTCTGCGTCATTCTCGAAGCCAATCCGGAAACCGCCAGGGGGCGCGCCACGCTGAAGGCCGCGGAAGACGACATTATCGACGCACCGCAACTGATCGACCTGGCGGAACGCGAGCTCCTCGGCCCGCTCGACCGACGCGCCAGGACACTCATCCTCGGCGCATCGAAGCGCGTCTCGGTGGTCACAGCCATCAGCCCGCGCGCGCTCGTCGACATTCTCTATGTTCTCTTCGAGGCGGCGAAGCTGGTCCGTGCCATGGCGGAACTCTACGGCGGAAGACCCGGCACGCTCGGAATGGTCAGGTTGATGCGTGATGTGCTCGCCCATTTGGCCGTTACCGGGTCGATCGCAGTGGGCGACAGCATCGTTCAACAACTGATCGGTCATGGTCTGGCGTCCAAGCTTTCGGCACGACTCGGCGAAGGGGTCGTCAACGGCATGATGACGGCAAGGATCGGAATAGCTGCGATGGATCTCTGCAGGCCGCTCGCCTTCAAGGCGCTCAAACGGCCCGGTATTGCCGACTTCGCCGGCGACCTTGCACCCAACGTCAGCGGGCGCTCCGCAACGTAAACGCCTGCAAACCGGGCTTCACAGAGCGCAAGAAACCAAGCATTAACCATTCTCAGGCAAAAGTAGGAACCAATTATACAGTTCCGCCTCGCTAGGGAATGTCCATGTTTTCGCGTCAATTTCTTCTTTTAAGCAGCCTCGCCGCCACGACCCTCTCCACGATGGTTTGGGTGAATTCTGCCGAAGCGGCTCCCCGCGACAAGGCATTCTTCCAGTCGGTCGCCGGCTCGTGGAATGGTCCGGGTGAAATCGTTGCCGGCAAGTACAAGGGCACGAAGTTCACCTGCAGTCTCACGGGCAAACCGCTCGATGGCAGCAGCGCCGGTGTGAAACTCGACGGCACCTGCCGCGTCGGCGTTTTCCAGCAGCCGATGTCGGCTGAGATTACACAGAGCGGCAGCTCTTATTCCGGCAAATTCCTGGACGGCGCGGCCGGCAAGGGCCTCGACGTCACCTCCGGCACGGTCAATGACGGTACGGTGGTTCTCGGTCTCAACCGTCAGAAGCTGAACGGCGCCATGATCGCCCGCGTTTCCGACAGCAAGTCGATGAACGTTACTATCTCCGTCAAGGTCGGCGAACAGATGGTGCCCGTCATCGGCGTTACCCTGAAGCGCGCCGATATCGATCCGATTGCGGTCGGTTCGATCCAGTAAATTCGGGCGCATAGCCAGATATTCCAAGGCCGGCGTAGTTGCCGGCCTTTTCATTTCATCTCACATCAGGCGGACTGCCACCAATTTCGGCTGTCGTCGGCGATCTCTATCCCTTCGATATCGACGTCCCGCAGCCAGTCCTTAATGGTACGCCCCTTGATCACGAGGTCGCCGGCGAAATCCGCAAGCGGCATCAACACGAAACCACGCTCGGTCATCCGCGGATGCGGTATGGTGAGCAACGGCTCTGCCTGCTCCAGCGCATCATAGGTCAGGATATCGATATCAATTGTCCGTGGCCCCCAGCGCTCGATCCGGACGCGCTTCATCTCACGCTCTATGTCGAGACAGACGTCGAGAAGATCCTCCGGCGCAAGCGTCGTGTCGACAGCCGCGCAGGAGTTGTAGAAGAAGGATTGATCCGTCTTACCCCATGGCGGCGTGCGGTAAAGCCGTGAAACAGAAACCACCTGGCAATCCTCACGGGCATCGAGCGCGCGCAAGGCAAGCGCCATCGCTCGCACCGGATTGTCCAGATTGCCGCCCAGGCCGAGCGTCGCACGCACAGCAGTCCCCTCAGGCAAAATGCTCAACGCTCACCTGTACGTAGTCTAGAACGCCGGGTACCGGGGCATTGGGCTTGCGCACAGTAATCTTTGCGCGACGAATGCTGGGAAAACGCCGGCACAATTCCTTGGCGACATCAAGCGCCAATGCCTCGATCAGGTAGCGCCGGCGTCCAGTAACGATCTCCTCGATGACGCTGAAGGCGATACCGTAGTTGACGGTATCGCCGATCGAATCGCGCTCCAGCGCGTCGCCGGCCTCGACGTCGAGTTCGGCATCGACAAAGAAACGCTGTCCGAGGAACTCCTCCTCGTCATGCACGCCGTGGCGGGCAAAAAATGCGCAATTCTGCAGAGTAATAGTATATGTCACAGCGCTCATGGCGTCCCTCCGTTTCGAACAGGCACGACGGCGTCCGAAAACCGTTCTCTATCATGTTTCAGAATCATGCTTTCAGTCTCGCGCGCGTCCTGAGAATAGCATCCGCAACCGCCAGCGCGTCTCTGTTGATTGCGACATTATGCACGCGGAAAAGAGCAGCTCCCTGCAAACGCAGTATCGCGCTTGTCGCCGCCGTCCCCGCATCTCGATCCCCCGCATCGCGCCCGGTGATCGTACCGACAAATCGCTTGCGCGAAGTGCCGACCAGAAGCGGCAGTTCGAACCGAAGCAGCGCGTTGAAACGCGCTATCAGCTCAAGGTTTTCCTCGGCGCTCTCCTTGGCAAAACCAAACCCGGGGTCGAGCACGATATTCTGCGTGCCGACGCCGGCGGCGGCGGCGATATCGAGCGAGCGGTTGAGAAACAGCAGTTGATCGTCGATCACGTCGGGCAGCTTCTGCCGGTCGCGTCCCGTATGCATGATGCACAATCCCGCTCCCGTCTGCGCGGCCAAGACAGCTATATCCGGCTCGCGTTGCAGACCGAAGACATCGTTGACGATATGCGCACCCGCGCCGATCGCCAGCCGGGCCGTATCGGCGCGATAGGTATCGACCGAGATCAGTGCATCGGTCCTGCTGCGCAGGGCTTCGATGACGGGCAGCACCCGCCCCTGCTCCTCGCTGGCGCTGACAGCATCGGCGCCGGGCTTGGTCGATTCGCCGCCGACATCGATGATGGCAGCCCCGTCTTCGACGCAGGCCAGCGCATGCGCAACCGCCGCGTCGACCGCCTCATAATGCCCGCCGTCGGAGAAGGAATCCGGCGTCACATTGACGATCGCCATGATCACGCCTTGCTTGCCGACCTCGATGCTGCGGCCATGTGCAACATGCCATATATGGCTGCGAAGCTCCGTCAAGAACGATCCCATCCCATTGAAAATGAAAAAACCTTGCGCTTGATATTGCGCTCACAGTGGCTATGCCGCAAGGTTTACCGAAGTTCAACATGGTAGCGACACGAATGCCGCTTGCATCCCATAAGTTCAGTATTTCGTGTGCTCTGCTGCTCGCGTTCTGCCTACCCGGAATGGCCAAGGCCGAGGTCGTCGCCCGCAAATCCATTTCCTATTTCGACATCAAGGGCCGCACCGCCGACGAACTCGATGCTGCACTCAATCAGCGCGGACCGTTGGCAATGGGTTCCAGCAGCCATCACCCTGGCGCCACGAAAATTCGCTTCGGCGGCAACGCGACCTATAGCGAGGCGGATGGTCGTTGCTACATCTCCGATGTCAAGGTGACCGTCGATACGGAAATCATCCTTCCCCGCTGGCGCGATCGGCGCAATGCCGACAAGCAGCTCTCGATGATTTGGGATACGTTGGCTGCCGACATCCGTCGCCACGAGGACCGCCACGTCGAAATCGCCCGCCAGCATGCCCGGCAGATGGAACGGCAGATCCTCGCCCTGCGGCCCGCGGCCGATTGCGACACGCTTCAGGAAAAGGCCAATGAAGTGACCGAGCGGGAAACCGAACGGCACGATGCCGATCAGGCACGCTTCGATCGCATCGAGGCAATCAACTTCACGAGCCGGATGCAGAGGCTGCTCTATTATCGTAGCCGGCAGAAGAGCCCTTAATTCACTCGCGGCAGCTCGCATTCCATAAAAATGTCCGTCGGGAAGCCGTCTGCTGTGTGAAAACAGCCACTATATCTGTGAATCGTCCCGTTTTTTCGCTCTTTGAACTTTACCAGAATCTGAAATAGGTTTTTCCTATCCTTCACAGAGATAGATGTACCGACTGATTCCAAAGACCGGGCTATATCTCGAATGAAACGTTTTGAGTGCCTGCGCCGTCAGGTTTTTCGCTGAGGGGCGCAGTGGGGTTTCTTTTCCATAGCATGCGCTAAGTCTTCTCCTGGCGCGTCCTGAAGCCACAGGTGTTTCCTCCCTTGCCTGTGGTGATGCGCCCGCCTCGCCTCGCTCGCTGCACCAGCTGAGCGGGGCATCTTTTTGGTACGGGCCGCCAATCTCAATATCAGACAGACCAGCAGGAAAAACGCAGGCAGCCCAAAAAGGGCGCTTTAAGCCTGGCGTTCCGGCACGTGGACGACGAGCCCGTCAAAGGCAGCCTTCATGCGGATCTGACAGGACAAACGCGAGTTCGGGCGAACGTCGAAGGCGAAGTCGAGCATGTCTTCTTCCATCGCCTCGGGGCTGCCGACCTTCTCCGTCCATTCCTCGTCGACATAGACATGACAGGTGGCACAGGCGCAGGCACCGCCGCATTCAGCTTCGATGCCGGGGACGGAGTTGCGCACGGCATTCTCCATTACGGTGGATCCGTTGTCGACGTCGAGTTCAAAGCGCGTGCCGTCGAAGGCGACGATGGTCAGTTTGGTCATGTCAGTGAATTCCGAAATTCGTGAATGAAGGACGATCCGGAATTTTACTTCCAACAAATCGCCTAGCCAGTCAACATTTGCGCCGCCGAAACGGTTTGACCCGTCTGGCGGCGCAAGCATTCACCGATTGTCTGAGCGAAGGGGTCAGCGCGACAATTTGAGGATGAAATTCTCAGCCTCGATCACCGTGGTGGTGACGGCGGCCATTTGTGCGGCGTCGCCTCCATTCCTTTCGAGTGCAGCTGCGGCGTCCGCAACGCGAAACGCACCGACGGCGCTCGCCGCACCTGTCAGCTTGTGTGACGCGGCATGAATACGCTTGGCGTCTCCGCTGCCGATCTCCTGCAGACAGGAGCGAGCCTGACGGGCGAACATCTGCAGCACCTCGACTTCGAGTGCCTTGTCGCCCATCGTCTGTTTTCCGAGATGATCGAGATCGATTGCCTTCGTTCGCGAAAGGGGCGCTCCTCGCGAGTTATCCGGAGATTCAAATGCAATATTCGATGCTGCCATGTGCCAACGCTCCCGTCCTTTATCTATGACTGTATTAGCGACCTGCCCTATACTTGCGGCCAGGGGATGGCCATCGAGTTAAATTTTGGCACATTGAGGGCGTAAAACTCGAGACATGGTTAACGTGCGTTAAACATGCTCAAAATCTTGGATTTTCATGACGTTGAACGTGCAAAGAGGGTTAACGCGACCCTAACGATCCACTGTATTTAAGGTGGAATTAATTGTCATGACTGGGGGAATGTGTCACTACGATACTGGTAAATTGGGTAGATGGCACATGTCTTTGCCCAGGAAGTGGATGATGGTAATCTTTTCATAACATCCGTTTGAAAAACCAGTTATCCACTCTGAAATGTAATGGGAAATCCAAGGCCGGTTTCGACTGGAAGCGGAGGCCCCCACGGGAAGCAGGGTTCGTCTTTTCCGGACACGGCGGAATTACCGGAAACGACACGGCAGGCCCGAGTGAGTTTGTAACGAGGCGTAACCGCATGGCGAACAAGAAGTACATCGAGTCGGTCGAGGACAAGGCCTTTCAGGCATTGGACGAAGCATTGCAGATCGATTTCAGTGACGAGAACTTGGAGTCTCGCAGCGGTCCTGCGCCTGATGTCCCGGAGCGAAAAGTGTCTGAGCCGCCGAAACAGCCGATCAAGCAGACCATGGATGATGCCGCTCGCAAGTCCACCGGCGCACGCAGTGCAGCCGCCCCGAGCGCATCCCCACGCCCCGCCGAGGCGCCGAAGAGCCCGAACCTGGCAGCCGCCAACGACGGCAACCGGGCAAGCCCCGCCAGTATCCTGAAGGCGCTCGATGGTGGCTCGCAGAGCCATGCTGTCCGCAACGCGACGATCTTCTCGCTGTTCTGGATCATCGGCGGCGCCGGCCTCGCCTTCCTTCTTTATGGCGAGCAGATCCGCAACATCCATTCGATTGCCGATCTCGCCGCCCTCCCCGGCGTCATTGCCTGCATCGTCGGTGTCGTCGTCCCCGTCCTGCTTTTCTACGCCTTCGGTATGATGATTTCGCGGGCGCATGACATGCGCAACGCCGCGCGGTCCATGGCGGAGGTCGCCCTGCGCCTTGTCGAACCCGAAACGGTTGCCTCCGAGCGCATCATGACGGTCGGTCAGGCCGTTCGCCGCGAAGTCTCCGCGATGAACGAAGGCATAGAGCGGACCATTGCGCGCGCCACCGAACTGGAAACGCTCGTCCATTCCGAAGTCAACGCGCTTGAGCGCAGCTATGCCGACAACGAACTGCGCGTCCGCGGCCTGGTTCATGAACTGGGCACCGAGCGCGATGCGATCGTCAATCACGCCGAGCGGATCCGCTCGTCGATCGCCGGCGTTCATGATCAGATCAAGGAAGACTTGTCGCTCGCGACCGAAGAGATCGCAGTGCGCCTCTCAACCTCGGGCGAAGCTTTCGCTTCAATGATAGACACGCGCGCCGCAGCGCTGATGGAGAAGTCGGATTCCGCCGTTCAGGCGCTCGGAACGCTGCTGTCCGCCAAGACCGACAGCCTCCTGCAGAACCTGAACGCTTCGGGCCTTGCCCTTAGCAACGAATTCGATTCCCGTATGGACGCCCTGTCGTCGACGCTCGGTGAGCGCGGCAAGGAACTGCTTGGTCAGTTCGAGACCCGCGCTTCCACGCTTGATGCGAATACGGAAAAGTTGAACAACGCGCTCAACGACCGCGCTCGCCAGCTCAACGAAACGCTGGTTGCCCGCACCCGCGAAATCAGCGAGAGCCTGACCGGCGGCGAACGCTCCATTACCGGTACGCTGGATAATGTTCTTGCCAAGCTCAATTCGTCGCTCGACGAAAAGGGCGCGAGCTTCCGCCAGAGCCTGCAGTCGACAGCCGACGATGCCATCATGGACATCGATCTGCGCTCCGGCTTCTTCGAGGAACGCTTCCAGTCGACGATTGCTCAGCTTTCGACGACTTTCGACGATCGTGTTTCAGAGTTTACCTCTGCCTTCGACAAGCGCGCAGGCACGCTGGACAGCAAGCTTTCGGAAAGCCTTGCGCGGATCAATCAATCGCTCGGCAGCAACTCCGAAGCTCTCGAAGGTATTCTGACGTCGAGCATCGAGCGTCTGGGCTCGTCCCTCACGGATCAGTCCTTCGCTCTTGCGACCACGCTTGCAACCGGCCAGGAAGTGCTGGAAAGCGCAATCGGCTCCAGAGCCGACGAAATCAGCTCCGCACTCCAGAACGCCACCAGCGGAATTTCGTCAGCCCTCAGCTCCGGCACAGGCGAATTGCATTCCGCCCTGTCGACCCACGCCAACACCTTCACCAATGCTGTGCAGGGTGTGACCCGCGACGTCACCGCCGCGCTGCAGAGCGGCACCGAGGAACTCACCACGACCTTCACGGGCCGTGCCGCCGAGATCAACGACACGCTCTCGTCGCGTACCAGCGAAATCACGCAAGCTCTGGGCTCCGCTCATGAGCGTATCGACGCCGTCATGGCCTCGCGCAGCAGCGCTCTGTTCGGCGCTCTGGCCGACAATCAGTCGCGCTTTGAGAAGACCCTGGCCGATCGTTCCGAAGGCATCGTCAGCGCCGTCAGCGGCTCCCATGAGCATCTGACCGCCGCCCTCGACGAACGCACCTCGATGCTGGCGATCTCGCTGGCTGAGAACCAGCTTCGCCTGGAGAATACGTTGGCGAGCCGCGCCGATGCCATCACCGGTGTGCTTGCCGATACGCATGGAAAAATCGCCGACACGCTCGACGACAAGACGATGGCACTTGCCATCGCTCTCTCGGAAAGCCAGTCGCGCCTGGAGGATACTGTCTCCGGACATGCCGAACAGGTCGCCGGCACCCTGGATGAAAAGACCAAGGCCATTGCCCGTGCTCTTGCAGAGGGCCAGACCCGTCTCGAAAGCACTGTTTCCGGACATGCGGAAAGCGTCACCAACGCACTCGACGACAGGACGATGGCGCTTGCCATCGCTCTTTCCGAGAGCCAGGCTCGTCTGGAAGAAACCGTCTCCGGACATGCCGACCGCGTCACCGAGACGCTAGATGGCAAGACCGGTGCGCTCGCCCGCGCCTTGGCAGAGGGCCAGGCACGCCTGGAAAGCACCGTTTCCGGACATGCGGAAAGCGTCACCAACGCACTCGACGACAGGACGATGGCGTTGGCCGTCGCACTGGCTGAGAGCCAGGCTCGCCTGGAAAGCACCGTCTCCGGCCACACCGAAAGCGTTGCCAACACGTTGGACGACAAGACGATGGCGCTTGCCATCGCTCTCTCCGAAACCCAGGCCCGTCTCGAAGAAACCGTCTCCGGACATGCCGATCGCGTCACAACCACGCTGGAAGGCAAGACGAGCGCACTCGCGGCCGCCTTGACCAGCGGACAAAGCCGCCTTGAGGAAACGCTATCCAATCGCGCTGAAGAGATCATCAGGGCGTTCGCCGGCAATCACGCCGCTTTGGCAGACGCACTGGATGACCGGACGATGGCGTTGGCCGTCGCATTGGCCGAGAGCCAGGCTCGCCTGGAAAGCACTGTCTCCGGTCACACGGAAAGCGTCACGAATACCCTGGACGACAGGACGATGGCGCTTGCCATTGCTCTCTCCGAAACCCAGGCTCGCCTTGAGGACACCGTTTCCGGCCATGCCGACCGCGTCGCCGATACCCTGGACGGCAAGACAAGAGCGCTGTCCGATGTTCTGACGAACGGCCAGTCTCGCCTCGAAGCAACGCTTGCCAATCGTGCGGAGGCCATCGCCAGCGCATTCACCAACAATCACGCGGCACTCGCCGACGCCTTGGACGATAAGGCGATGGCACTTGCCATTTCGCTCTCCGACACCCAGTCGCGCCTCGAAGACACCCTTTCGAGCCGCCTGGATGCGCTGTCCAGCACGGTGGCCGGTACGCATGACAAGATCGTCAACAGCCTCGACGACAGAACGATGGCGCTGGCAATCTCGCTCTCGGAAAACCAGGCAAAGCTGGAGGAAACCCTCTCGAGCAGCGCCCGAGCCATTGCCCATACTGTAACGAGCGGCCACGACGCTCTGACCAACACGCTTGATGACAAGAGCATGGCCTTCGCGATCTCGCTCGCCGAAAACCAGAACCGGTTCGAAAGCGCCCTGGAATCGCGTGCCAACGCCCTGCTCGACAGTGTCTCCGGTGCCGAATCCCGCGTAGCAGGCGCCTTTGGCGACAAGGCGGATGCTATTCGCGCTGCTTATACGGAGAATCAGGATCGCCTCGATCGTTCGCTCGCGGCACACACGGAATCCCTGTCCGGAATGCTCGGCAGCAGTGCCGATCGGATGGAAGATGTCCTCGGAAGCACGACACGTCAGTTCGAGAACACGCTTGGCACCGGCCTGTCCGAGATGGATCAGAACCTTGCCTCGGCCTACGAGCGCATGCGCTCTACGCTGGAAGATCGCAGCAACGCGATCAGCCTGACGCTTCGCGACGCCCACGCTCAGATCGACAATACGCTGCTTGAGCAGACCACCAACATCGGTACATCGATCGCCACCAGCGCCAGCATGCTCGAAATGTCGCTCGAAGACCGTGAGGCTTCTTTGCGCCAAACCATCGACATGAGCGCAAGGGCGTTGGAAGATCGCCTGAACACCGGCGCAGGCGATATCGCCGGCCGGATTCAGCAGGCCGCAGGCGACATTGCCCGCTCCGCCGAAACCTTCTCTTCCAACCTCAACCAGTCGATCGACGGCATGAACAGCCGCTTTTCGGAAACCGGTTCGCGCGTCGAGGCAAGCCTTTCGGCCCTCGAAAACCGTATCCATGAGGGAGTGTCCGGTGTCACCGCCCAGGTCGACGCAGCAGGCAACCGCCTCTCGGATACGCTGGCGACCGGCTCGGCCAGGATCGACAGCAGCGGTAACGAGGCTGCAGCCCGCATCGAAGAGCGCCTGGCCACGATGGATCGCGCCCTCAATCTCGGCCTCGAAGCCGTCAACCGCACCATCGAAGGCAAGGCTGCCAATCTCGCAACCACGCTACGTACCGCAGTCGCCGACGCAGCCCAGGGCATGGACAGTGAGGCGACCCGCACCGCCGATCTGCTTGCCAATACCGGCCAGCAGTTTGCCGAAAACCTGGGCACTCACAGCGACGCCTTCACCCGCGCCATGACCGAGCGCTCTGACGATCTGGTCAACCGCGTCTCGGAGACGCAGAACCGTCTGGCGAGCCAGGCAGCCGCCGTCGCGCAGACCTTCTCCGAGGCCGGCAATGCAATCGTCAACAAGGTCGCGGAAGCCGAAGGCCTCGTCAGCAATCAGGTCAACACGATCTCGCAGGCCCTGTCCTCGGCCGAACAGTCGCTGGAAGCCCGCGGCTCGGCCATCCGCAACACGCTTGCAGGCGGCAGCGAGCAGATCGCGTCCACCATGTCTCAGGTCGAGCGTGCGCTAGAAGAGCGTACAACGGCCATCCGCACCTCGTTGGAAGACCGTGCCCGCGAGATCGACGCCACCCTCGCCGATGTCGACAAGGCACTGGAAGCTCGTGGCTCCTCGATCCGCACGTCGCTCGACGAGCGCACCCGCGATCTGAACTCAATGCTGGCTGGACGCTCCACCGAACTGTCGCGCCTGATCGACGAAAAGGCTCGCCCGATCGTCGACCGCTACGCTGCAACAGGTCAGGAGGCCGCCGCCCTCATCTCTGCGGCTGCCCAGGAAAGCACGGAGCGCCTGCGCGCCGAAAACGCCGCCCTGATCAACGCCATCGCATCGCGCACCGAACATGCGGTCAGCACCGTCAGCGCGCTGGAAAACAACCTGCTCGCAAGCGTCAACGGCATCATCGCTCGTCTCGCGGAAAACAACTCCGCGATCACCGGCCTGCTCTCCAACGCCGCAGCCGAGTTCGCAAGCGTCGACGATCGCCTCAGCGCAACATCGGCACGGTTCGCCGACTCGGCCACCAAGGCGGGCGAGATGGTTTCGGCTTCGAGCCGTCTCCTTGAAGGCAAGGTCGACAAGTTGTCCGAGATCACCGGCCAGACCCTGTCGCAGGTCGGCAGCATCGTCGGTCGTTTCGACGATCACTCCAAGGTGCTGTCGCAAGCGTCTCAGCTCCTGGGTGCGGCCCAATCCAACCTTGTATCGACGCTGGAAGAGCGTGAAACGGCACTGCAGAATCTGGCTGTCGGCCTCGTTCAGCGCTCCGAAGAGATCGAGAACACCATGCGTGCCCTCGGCTCCATGGTGGAAACCGCCTTCGACCGCGCCGAGCAGCGCTCCAATCAGGTCACCGGCAATCTGCGCCAGAGCGTGCAGTCTTCCTTCGCAGATATCGGTCGCGTTCTCTCCGATGCCGAGAAGCGTGCCGAGGATGCAGCTGAAAGCATGCGCGGCTCGCTCCAGAAGGCCGGCGAGGAAGCAAGCCAGGCGATGGAAAGCACCTTCGCCAACGCCGAACGCCGCTCCACAGATATCACCAACCGCCTGCGCGGCGGCCTGACATCGTCGCTGTCGGACGTCGAGCGGATGTTTGCCGAAGCCGGCAAGACCTCCGACGGTGCAGCCGAGCAACTGCGCGAAACCCTCCGTGTCGCGGTGGATGACGCGATTGGCCGCTTCGCCGGCGCCACCGACGAGATCCGTCGTTCGGCCGGCGATATCCGTCGCGAACTGGACATGACCCGCAGCGAACTGAAGCGCGGCGCGTTCGACCTGCCGGAAGAAGCCAAGGAAAGTGCTGCTGCCATGCGTCGCGCCGTGGCGGAACAGATCAAGGCGTTGCAGGACATCTCGCAGATCGTCGGCCGCTCGACGCAGCAGCTGGAAATCTCCGAGCCTGCAGCACGCGCTCTGGCAAATGCCCAACCTGCAGCGCGTCCGCAGCCCGCAGCACCTACCCCCGCAGCACCCGCGCCGGCCGCCGCTGCTCCCGCTCCGAGGCCGCAGCCGGCTGCTCCTCAGCCTCAGCCGGTGGCTCCGCAGCAGAGCGTCCAGCAACCAGCGTCGCAGCCGCAGCAGCCTTCGGTCGCGTCACTCGGTCTTCGCGGTTCCATCCCTGCCGAGCGCCCGGCTGTCCAGCCGCAGCGTCCCGCTGAAACGCCCGCTCCCGCCCGTCAGGAAACGGTAGCCGGTGGCGGTTGGATCAGCGACTTGCTGCGCGGCGCCTCCCGCGATGAGAACGCGGATCTGCCGCCGGCACGTCAGGCCGCGCCGCGTGCGCAGGTGGAACAGCCAGTCGCTCCGGCTGCCCGCAACCCGCGTCACGTCGTTGAGTCGCTGAATTCGCTGTCGGTCGATATCGCTCGCGCTATCGATCACGACGCCTCGGTCGATCTGTGGCGCCGTTACCAGCGCGGCGAACGCGATGTGTTCACCCGTCGTCTCTACACACTGAAGGGTCAGCAGACCTTTGACGAGATCAAGCGTAAGTACGACCGCGAACCGGAATTTCGCACCGCCGTCGATCGCTACATCGCTGATTTCGAAAAGCTGCTTGCCGACGTTGCCCGCACAGATCGCGATCGCACCGTCACCCAATCCTATCTCACGTCGGATACCGGCAAGGTCTACACCATGCTGGCACACGCGGCAGGCCGCTTGAGCTGAAATCGAGGTACGCGCGAATACTGAAAATCCCCGGCCATGCGCCGGGGATTTTGATTCCAGGCGCCTCGCATTTTAGGGCAAGAAAAAAGGGCGCTCCGAAGACCGCCCTCACCGTGTCAGCCGGTATCGCTCAGGAACTACCGGGCCTCTTGCACTTTGGAGATCAGGCCGCTCGTAATACCGACGAGCAGGAAATTGTTCTTGATGCGAACCCAATGATAGCCGCGCGGCGGCGTGGACAGCTGCAAGGCGCGATAGTCGATTTCCACCGCGCGGCGCCGGTCGGAAGCCGACAAGCGCCGCCCCTTTACCCAACCGCCTTTGCGCACGACGACCTTCTTCTTCGCCACCTCCTTCTCGACAGCGACAGCTTGCTTGCCGACCGGCGCCGGCTTGACTTGTGCTGTCGCAGCCAACGGCATCGACAGGACGGATGCCGCAAGAAGAACGGTGAAGATTTTTTTCATTGATGTTTCCTCATTTCAGAATCTGCGCGCACTCTTATCGTGACAGACATGAAACGTATCTGACAGTCGAATTACAATTGCGTAATGGAGAAGAGCAATCTTTTAAGAGTATTCCGGTCAGCGCTACAGCAGAACACAATCGTTGCAGACGTCTGCCCGGCCTTTACCGAAAACGCATGAATGAGACGCTCTCGCCCGTCGAAACAATAGCAGCGCCGGAACGATGAAAAACGCCCGGAACATGGTTCCGGGCGTCTCAGGTCATCAGTCCCGCTCGGCCGATTTGGCCCAGAGATTGACGTCAGCTTCCTTGGCGTAGATGTCGATCTGCTTCAGCTCTTCGGCAGTGAAGTCGAGATTGTCGAGCGCCTTGACGCAATCGACGATCTGCGACGAACGGCTGGCGCCGATCAGGGCGGAAGTGATGCGGTCGCCGCGCAGAACCCAGGCGATCGCCATCTGCGCCAGCGTCTGGCCGCGCTTCTCGGCGATCTCGTTGAGCTTTCTTATATTGTCGATGATCGACGGGCGGATGAAATCGCGCTTCAGGAAGTGGTTCTGTGCGGCGCGGCTGTCGTCCGGAATACCGCCGAGATACTTCGTCGTCAGCATGCCCTGCGCCAGCGGCGAGAAGACGATGGAGCCGATGCCGAGATCTTCGAGCGTATCCACCAGACCGTCATCCTCGACCCAGCGATTGAGCATGGAATAGCTCGGCTGATGGATCAGGCATGGCGTGCCGAGATCCTTGAGAATGGCGGCAGCCTCGCGCGTGCGCTGAGAGTTGTAGGAGGAGATGCCGACATACAGCGCCCTGCCCGAACGCACGATATGATCGAGTGCACCGCAGGTTTCTTCGAGCGGCGTGTCGGGATCGAAGCGGTGGGAATAGAAGATATCGACATAGTCGAGGCCCATGCGCTTCAGGCTCTGGTCGCACGAGGCGATCAGATATTTGCGGCTGCCCCATTCGCCGTAAGGACCCGGCCACATGTCGTAGCCTGCCTTGGAGGAGATGATCAACTCGTCGCGCAGACCGGCGAACTCTGTGCGCATGATCTCGCCGAACGCGGTCTCGGCACTGCCGGGAGGCGGTCCGTAATTGTTGGCGAGATCGAAATGGGTGATGCCAAGGTCGAAGGCCGTGCGACACATGTCCACCTTGCGGTCATGCGGTGTATCGCCGCCGAAATTGTGCCAAAGCCCCAGCGAAACGGCCGGCAGCTTCAGACCGGAACGGCCGGTTCTGTTGTATTTCATTTTTGAATAGCGATCGGATGCCGGTTGCCAGGCCATGGTGAAATTCCTTCGAAATGGAAAAAACGCGCGGGTTGTTCACCCGCGCGCAAACTAGCTTTTATTGCGTTTACTTCAAGAGCGCTTGCGCTTCTTCGATACCAAGTGCCGCCGGCTGTGTGCAGGTCGTGGTCAGATCGATGAAACGACCCTCTTCGCCAGACTTCAGGATCGATGTCATGACGTCGACGCCATGCAGGGTACGATCGAGCGAGCAACGCGCATCGCGTCCGTCGATCAGCGATGCCGCCATGTCGGCGAGGCCGGCGGTGCGATAGTTGGCGCGCGCGCCACTCGGGCTTTCCTGGTTGGCGATGCCGAAAGGATGCGCCCAGTTTTCCAGCGGCTTGATGTCCTTGTCACGTCCGCTTGCCTCGACTGTGCCGCCGAAGAAGTTCGGATCAGGCACGTAGAGCGAACCCTCGGTGCCGTAGAGCTCCATATTGGCATGGCGGTGCGACCAGACATCCCAGCTTGCCGTCAGAGTGATCCTGGCACCGCTGGCGAACTCCAGCAACGCCTGGATCGTTGTTGGCGTCTTCACCGGGATGAGCTCGCCATTGCGCGGCTGGCTGGTGATGGTGCGTGTCGGCGACGCCATGGAGGTCATGGCACCCACGCGCTTCACCGGGCCGATCAGATTGATCAGGTTGGCGACATAGTAAGGGCCGAGATCGAGGATCGGGCCGCCGCCGGGCAGGAAGAAGAAGTCCGGGTTCGGATGCCACATTTCCATGCCGGGGCTCATCACATGGCAAGAGCCCGATGTGATGCGGCCGATACCGCCGTCATCGATGAATCTGCGCGCGAGCTGGTGAGCGCCGCCGAGGAAGGTGTCGGGAGCGCAGCCGACGGCGAGCCCCTTGTCCTTGGCGATGCGGCGCAGCTCCTCGCCCTGCTCCAATGTCAGCACGAGCGGCTTTTCCGAGTAGACGTGCTTGCCGGCTTCGAGGATGCGCTTCGAAACCGGGAAATGCGCATCCGGGATGGTCAGGTTGACGATGACGTCGAGCTCGTCATTGGCGAGCAGTTCGTCGATTGTCTGGGCCTTGACCTTGTATTCCTCGGCGCGCGCCCGCGCCGCTTCCATGTTGATGTCAGCGCAAGCCAGCACCTTCAATCCCTTGAAGAGCGGTGCAAGCGAGAAATAGGTGGTTGAGATATTGCCGCATCCGATGATGCCGACGCCAAGTTCCTTAGCCATGTGGAAATGCCTCAAAAGCTCTTGAAGGATGCGATGGAGCGGGTGATCAGACGATCGACGTCGCTCGGATTGTCATGTTCGACCACGAAGTGCTTGGCCTTGGTGCCGGCCAGCGCCTTGAGCAGCTTCGCCCACGGAACCGTGCCGTGACCGACATCGGCCCAGCCGTCTTCGTTCTTGTTCTCGCCAGCCGGCGCAATGTCCTTGACGTGAACGGCGGTGATGCGCGGACCGAGCTTTTCGATCCAGGCGAAGGGATCGCCGCCGCCACGAATGACCCAGGCGATGTCTGCTTCCCAGGAAATATCCGGGGCGGCTTCGAAGATCTGCTCGATCGGCAACGAGCCGTCCGCCTGCTTGACGAATTCGAAGTCGTGGTTGTGCCAGCCGAATTCAAAGCCCGCATCCTTGTAAGGCTTGCTCATTTCATGCAGGCGCTTGCCGAAAGCACGCCAGCCGGCGGCATCGGTCGGACGCTGATCGGCAGCGATATGCGGCGCATAGATCGAATCCATGCCAAGGACCTTGCCGATGGTGAGCGACTTCTGCACTTCGCCGTCGAGGAAATCCGGGCTGAAATGGCCGCTTGCCATCCGTAGCCCGTTTTTGTCGAGTTCGGCGCGCAGGCTCTTGAGGCCCGCCTCGTCGAGATCGGCGTAGATGCCGCCGAAACCCTCGACTTCGGAATAGCCCGCCTTGCCGAGCTTTACGAAGATCTCCGAATAAGGCTGAAAATTGCGAGCGCTATAAAGCTGAAATCCAAGTTTCGTCATCGATACTCCTCCAATGGCCTCCCGGCCGTCTGTCTTGGGCTTTTGGCCCCGAAAGCGCCGCCGATGCGGTGCGATAGTTCAATCCACCGACTGGCTGGATTGCAGATCATAGATACGGAATGCAGGAACGCCGCCCGCAACGGGCTTGGTCGGCGTGAAAATGACGCGGCGGCTTTCGCCGGCGGCAAGATCGAAGGCGTTGTCGGAGTAACGTCCCTCGATTTCGCTCTCGATCATCACGAACAACGCAAGTCCCTTTGCGGTGACGGTGAGTTCCACTGTCCCGTTCTCTTCCTTTTCCTCCCTCAGCACCGTCAGGCCGGCGGGCTGAAGCTCGAGCGCCTTGTATGTGCCGTGGACATAATGCCCCTCGCCGCCCATGCCATTCGATGCGGTGAAACGCCACGCCAGCAGGCAATCGGCCGGCAACTGATCTGCGTCGATCGACAATGCCGTGACGGCGGCATCCGGCGTGCATACGGCATGCGCCGTGCTCAGCGGCACCCGCTCTCCGTTGAGCTTCAACAGCGAGACGGAGATATCCACAGTGACATCGGAATTGGTATCGTTGACGAGCGAGAAGCGGATCGTCTTGTTGTCCTCGGACGGAATGGCCGCAACAGATACGGGCTGGAAGAAGCGGCGCACCAGATAATGCATCACCTTCCACCGACCGCCATAATCCAGGCTCGACCATGAGGCCACCGGCCACGTGTCGTTCAGCTGCCAGTAAATGGTGCCCATGCAATGCGGTTTCAGCGACCGCCAATATTCCACCGCCGTCTTGATCGCGAGGCCCTGCTGGACCTGGCTCAGGTAGACGAAATTCGGAAAATCCTTCGGAAAACGGAAATAACGGAACATGGTGCCGGCAATACGCTCGTTGCCGCCGGCATTCTTCTGGTGCAGCTCCATGACCGGAGAGGCGATGTTCATATCTTTCGCCTCGGCATAGGTCTTGATGACGGGCAGCGAGGTATAGGACTGGAAGCCGAATTCCGAGCAGAAGCGCGGGCGCACGGTGCGATAATTGTCGAAGGACTTGTTCTCGTGCCACACCGACCAGTAGTGCATGTCACCGGAGCCATCGGCATGCCATGCGTCGCCAAAGTTGAGATAGCCCGAAGCCGGGCTCGACGGCCACCAGATCGCATCCGGTAGCGCCTTCTTCATCGCCGTCTCGATCGTCCTGTTCAGGCGATCATAGGAGACGAGATAACGATCGCGATCTTTGCGGGATTCCTCGAACCAGGTGAGTGCGCCCACCAGCTCATTGTCGCCGCACCAGAGAACGACAGAGGGATGCGTCGCGAGCCGGCGAACCTGATAGTCTACTTCCTCCTCGACATTCTCCAAGAAATCGCCGGTCGAGGGATAGAGATTGCAAGCGAACATGAAGTCCTGCCAAACCATGAGGCCCAGGCGGTCGCAGGTCTCGTAGAACCAGTCATGCTCGTAGAAACCGCCGCCCCAGACGCGGATTGCATTCATATTTGCATCCGCGGCCGATTGCAGCAAAGCTTCGGTCAGCTCCGGCTTGGAGCGCGAAAACAAGGCATCCGCCGGAATCCAGTTGGCGCCACGCGCAAAGATTTCGCGGCCATTGATCTTCAAGGCAAAACGGCTTCCCGCTTCATCCTCCGTGGTGATCAACTCGACCGTCCGCAGACCGATCTGTCGGGTGACGGTTTCGAAATTGGTTTCGACGGACAGGGCATAGAGCACCTGCTCGCCATTGCCGGCCGGCCACCAGAGCTTTGGTTTGTCGATGTGGAAGAAGTGGGTGATCGAGGTTTCACCGGCATTGACGCCGACATCGAGGCGCACCCGTTCCTCATCGAGCGAGAAATAGAGCTGCGCGATCCCCGTTCCCTTGGCAAACAGCGCCACCGTCACTTTGAGATCGACCGAGCCGTCGTCATTATGAATCTGCTGGGTGACAACATTCTCGATCCGGGCGATTTCGAGCTTCTTCAGCGCAATAGTGCCGTAGAGACCGAGCGGCGCGATCGCGATGTTCCAGTCCCAGCCGAAATGGCATTGCGGCTTGCGCAGCATGTTGCCGTTCGGGATCGGTGAATTGCCGGTGCTGTAGGGAATGTAGAAAGGTTGCTTCGCCTGCAGGGCGGCGCCAGCCGAAATGCTCGAATGCAGGACGACGCGAATGGTGTTTTCGCCCGTCTTCAGCGCCTTCGAAACATCGGGACGATAGCGCTGGAAGCAGTTATTCGCCTCCAGCACGAGCGCATCGTTGACATAGACGCTAGCGATGGTGTCGAGATAGTCGATATCGAGATACCAGTCGCCCCCGGCATCATCGAGAGTGAAGCTGCGCGTCAGTTCCCAATCCTGCTTGGCAACCCACTGCACGACCTCTTCGTTCCGGCCGAAGTAAGGATCGGGAATAAGCCCTTCCGCATTAAGAGCCGTGTGAACATCACCAGGCAGGGACATCAGGAGCGAGTGGTCGCTGTCGGGAGACGTCAACCTCCACGTCCCGGCCAGATCGACGGTGAAATTGTCATTGAGCGAAGACGACATCGGACCTCCCCGGACCGCGGTGAGATGGAGGCGGTCAGACCGCCTCCGTGCATGGATCAAATTCTGAGTTCTGTCTGCGCATCAAAGAGCGATGCGAGGGACATGTCAAAGCCGAGCTTCACGGCCGAACCCGGGCCAAATCTCCGGGCACCATTGACACGCACCGACATGGTATGCCCGGCATGCTTGAGCCAAAGCAGATTATCGGCGCCCATCGGCTCCTCGATGTCGACGGTGGCATTATGGACTTCCGCACCCGACGCCGCTTCCTCGTTTACCTTGATGTGCTCGGGACGAACACCGAGCACGACCTTGCGGCCGGCCTGCAGCGCTTCACCGGCCTTGTAGCCATCGAGCGAGAACAGCACATCATTGGTCGCGAACACAACCTTGCCTTCGCGGTTCACCAATTCGCCCTTGAGGAAGTTCATCGACGGCGATCCGATGAAGCCGGCCACGAAGAGATTGCGCGGCTCGTTATAGATCGTCGTGGGATCATCGAGCTGCATGATCACGCCGTTCTTCATGATGGCGATGCGGTCGGCGAGCGTCAGAGCCTCGATCTGATCGTGGGTGACGTAGATCATAGTGTTCTTAAGCGACTGGTGCAGCCGCTTGATTTCGACACGCAGCTCCGAGCGCAGCTTGGCATCGAGGTTCGACAGCGGCTCGTCGAAGAGGAAGACATCGACATCGCGCACCAAGGCGCGGCCGATCGCGACGCGCTGGCGCTGGCCGCCAGAAAGCTCAGCCGGCTTGCGCTTCAGGAGCGGCTCGATCTGCAGGATCTCTGCCGCGCGGGCGATGCGCTTGTTGATCTCGTCCTGCGGCACCTTGGCGACGCGCAGGCCGAAAGACAGGTTCTTCTCCACCGACATCTGCGGATAAAGCGCGTAGGACTGGAACACCATACCGATGCCGCGATCCTTGGGTTCTTCCCAGGTGACGTTCCTGTCCTTGATGAAGATCTGTCCTTCGCTGATATCGAGCAGACCGGCAATGCAATTGAGCAAGGTCGACTTGCCGCAGCCCGATGACCCCAGAAGCACGAGAAACTCGCCGTCATTGATCTCGAGATTGAGATTTTTCAGAACGTTGACCGCACCGAAATTCAGCGAAAGGTCTTTGATGGAAACGCTGCTGTTCATGGATCAACCTTTCACTGCGCCGGCGGCGATGCCCCGGACGAAGAGCCGTCCGGAGACGAAATAGACGATAAGCGGCACCGCGCCGGTCAGTAGCGTTGCGGCCATGTTGACGTTGTATTCCTTCACGCCCTGCACGGCGTTGACGACGTTGTTGAGCTGCACGGTCATCGGATAGTTCTGCGTGCCGGCAAAAATGACGCCGAACAGGAAGTCGTTCCAGATGCCCGTGATCTGGATGATGATGCCGACGACGAAGATCGGCAGCGACATCGGCAGCATGATGCGCAGGAAGATCTGCCAGAAGCCCGCCCCGTCTACGCGCGCCGCCTTGAAGAGTTCAGGCGGAAGCGAGGCGAAATAATTGCGGAACAGCAGGGTGTTGATCGGCATGCCGAAGATCGTATGCACAAGCACGATGCCGCCAAGCGTTGCGAACAGGCCGAGTTCGCGCAGCACCATGACCAGCGGATAGAGCATGACCTGGTAGGGAATGAAAGCGCCGAACAGGAGGATCGTGAAGAAGATTTCCGATCCCTTGAAGCGCCAGTTGGCCAAGGCATAGCCGTTGACCGAGGCGACGGCGATCGAGACGATGACGCTTGGAACGAGGATCTTTACCGAATTCCAGAAGCCGACCTGGATGCCGTGGCAGTAGAGCCCGGTGCAGGCCTGCGACCAGGCTTTGACCCAGGGTTCGAAGGTGATTTCCACGGGCGGCGCGAAGATATTGCCCAGGCGTATCTCAGGCATGCCCTTGAGCGAGGTGACGATCATCACGTAGAGCGGCAGCACGTAGTAGAGCGCTGCAAGCCCGAGAATGCCGTAGAGCATGATGGTGCGCGGCGCGAAGCGGCGCTTAGGTTTTGCGCCCGAAGGCTCGATGGTGGCGGCAAGTGCCATTGGATGCCTCCCTTATCTGCGCTTCTGGCGGAACTCATAGAGAGCCCACGGCACGACGAAGATGAACACGGTGACCAGCATGACCGTGGAGGCGGCAAGCGCCTGCCCAAGGTTCGAACGCTGGAACATGAAATCGTAGACGTATTTTGCCGGCATTTCGGACGCGAAGCCCGGCCCCCCTGCGGTCATGGCGACCACCAGATCGTAGACGCGCACGATGCCCGAAGCGACAATGACGAGCGTGGTGACGAAGACGCCGCGCATCATCGGAATAACGACGAAAATATAGGTCCGCCAGGCCGGGATGCCGTCAACCCGCGAGGCCTTCCAGATCTCGCCGTCGATCCCGCGCAGCCCCGCCAGCATCAGCACCATCACGAGACCGGTGCCCTGCCAGAGACCGGCAATGACGAGTGCATAGAGCACGGTCTTCTGATTGCCGAGCAGCGCGAAATTGAACCACGTGAATCCCATATCCTGCGCCAGCTTGGGCAGCCCGAGCGCTGGATCAAGTATCCATTGCCAGACCAGACCGGTCACGATGAAGGACAGGGCAAAGGGATAAAGGAAAATGGTTCGGAACGTATTCTCGAAGCGGATCTTCTGATCCATCAGCACGGCCAGAACGAAGCCGACGACGAACGAGAAAATCAGGCTGAGAACGCCGTAGGTGGCCAGATTGCCAATCGAAACGTTCCAGCGATCGGTGCCCCAAAGGCGCTGATACTGCGCCAGGCCGACGAAATTGGAGCTCGGCAGCAGCCTTGAATCCGTGAACGAATAGATGACGGTCCACAGCGTGCAGCCGACGAAGACGACGATTACCGTCAGCACCATGGGGATGGCGGCGATCTTCGCATTGAGGTTGCGGAACAGACCAAATGGCCGGACAGCGTTAGCCATCGATACCTCCGTTGGTGGCGTGACCGGGACAGGCGAAACTCTCGCCTGTCCCGATGCCGGCCATCGCGATTGATAGGATGGTCGTGTGCTTACTGCGCCTGCTTGAAGATGGCGGCCTGCTTTTCGATCGCCTCATCCACGGTCATCTTCGACGAGAAGAACTGCAGCCCGAGATCGGTCATCTGGCCGCGCGTATCCGGGTCGATCAGCTGAGTGACACCCGGCACGACGTTGTCCGGGTTCTTGAGGATCTCCAGACCCTTCTTCATGCAGCTGCTGGCCGCGCTCAGATCGATATCGCCACGCACCGGCAGCGATCCCTTGGCGAGGTTGAACTTGACCTGGGTTTCCTTGGAAACCAGCATGCTCGCAAGCTCGAGCTGGGCCTTGGTGATATCGGCATTGCTGTTCTTCGGGAAATAGAAGCTGTCGCCGCCGGTATCGAGCAGGCCATGGAAGCCGAGACCCGGCAGGCAGTCGTAATCCTTGCCGGCAACCTGCTTGGCGACGCCGAATTCGCCCTGCGCCCAGTCGCCCATGATCTGCGCGGCAGCCTTGCCTGTGATGACCATGTTGGTGGCAACGTTCCAGTCACGGCCGGAATAGCTCTCGTCAACCAGATCGCGAGCCTGCGCGAAAGCGTCCCAAACCTTGCGGTTTTCGGGGCTCTTCACGGCATCTGCGTCTTTCTTCTGGTAGATCGCCAGATAGGTTTCCTTGCCGCCAATGCCGATCTGCATGACGCTGCGCATGCCGTCGACCTGCCACGGAGCGCCGGTCGCGAGCGGAACGATGCCCTTCTCGCGCAGCTTCGGCGCATCAGCCACGAATTCATCCCAGTTGGCCGGCACCTTCATGCCGTTGTCTTCGAAGACATGGCGGTTGACCCACATCCACTGCCAGGAGTGAATATTGAGCGGCACGCAATAAACGCGGCCCTCGTAGGTGCACGAAGCCAGCAGGCTCGCCGGGCGAATGATATCCTTCCAGTGCTCTTTCTCCGCGAGATCCGTCAGATCGGTCATCAGGCCTGCCTTGACGAGCTCTTCGGCGTCACGGCCCGTGTTGAGCTGCGTTGCGCCCATCGGATTGCCGCCCAGAATACGGCTGACGATCAAGGGCGTTGCGGTCGAGCCGGATCCGGCGATCGCGCCGTCGACCCAGTGATTGTCACCCAGACCGTTGTACTGCTCGGCCAGAACCTTCACGGCAGCTGCTTCACCGCCCGATGTCCACCAATGCGTCACTTCAAGATCAGTCGCGTTTGCTGAGAAGGCCGGAATCGCGACAGATGCGAGCAAAGCGGCGGCCACCAAACGAATATTCATGAGTTCTCCTCCCTCACTGAAACGTTGCCGGAAAAACGTAGTCGAATCATTTTGGGTGCGCAACCGCCTATCCGCGAATTTTTCTAGCACATGCGATTATACAACCTATAGAAGAATACAGGCCTGTGGAAAGCATCGCATTCGCAGCTTCGGCTCGAATGAAAATCCCGTGAAAATGAGCAGTAATCTATTGTTTTTAATAGACCAATATCTTTTCAAGCGTCACTCATTCCCTTGCCCAACCATGACGGACGGAAAAATTTTCGAAATGGCAGCTCGATACAACCGAGGGGCATTACTGCGGAAAGTCGTCATAAAATAACGCTCGACAATCGAACTGTATCGTTACAGTTTTTATCATTGGCGAAGGAGCGATCGCGTTGCATCTATGCTTGCAGCGCTAGCATGAGCAATATAAGCGGATTGGTCGCGGGAGGCGGCCGGGAGGCGAGCTTGGACGAAATGGACAATAAGAAGACTTCAGCGAGCGGCACGCAGCAGACGACACCGGAGCGCCCGACGCTCAAGACGATCGCCTTCATGACCGGACTTGGCATTACCACGGTGTCACGCGCTTTGAAGGATGCCCCCGATATCGGCGCAGAAACGAAGGAACGCGTGCGCATGGTCGCCCGGCAGTTGGGCTATCAGCCAAACCGCGCCGGCGTGCGCCTGCGCACCGGCAAGACCAATGTCATCGCGTTGGTGCTGAGCATCGACGAGGAAATCATGGGCTTCACCAGCCAGATGGTCTTCGGCATTTCCGAGGTTCTGGCAGGCACGCAATACCACCTGGTCATCACGCCGCATTCGCACAGCAAGGATCCGCTGGTGCCGGTGCGCTACATCCTCGACACAGGTTCAGCCGATGGCGTCATCATATCGCGCACGGAGCCGGACGATCCCCGCGTTCGCCTGATGCATGAACGCGGCCTGCCGTTTGCCACGCATGGGCGCACGGATATGGGTATCGTCCATCCCTTCCACGATTTCGACAATGAAGCCTTCACCCACGAGGCCGTCCGCGCGCTGGTCGCCAAGGGGCGCCGCCGCCTCGCCCTGCTGCAACCGGCGAGCAAGCTGACCTACTACTCGCATATCCGCATCGGCTTCCAGATCGGTCTTCATGAGTATGGTGCCGAGGAGATCCCGCTCAGGGTAACGACGGATGCGCCGCTTGCCGATATTAGGGATAGCGTCGAAGCGCTGATGCGCTCCTCCCACCCGCCCGATGGCATCGTCTGTTCCAGCGGCGCCGGCGCCATTGCCGTCAATGCCGGCATCGAGGCGGCTGGTTTCCGCCTCGGCCGCGACATCGACATGGTCGCCAAGCAATCGACCGACGTGCTCAACTGGATCCGCCCGGAAATTATCACAATCTACGAGGACGTCCGTCACGGCGGCCGCGAGCTGGCAAAGTCAATCATCGCCCGCATCGATGGCATAGAACCCGAACTGCTGCAAAGCATCAGCTCGCCCGTCTGGCCGAAGAGCTGATAGCAAAAGCCCGCCGGATTTCTCCGACGGGCCTTTTCTTCCAAATCACATCGGACTGTTTTCTCAGCCCTGAGCGCCGCTGCCCCACGGGCCGTGGTGGATGTCCTTGCCATCGACGCGATCGAAGCCATGCGCGCCGAAGAAGTCGCGCTGAGCCTGGATCAGATTGGCGGTGCCGCGTGCCTGGCGATAGGCATCGAAGTAGGTGAGAGCCGAAGCCAGCGCCGGAACCGGCAGGCCGGCCGCCGTGGCAGCCGAAACGATGCGGCGCAGCGACGGGATCGATTCCTTGACCATTTCTGCAAAGGCCGGCGTGACGATCAGGTTCGCCGCATCCGGGGTCTTGGTAAAGGCGCTGGTGATCTCGTCGAGGAACTGCGAGCGGATGATGCAGCCGGCACGCCAGATCTTGGCGATGACAGGCATCGGCAGCGACCAATTGAACTCCTTCGAAGCCTCCGCCATCACGGCAAAGCCCTGCGCATAGGCACCGATCTTGGCGGCAAACAGCGCAAGCTCCAGATCCTTCAGCAGATCGGGGCCGAAAGCGATCGGGAACTTGTAGTCAGGCGTGCCGAAGATCTTCTCGGCAGCTTCGCGCTGGCTCTTGAGAGCCGAGAGGCTGCGTGCGGCAACGGCCGCCTCGATGGCGGTTGCCGGAATACCCATGTTCTGGGCTTCGATGGCAGACCATTTGCCGGTGCCCTTCTGGCCGGCCTTGTCGAGGATGACGTCGGGCATGGCACTGCCGGTTGCCGGATCCTTTGCAGCGAGAACCTTTTCAGTGATCTCGATGAGGTAGGAATTCAGACGGCCCTTGTTCCACTCGCCGAAGATCGAGCTGATTTCAGCGGCGCTCTTGCCGAGACCGTCACGCAGAATGCCGTAGATTTCGGCGATCATCTGCATGTCGGCATATTCGATGCCGTTGTGGATCGTTTTGACGAAATGGCCTGCGCCATCATTGCCGAGCCAGGCAACGCATGGATCGTTATTGTACTTGGCAGCGATCGACGTCAGCACCTTCTCGACGCGCTTGTAAGAGTCTTCGGTGCCGCCGACCATGATCGACGGGCCGTGACGCGCACCTTCCTCGCCGCCGGAAACGCCCATGCCGATAAAAGTCAGGCCGGTATCCTTCAAGCGGTCGAAGCGGGCGATCGTGTCGCGGAAATTGGCATTGCCGGCATCGATCATGATGTCGCCCTTGTCGAGATAGGGCTGCAGCGCCGCCATCTGCTGGTCGACCGGTTCGCCGGCCTTGATCATGATGATGATCGGCCTTGGCGGACGGATTGCCTCGACGAATTCTTCGATCGTCTTGCAAAGAATGATTTTGTCCTTGAGCGCGCCCGCATTGGCGTAGAATTCATCCGTCACCTGCGGCGTACGGTTGAACACTGCGATCTTGTTGCCTTTTTCGGCGATGTTGAGCGCCAGATTCGATCCCATCACAGCAAGACCGATCAGCCCGATTTCTGCCTTTTCCACGACAATCCTCCAGTGAGTCGCTGGTTGCGCCAGCCCATTCCGGAGATTCGGAGGACGCAACCACTTACGATTTGACGCAACACCTCCGACGCTTGGCGCGACCGGCAAAACCCCTGCGTTAGGGGTGTTGTTGCACTCCGAACGGAAAACGGCAAGCCTCCGCGAGCACCGAGCCGTTCGCTTTGCAGGACTGTGCAAGAATGTTGCGGAAATCGTTATTCGACAATTCCAGAACCCGCATCCGCCTCGCCAGCCCCAACTCTATCCGGAGCGATATAGTGGAGAAAGCCGACATGTCGACCGTAGGCGCGAAGATCGCTTCCATCGCCGTTGCTCGCAATTGCAAGCGAGCCCGGCCACTACGCCAGCCACTCGAAGAATGGACTTTTCCGGGCCTCCGCTCCGGCAGCAAACTTGATCCAAGGCGAAGAGTTGCAGACGGAACGGCTGTCACGGCCCGAACAGACCTAGCCACGCGAACGATTTATTGGCTGAGGCGACAATTCGGTCCGCACGCCGATAATGTGCCGAGGACCCCGCTGGATGGCAGTGGCTACAAAGCGATATTCGCCAGGCCTTTTTTTTTACAAAGAGCGCAGCGTCCAATCGACTAGCTCACCCGTCACACCGGCAAACGCTGCATCGAGAGCCTTGACAAAGTCTGGATTGCTGCCGCCGCTGACAGGCACGACTTTACGGAAGACGTTCTGTGCCTTCACTGTGCCCGTGCGGTCGTTCAGGATCTTCTCCGAAATTTCAACGATCGCTCTCTTCTGGCCACCCGCCGCATTGATTTCGAAAGCCCGGATATCGGTCACGATCTGGTAGTCGATCGCCAGTCCCTGCCCCGGAACCCCGACGCCGCCGAGCTTGCCGGTGTTTTCGAACGCTTCCGCCAGCTTGGACTGCACCATCTTACTCAGCTTGTCGCTCCATTGCGACTTGCCGAGATACTGGATTTCCGAAGAGGAAACGCGAATGACAATCTGGTTGCTGTCGAGCGCCTGCAACGCCGTCGGCTGTGGAATCAGAATCTGTTTGCTCTTGGCGGAAGGCCCGTTCACCTTCGCCGACCCCGAGAGATCGTAGGTGTCGTTATTGCTGGACGTGCCACAGCCCCCGAGCAGGGCTGCGAGCAACGGCAATGCGATCACAGCTTTCCACACCTGACGACGCTCACTCGATACGCAACCGACCATATTTCGCTTATCCCCTGGAGACCAGATATCGCTATTCATCAATGCCGCGCCCGGCCGTCATATGTCTTCACCGTATCGCCACCGAACAGCAATCGCTGCGGGTTACGGTCGAAATTAGTGATGGTCGTGTTCAGATTGTCAACCGTGCCGCGCATATCGTTGATGAGCGTCTGGGCATCACGCAGGCCCCCGCTCGAAAACTTCTGCAGATTGTCGGCAATCGGCCCGATACGCGAATTGAGATTGTCTGCCACCTTCTTGAAGGATTCGAGCGTATCCTTCGCCTCGGCAAACAGCGATTTCGTACTATCGTCGCCGAGCAGCGAATCGACCTTGGTCAGGATGCCGTCGACCTTGCCGGACGCCGAGTTCAGCTTGGAGGAAATATCACGCGCGTTGGCGATCGTCTGGTCGATATCCTGCTGATGGGCGGCGACCGAGTTCGCGACGTCGCGTATCGACGCAACCGCCGTGCGAGCCTGCTTCGTCACGTCGGCGATATCGTCGACCGATCCCTTGATCTTCGCGGGGTCGATCTGCGCGACGATCGCGTCAACGCGATCAAGCGTCTGCTGCGCCTTCTGGCCGAAGGTGTTGTAGGTATCGGCCGTCTGCTTGAAGCTTGCGATGGTGGCCTTCAGATCTGTCGTGGCATCAGCGACGTTCGCGGTAATCCGGTCGGCGTTGGCGATGACGTCGTTGACCTTCTGCGCATCAACGGCACGCACCAGCTTCTCGACTGCATCCAGCGTCGAGTCGACACGGACTGAAACGGTTTTGAAGGTATCGGACAACTGCCCGACGCTTGCCAGGAACTTGTCGATATTATCGGAATTATCGGCGATTGCCTTGGAGAACTTCTGCGCGTTACGCACAGTATCGGTCAAAGGCCCGCGCGAATCCGAGACGAACCCCTGAATATCGCCGATCGTGTCGTTGGCACGATTCAGAATCTTGTCCGCCGTCGTCAGCAGGTTCGTGACGCTGGATTGATCGGCGAGCAGCACCGCTCGCTTGCCCGTGTCGATGGAGCGCTTGAGAATGTTTTCATCACCATTGCGGCCGCCGGAAAGCTCGATATAGGCAGCCCCGGTCAAACCCTGGATCTCAAGGATGGCTTTCGTCGATGTGTAGACAGGCGCATCGGCGCGAACCTGCGTGAAGGCCAGAGAATAGTTCGGATCGTCGGCGTCAATCGACAGCCCCTGCACAGAACCTACCTGAATACCATTGAAGCGAACCGGCGAGCCGACGCTCAAGCCGTTTGCCGAACCAGGGATACGCACGACGAGTTCGACCATCGGACCGCCGCGGCCATATTCGGCCATCCAGTAAACGAAACCGAAGGCAGCCGCGATAACAAGCAGCGTGAAGAACCCGACGATCGTGTAATTGGCTTTGGTTTCCATAATCTCCAGTCACTTCTCGCGGCTGTAGGCGCCTGCGCCATTGTCGTCTTTGCGGCCCCTGATGTCTTCCCGCGGCACAATCGAGCGCGCGCGCTTGCCCCTGAAGTAGGATTGCACCCAGGGATCATCACAGGCGAGCATGTCCTCAACCGTGCCTTCCACCAATACCCGCTTCTGTCCGAGAACGGCAATACGGTCGCAGACGGAAAACAGACTGTCGAGGTCGTGAGTCACCATATAAACGGTCAGACCGAGCGTGTCGCGCAGCTTGGCGATCAGCTCGTCGAATTCCGTTGCTCCGATGGGATCGAGGCCCGATGTCGGCTCGTCGAGGAAAACGAGGTCGGGATCGAGCGCCAAGGCCCTGGCGAGCGCGGCGCGTTTGATCATGCCGCCGGAAAGCTCGGAGGGGTATTTGTCGGCGGCGTCGGCGGCCAGACCCACCATGCGGATCTTCATCAGCGCCAGCTCGTCCATCATCTCCATCGGCAGGTCCAGATACTCGCGCATAGGTACCTGAATGTTTTCCTTCACAGTCAGTGAAGAAAACAGCGCGCCCTGCTGGAAGAGCACGCCTAGGCGCATGTCGAGCCGGTTGCGTTCATTCTCATCGAGCTTGTCATAGTCTTCGCCGAGGATCTCGATGGTGCCGGAGCGGCGGGGCAGCAGCCGCAGCACGGTGCGCAGCAGCACGGACTTGCCTGCGCCCGACGCGCCGACGAAGCCCAGGATTTCGCCGCGATAGATATTGAGATTCAATTTGTCGAGAACGACTTTCGACCCGAAAGCGACGGTAACGTCCCGTGCCGACAGCACGATGTCCCTGCCATGCTCATCTGTTTCCAACGGGGTCTCCGAGTGAAGCGCGCTCATCCCTGCCATCCCTCAGAAATCGATCGCGGCATAGAACATGGCAAACAGCCCGTCCATCAGAATAACGACAAAGATCGACTTCACCACGGACGAGGTCACGTGCTGACCGAGCGATTCGGCGCTACCTCCGACCTTCAGCCCCTCGACCGCCGCGACAATGCCGATGACCAGCGCCATGAACGGCGCCTTGATCATACCGGAAATCACGGTCGAAAGGCTGATTGCCTCATGCAGGCGTGAAATGAAGGTGGCAACGGTGATCCCGGAATAGCCCCAGGCAACCATCGCCGCGCCGAACAGCGAAGCGAAGTTGGCGATGATCGTCAGCAAGGGCAGCGCGACCGTCAGCGCAACGAGCCGCGGGAAAATCAGCACGCCGACAGGATTCAGCCCCATGACCTTCAGCGCATCCACTTCCTCGCGCATCTTCATCGAGCCGATTTCGGCAGTGATCGCGCTGCCGGAACGACCGGCGATCATGATGGCCGTGAGAAGCACGCCGATTTCACGCAACTGCAGAATGCCGACGAGATCGACGACGAAGACTTCGGCGCCGAAATAGCGCAGCTGGAATGCGCCCTGCTGGGCAATGATCGCGCCGATCAGCGACGACATCAAAAGGATGATCGGAACGGCGCGCACGGCCATGTGGTCGATCTGGTTTATGATCGAGGCCGGCGAAACCCCGCTGCCGCGTCCGAACTTCAGCTGCGCGCCCCGGACCGCTGAGCCGAGAATATACATCGCGGCAATCAGATTGCCCCACAGGTCGTAGACATTCTTGCCGATGGGCGCCAACAGCCTTTCGGCAAGGGATGTTTTCGGTTTCCGTGAGGTGCCTTGCTCGCTGGCATCCTTGTCGAAGGCGGTCAGTAACTCGTCGATATGGGGAGTGGACCCGTCGATAGTCACAGTGGCGCCATGAGCCTCCTGGCTCATCTTCAGCCGCCGGATCAGCAGTGCCCCCGCCGTATCCACATCCGAGAGCGCCGAAAGATCGATAACGACGTTGCCACCAGCGCTCCGTTTCGAGAGCTGCTCGATCTGCCGCAGCACGCCATGCACATTGGCGCTACGCCAATTGCCCTCGAGCCGATAGCGATGCCCATGGCCATCACCCTCGTCATCGATTCTCGGTGCGTCGGTTTTCTGTTCGGCTGCTTTCAAACTCATGCGTCTTTCAGATCTGGCATCACAGGCATCGACTCGGATTGCCCGAACGACGCCCATGTCTAATACACCGACTGCACAGGAAATTGCTATGCCGCGCCGCTGCCAAGATATGGCACGGCTTTTTGATATCCAAATGAATTTGTTGCATCTGCGTCAAGAGACGCCGTGTGCGCCTCCGCCGATCGCCGAGCTCTTGGGTTGAAGCCCACGCGCGACGATGACCATGGCCAGACCGAAAGCTGCCAAAGCAGCCATGACATAATAGCTGTAGAGATCGAGCCAGGCGTAAAGATAGCCGGAGGCCAGCGTCATCAGGCCGAGGAACATGCCGTTATAGAAATAATAGGCTCCCTGCGCCGATGATTCCTGCGTTTCCTGGACGGAGGCGACGATGCGGCGCTGAACGCCGGTATGGACGCAGGCAAATGTGCAGGAATGCAGGCATTGCAGCAGGAAGTAGCCCAGGAAGCCCAAATTGACCGGAAACAGAACCCAGCGCAGAACGCAGACGGTCGAACCGAAGAAAATGAGCGTCCATGCGCTGAACCGACGATTCAATGTCTTGGACAGGAAGAAAACCATCACCTCGGCTGCGACGCCAATGCTCCAGAGAACCGCGATCTCTGTGCCGGAAAAGCCGAGCTTGCGCCAATAGATCGATGCGAATGTATAGAGCATCGCATGGCTCGACTGCTGCACGGAGACGCCGATCATGGTGATGAGCAATTGCGGAGAACGGAGGCTGCCGGTCGGCGCCTGCAGGTTGATCGGTTGATTGCGCCGCCGCGTCGGTCCGATGCGCGGCGAAACCAGGCCCATCAGCATTGTCAGTACAAAACCCGCGACCATGACGGGAAGCACCATCGTGCCACCCCACATTCCGATCATCTGCCCTCCGAGAAGGGTCGAGACGATGAAGGTGATCGATCCCCAGACCCGCATCGAGCCGTAGTCGAACCCCCAGCGCCGTACGCCGGACATCGCGATGGATTCGACCACCGGAATATACGGCGCATAGGTTGCACCCTGAATGCCGTAGACGAGCAGGACTGGCCAGAAGTCGCTGGTCCAGTAAAGCGCGATCGCGGTAAGCAGCGACAGGCCGCCGGACCAAAACAACACGTCGGCGCGCTCTTTCATGTGATCGGCGAGCACGGCGATGATGGGCGTGACGAGAACGCGCACGACCATCGGTACTGCAATCACCAGTCCGATCTCGTGATCGCTGAAATTCAACCCCGCCAGCCAGACGGGAAAGAATGGTAGGGCAATGCCGTTGACGAACAACGGGGCGCAATAGGACAAAGCGGTGCGCAAGCGGAAATACGGAGGCGCACCCTCACCCTGGAAAGATTTTATCGCGGGAATCATGACAGACCTGAAGGGAACTCATTTGTCCCTATCACTCTATCGAGAGCACGACTATGGCGAGAAATGGCCGAACTGTAACGTTTCCGAAAAAGTTCGGCTGTCTCGGCCTTTCCTGACGGTCAATATTTATGACAGCCTATTATTAAGCTCGTGAACGACCACGAGGTCACGCGGCCTGCGCGCCCAGCGACTGCGGCATTTCCTCGATTGAAGCGCCGACAGACTGCGCCTCAAGGATTGTCCGCCAGGTGATCAGCTCGAAGGTGCCGTCCTCATGCTCGGCAATCGCCGTGCAGCTTTCCACCCAGTCGCCGGTATTGATGTAGCGCACGCCGTCCAGATCTTCGATCACGGCATGGTGGATGTGACCACAGATCACGCCGTCGGCATCGTTGCGCTTGGCTTCTTCGGCAACGACACGCTGGAATTCGCCGATGAAGTTGACCGCGTGCTTCACCTGTAGCTTCGCCCAGGCCGAAAAGGACCAATAGGGCATGTTCAGACGGCGGCGTACCGCGGCAAGGCCGATATTGATCAGGATAGCCATGTCATAGGCCCAGTCGCCGAGATAGGCGAGCAGGCGGGCGTTGCGAACGACGACGTCGAATTCGTCGCCATGCAGCACCAGATACTTCTTTCCGTCTGCGGTCTCATGCATGGCGCGCTGCACCACTTCGATGCCGCCGAAATGCATACCGGGGAAATCGCGCAGGAATTCATCGTGATTGCCGGGAATATAAACAACGCGGGTGCCCTTTCGCGCCTTACGCAAAAGCTTCTGCACCACGTCATTGCAATCCTGCGGCCAATACCAGTTTCTCTTGAGGCGCCATCCATCGACAATGTCGCCGACGAGGTAGATGGTATCGGCCTCGTGATGACGGAGAAAGTCTAGCAGAAAGTCCGCCTTGGCGGCTTTCGAACCGAGGTGCACGTCAGAGATGAACAATGTGCGGAATCGCCGGGTGTCCATGTTTTCATTCACGAACTCAATGTCCGTGCCCTATCCTAGCCTTACCTAATCCAAAACCAGACTCGTGTTTCAGGAAGATGACAAAGCCTGTGTCCGGCGGCTCTGCAGGCCGATTCGGACGCTCATCGTCACAGGACGGAAGCCGGAGCGAGAAGCCGTGAAAATGATGAGCAAAAGCGGATAAGTGTTTCGCACCGTTTCGCTCTTGCAAGTGACCTGTCACGTAGTCGATCAAGACATTGATCGCGGCAAAAACGCCCAGCAACGTCAATTGCGTACTGTGAACGCCAAGCGATTGATGTATGCAGGGACTCGAAGCACACGCCTGGAATGGAGACGCAGATGGATACGAACGACAATTCGAAAGCAGCCAAGAACATGGCGAGTGGCAACTTCGACGATCAGGCGCTCTATTTCCATCGTTATCCCCGCCCCGGCAAGCTTGAAATTCAGGCGACCAAGCCGCTCGGCAACCAGCGCGATCTGGCTCTTGCCTATTCTCCAGGCGTTGCCGCCCCCTGCCTTGCAATCCGCGACAATCCCGAAACGGCGGCCGACTATACGTCCCGCGCCAATCTCGTTGCCGTGATTTCCAACGGCTCTGCGGTTCTCGGCCTTGGCAATATCGGCCCGCTGGCCTCCAAGCCCGTCATGGAGGGCAAGGCCGTCCTCTTCAAGAAATTCGCTGGTATCGATGTCTTCGACATCGAGGTCGCAGCCCCCACGGTCGATGAGATGGTCAACACCATTTCCGCCCTGGAGCCAACCTTCGGCGGCATCAACCTGGAAGACATCAAGGCGCCGGAATGCTTCGACGTGGAGCGCCGCCTGCGCGAGAAGATGGAAATCCCTGTTTTCCATGACGACCAGCACGGCACCGCCATCATCGTCGCCGCCGCCATCCTCAATGGTCTCGAACTGGCGGGCAAGAACATCGAGGACGTCAAGATCGTCGCCTCCGGCGCCGGCGCAGCAGCACTTGCCTGCCTCAACCTGCTCGTCATCCTTGGCGCCAAGCGTGAAAACATCTGGGTCCACGATATCGAGGGACTGGTCTACAAGGACCGCAACGTCCTGATGGACGAATGGAAGTCGATCTATGCCCAGGACAGCGACAAGCGCGAACTGGCCGAATCCATTCCCGGTGCCGACGTGTTCCTCGGCCTGTCTGCCGCTGGTGTGCTGAAGCCGGAACTTCTCGAACAGATGGCGGAAAAGCCGCTCATCATGGCGCTCGCCAACCCGACGCCGGAAATCATGCCGGATCTCGCCCGCGCCGCCCGTCCTGATGCGATGATCTGCACCGGCCGCTCGGATTTCCCGAACCAGGTCAACAATGTCCTCTGCTTCCCTTATATTTTCCGGGGCGCGCTGGACTGCGGCGCCAAGACGATCAACGAAGAGATGAAGATGGCGGCCGTGCGCGCCATCGCCTCGCTTGCCCGCGAAGAACCTTCCGATGTCGCCGCCCGCGCCTATTCGGGCGAGACGCCGGTCTTCGGCCCCAACTATCTGATCCCCTCGCCCTTCGATCCCCGCCTCATCCTGCGCATCGCGCCGGCCGTGGCGAAGGCTGCCGCCGATAGCGGCGTCGCGCTCCGTCCGATCAAGGATTTCGACGCCTATATGGACGAGCTTAACCGCTTCGTCTTCCGCTCCGGCTTCATCATGAAGCCGATCTTTGCAGCCGCAAAGGTCGCCGAACGCAAGCGCGTCGTCTTCTCCGAAGGCGAAGATGAGCGTGTGCTGCGCGCCGCCCAGGTTCTGCTCGAAGAAGGCACCGCCACGCCGATTCTGATCGGCCGTCCCTCCGTCATCGAGACCCGCCTGAAGCGCTATGGCCTGAAGATCCGCCCGGATACCGATTTCGCCGTCATCAACCCGGAAGATGATCCGCGCTTCCGCGAATATGTCGATCTCTACTTCTCGCTCGTCGGCCGGGCCGGCGTTATCCCAGAAGCTGCCCGCACGATCGTCCGTACCAACACGACCGTCATCGGCGCGCTGGCCCTGAAGCGCGGCGAAGCCGATGCGCTGATCTGCGGTCTGGAAGGGCGTTACGAACGCCATCTGCGCATCGTCCGCCAGATCATCGGCAAGCGGCCCGATGTTCGCGATTTCTCGGCGCTCAGCCTGCTCATTTCGCAGCGTGGTGCCACCTTCTACACCGACACTTACGTGACGTTTAATCCGACCGCCGAGGAAATCGCGGAGTCGACCGTGCTTGCAGCGCAGGAAATCAAGCGCTTCGGCATCGAGCCGCGTGCCGCGCTCGTCTCGCATTCCAACTTCGGTTCGCGGGAATCGGAAAGCGCCACCAAGATGCGTGAGGCACTGGCGCTCGTTCGCAAAGCCGCGCCGGAACTGGAAGTCGACGGCGAAATGCATGGCGACAGCGCCATCTCCGAGAGCCTGCGCCGCCACGTCATGCCCGACAGTACCCTCACGGGCGAAGCGAACCTGCTCGTTTTCCCCAATCTCGATGCCGCCAACATCACCCTCGGCGTGGTCAAGACCATGACCGACGGCCTGCATGTCGGCCCGATCCTGCTGGGCACGGCCCTTCCGGCTCACATTCTGTCGCCTTCGGTGACATCACGCGGCGTCGTCAACATGGCGGCGCTCGCCGTGGTCGAAGCGTCGCAACACGCCTGACCCGGATCTTTTGCGGCCACCTCGCCGAGGTGGCCGCAATTCGCTAAAAACTGTCTCGAAATCCGTGCCTTTTGATGGATACGTTGTTAAGCTCCAAAGTGTAGCTTTCGGCGACATTCAACCGCTTTCGAGAACGGAAATCGTGAACCGCGGCAAACACCTAGTTTCTATCGCCTTGCTGTCCCTGCTGGCGGCAACTCCGAGCTTCGCCCAGACCAATCTGTGCGACGAATTGCGCGGGCGTTTCGCAGATACCACCGAGATCGTCGGCGCCAGCCAGGAAACCCGTCAACTTTCTCGCGCCATTGTTCAGCAGAACCTCATGATCCGGCGCGTGATGAGCGATTTGCGCAATCAGGGCTGTTTTGAAGACGGCATGATCTTCGGAGACGACAATAGCGGCGCCTGCGATGACATGCGGTCGGCATTGGATGGGATGCGGCACGACCTCGCTCTTCTGATGGACGATCGCCAGCAGAGCGTCGGACGGGTCGATGCAGCCGGCCTACAGCGTCGGCAGCTTCTGGATACCATGCAAAGAAACGGCTGCAGCGCACCGGCCTCGGCCGCGCCGGATATCGTTATCGACACCCGCACGAAGCTGGACGCCTATGCGCCGCAGCAGCAATCCCTGGCTCAGCCCGAGAGTTCAATCACCGTCATCGAGACGCCACGACTCCAGAAGAACTCCAGCCTCGAGCAGAAACACGCGCCGGCGGCAAAGGCACCGCCGGTGGCACAGGCGGCGCCGCAGCAATTCCCGCCCGATCGCCCTTACGATCCCTCATCAAACAAGGTCCGCCAGGTCGGGCCGCAATTCCTTGCGACCGACCAGGGCGGCATCGACCTCAAGCATCCGAAGGCGGCTGGCCCACAGCCGACGCAATAGGGCGGCCAAGCGGCTTTGACATCCGCCTGACCGCCCTGTCGCTTTATTTTCACGCCATTCCAGACTGGCGCAGCAGGGAGATGATGACCTCATCGCCCACCTCCTGCGCGAGATCACGATAAGATCGTCCGACTGCGTCCCTGATCGATCGATCCGCACCACGTTCCAGCAGAACACGCACCGCTTCCGCGCGTCGATTGACAATCGCGAAGCCGAGCGGCGTCATCCAGTCGCGATCGGCACTGGGTTGTCCGCGTGGCCGAAAGTCTCCGAAACGAATGTTAAGCTGCGTCGGGTCGCTCTCGATCAATTGTTCCATTTGGCCGAAAGCGGCAGCGGCGAAAACATCGAGCGGATAGGCCTTCAGGAACTCGACCATTTCCGACTTGCCGTTGTAATCGGCCCAACCGATAGCCGGCGCATAGAAATGCGGATCGCGGATGGTGGTGTCGGCTCCATGCTCGATCAACAAACGCGCCATCTCGATATGACCGTGAAGCGCCGCCTCATGCAACGGCGTCCGGCTGGTCATCGCATTGACGTCAAGGCCCAGCGCCAGCATCCGGCGGACGACTTCAAGCTCGTTTTCTCCGGCTGCATCGTGCAGCATGGCAGGATGAGCTTTCCGAATAGCCACAGCTATATCGGCATCGCTCCCGCCTGGCATTTGCTGGAAAACACGGTTGATTTGCTCCGCGTCAATGTCGCCGGCCTTCAGCTGGATGTAGGCCCAATCTTCCGGCTTCAGGCGAACCGCCACCGCACCCTTGCCGACGAGGTATGCCGCCAATTCACTGTCGCCACCAAGCCGCGCCCATTCGTAGGGTGTTCTGCCATTGACAGGTCTGCTGACATCAGCCCCATGCTCCACGAGCAAGCGAACGCGCGAAGCCATCCGGTGCTCGAGCGCCCATGCCAGTTGATAGTCGAAAACGGTCTGCGAGTTTGCGACGAATTTGCCGTCCTCGCGCACCAGCCAATTGTTTCTGTCCCCCGCCGAGAGACCATACTCCAACAGCAACTGCAGGCACGTATCGTCGGGTTCGAACATGCGGTTGTAAAGCGCCTGGCTGTCATTGGCTTCAGCACCGGCTTCAAGCAGCAGCCGCGCAAAAGCCTCGCAATCAGGATGCTGCGGCTGACGCTCCTTACCCGCCTCGCCTTCGCCGAAGACGCCGGTCAATGCAGTAAACCGATATTGGCCCGCATCGAAAAAAAAGGCATTCACATCCGCGCCACGTCTGACCAGTTCGCGCGCCGCCGGCAGGCTGGAACGGCCAGGCACACGGGCATATGCCGCATACATCAGCGGCGATAGATCAAAAGGCCCGCCCTTGCGTTCAAGCAGCTGCGGCTGGCGATCCAGCCAGCGACTGATACCGTCGGCATCACCGAGCGCAGCAGCGATATGGATGTTGTCCCCGGCGATTTCCGGATGCTCCTCCAGCAGCGCCAGCGCGGCATCGAACCTTGCAGGGTCGGCCGCAATGCTGGAAAAATAAGAAACCGAAGCAAGGGAGAGGAACTGATTTGCGAGTTGATCGCGGGGCATTTGCGTGCGATCGCCCGTCTCCAGGTGCCCTTTAAGCTTGGTCCAGCTGGAAAAGCCGAATTCGCGGGCAAGAACAAGCTGTATGTCCTGCAGCCCAACGCCAGCCAGATCGGGGAAATACGGAGTGACGCGGCTTTGCGCCGAATCGTCGCCGGATTGAACGGCCTTGAGGAAGGCCTTGGCCTGCTTTTTCAGGGAATCGAGTGTGGCGTTGCTCGCCAGAGAGCGCGTGGTCAAAATAGACCTCCTTCCATTTACGTCCGGTATCCGCGCCCACAGACTGAAAAGAGGTGTGGCAGTCTTGTATTCCATGCTTCAGGTGGGCCTTGCCCTTCCCGCGGATCGGATGCGCCCTGAGAACGGTCCACATCTATCGCGCGAGACAGCATCTGTCCAGAGGTCACAATTCCGGATTCAGGTCGGCTCGTACCGCACATAAGCGAACTCATCACCATCCGGTGACCAATTCGGCACATTGATCGACCCCTGCCCGCCAAAGAGTTCGAACAGCGTCGTCAGGTTGCCGCCGTCCATATCCATCAACCGCATGCGAACGTTGAGATCGCGCGGATGATCGAAGACGTCGGCGTCGTACGAAATCAGCACGACCTTGTCGTTCTTCGGCGAAGGATGGGCGAACCAGTTGCCGTAATTATCATCGGTCAGCTGCTGCAGGCCGGCGCCATCGGGATGGATGCGCCAGATCTGCATCAGGCCGGTACGGCTTGAATTGAAATAGATCCACTGCCCGTCGGCGGAGAAATCCGGTCCGTCATTGCGGCCCTCGCCATGCGTCAGCCGCGTCTCCTCGCCACCATCGATGGAGATGGTGTAGATATCGAACACGTCGTTGCGGATGCCGCAATAGGAGAAGCGCTGCCCGTCGGGCGACCAGCCATGCCAATAGGAAGGCAGATTGGTCGTCACCTGACGCGGTGTGCCGCCCTCGGCAGGCAATACATAGATGCAGGACTTGCCGTGCTGCGTCTTGTCGGAAATCGCGATCAGCGACCCGTCCGGAGAAATCCCATGGTCGTTGTTGCATTGGTTGGCAAAGCCGGTATCGACCTTCGCAATCCCGCCGCCGCCATCCAGCGGCAGCCGGTACAGCAGTCCGTCACCGTTCAGCAGCAGATAGCAGCCGTCAGGTGAGTAATTCGGCGCCTCGATCAGCTTGTCGGTTTGCCAAACGACACGATTGGCGCCGGTACGGATATTGTAGATTTCCACCGAACTGCGCATGCGTTCTCCCTTGCCGTCCGCCGCATAATCAGCGATCGCGAAACCGGTTGGTGATCGGATAACGGCGATCGCGGCCAAAATTCTTCTTGGTGATCTTCACGCCCGGCGCCGACTGCCGACGCTTGTATTCGGCAAGATAGAGCAGATGCTCGATACGATGCACCGTCGCGACGTCATGTCCGCGCGCCACGATCTCCTCGACCGACATCTCCTTTTCCACCAGGCATTCGAGAATATCGTCCAGCATCGGATAAGGCGGCAGCGAATCCTGGTCCGTCTGGTTCGGCCTGAGTTCGGCTGAAGGCGCCTTGTCGATGATGTTGTGTGGGATAACCTCGCCCGAGGGGCCGAGCGCACCTGGCGGCACATGCAGATTGCGCCAGCGCGACAGCGCGTAGACCTGCATCTTGTAGAGATCCTTGATCGGGTTGAAGCCGCCGTTCATGTCGCCATAGAGCGTCGCATAACCAACCGACATCTCGGACTTGTTGCCGGTTGTGACAACCATCGAGCCGAACTTGTTGGAGATCGCCATCAGGATAGTGCCGCGAGCGCGGCTCTGCAGGTTCTCCTCGGTGATACCGCTTTCGGTGCCTTCGAACAGATCGGACAAAGCCGAGGTGAAGCCGGTGACGGGATCCTCGATCGGAACGATATCGTAACGGCAGCCGAGCGCCTTGGCGCAATCGGCCGCGTCCTTCAGCGAATCCTGTGAGGTATAGCGATAAGGCAGCATGACCGCGCGAACGCGTTCCTCGCCGAGCGCATCGACGGCGATCGCGGCGCAGATGGCGGAGTCGATGCCGCCGGAAAGACCGAGCACGACCGACTTGAAGCCATTCTTGTTCACATAGTCGCGGAAGCCCAGCAGGCAGGCGCGATAGTCGGCCTCCTCACCCTCCGGAATATGGGCCATCGGCCCTTCGGCGCAATGCCAGCCGTCGCCGTTCTTCTTCCAGGTGGTCACCGCCATTGCGGTCTCGAACTGGCTCATCTGGAACGCAAGGCTCTTGTCCGCATTGAAGCCGAAGCTCGCGCCATCGAAAACCAGCTCATCCTGGCCGCCGACCTGCGCCGCGAAAATCAGCGGCAGACCGGATTCGATCACCTGCCGCAGTGCGACCTGATGACGGATATCGACCTTGCCGCGATAATAAGGCGACCCGTTCGGCACCAGCAGGATTTCCGCCCCGCTTTCGGCCAGCGTCTCGCAGATGCCAAGATCGTTCCAGATCTCCTCGCAGATCGGAATGCCGATGCGGACACCGCGAAAATTGACCGGACCCGCTATGGTTCCCTCGTCGAATACCCGCTTTTCGTCGAACTCGCCGTAATTCGGCAGATCGACCTTGTCCCGGATGAAGATGACCTTGCCGCCATCGAGAACGGCCACGGAATTGTAGCGGCCGTTATCGCCTTGCCGCGGAAAGCCGATGACGACGCCCGGCCCGCCATCGGCGGTATCGGCAGCAAGGCTTTCGACAGCCTTCCAGCACGCGCGCAGGAAGGCCGGCTTCAGTACCAGATCCTCCGGCGGATAGCCTGATATGAACAGCTCCGTCAGCAACACGATATCAGCGCCTTCGCGCGCCGCTTCGGCCCGCGCCTCGCGCGCTTTGGCGAGATTGCCGGAGACGTCCCCGACTGTCGGATTGAGCTGCGCAACCGCGATGCGGATCGTGTGGGTGATGTGGCTTTGCTCTGTCATGCCATACATTTAGCGGCGCCATTTCCCTTCGGCAACCGCCTTTGGCTGACTACGACCATCTTAGATCGCGCCACGCGCATAGGCGGTATTTTCACTCGGAAAAATATCAGCATCGCCTTGCAGTTCATCCCGCGTTCATGACAGAAGCATGACACTTTTATGAAGGTTTAAGCATTCGGAGAAATCTTTGGTCGATCAGGTCATTGGTTCCGTCACGACGGGCAGGCTCACTCTTTTCCAAAAAATTGGTGCGGCGAGACAGCAATCGGCTGCCCTGCGCCAGCTTTTGAGCCTCCTGCTGACATTCCTGATCGCATCCTCGATTGTCGTCGGCGTCGAGTGGATTGCCCGCGGCCAGTTCTCGGCCGTGTTGCCTTATCTGCTTTCACCGTCCAGGCCAGGTTTCACCACGATCGGCCTCGTCATCCTTGTCATGCTGACGTTGGATGCGCTGTTGGGCCGGGCACACCTCTCCACCTTGATCGTCGCCCCCCTGGCGCTCGTCCCCGCTTTCATTTCCAGCCAGAAGCAGAACTATCTTTCCGACCCTCTTTATCCCTCAGATTTCCTTTTTGGTCGGCAGATTGTCGAGTTGATGCCCGTGATGGTGCGCGACCGGCCCTGGACCGCAGTCGCGCTGACCATCGGAACCATTGCCGCAGTTGCAGCCCTTGTCATCCTTTGGCGGCAGGCATGGCATCGAGCCATCGCCCTGTCTCACAGGGCGCGCATGGCCCGGCTATCCATATGCCTTCCGCTGGCTGGTCTCTTCATTTCGCAGATGGATCCGACGCAATATTCCTACATCCGCGAGAAATTGCGCATCATCCCGATCGTATGGGATCAGACGGAAAACTATAGCTACAACGGCTTCATCATCGCCTTCTCGCTCAACCTGCCGATGGCCGACGTCAAGTCTCCGGCAGGTTATGGGCCGGATGCGATCGACGCCATACCGGCCCGCAATTACGGCTATCTCTCAGGCCCGCGCCAAAAGCCTGATGTCATCATGCTGATGAGCGAATCCCTCTGGGATCCGACGCGGCTCACCAATGTCGCCTTCACGCCCGATCCCATGCCCACGATCCGCGCCAGACAATCGGGGAATGTCTTTTCTCCGGAATTCGGAGGCATGACCGCCAATGTCGAGTTCGAGGCACTGACGGGCTTCTCCAACGCCTTTCTGCCCTATGGCAGCATCCCCTATCAGCAATACGTTCGCCGCCCGATGCCTTCGCTTGCCACCTTTTTCCGCGGCGAAGGCTATTCTGCGCGCGCGCTCCACCCCTTCAGCGGCTGGTTCTGGAACCGTAACGAGGTCTATAGAGCCTTCGGCTTCGAGGAGTTCCACACCGAGGAGACCATGCCTGCCATGGACAAGCGCGGCATGTTCGCCTCCGATGATTCATTGATGAAGGAGATTATGCGCGAGGGTGATGGGTCAGAGCGGCCCTTCTTCTTCTTCGCTGTAACCCTCCAGGGACACGGCCCTTACGAAGCCAACCGCTATGAACAGAATACCGTCGACATAGCCGGCAACCTGAACGCCGACGATCGCGAAACCCTCGCAACCTATGCGCAGGGCGTCCGCGAAGCCGACGACAGTCTGAGGATGCTGATGGATTGGGCCGAAAAGCGCGATCGCGAAACCATCATCGTGCTCTGGGGCGATCATCTGCCGCCGCTCGGCCAAGTCTACCCGAACACCGGCTACATGCCTCAGCAGGTCGCAACCCGCAAGGCGCCGCTCGACATCATGAAGCAGGAGCATGAAACGCCCCTCGTGATCTGGTCGAGCAAGAAGGGGGTACGCAAGGATATCGGCACGATCAGCCCCTCGCAGATGCCCTATCAGTTGCTCAAGACTGCAGGATACGAACATCCCTTCTACACTGGCTTCCTCGGACGCGCGCAGAAGAAGTACAACATCGTTGACCGCTATCAGCTTGCGACCCGCGAGAACAAGACTTTCCCGGATTGGGCACGCAACGAGCAGAATATCGACCCGATTGTGCGCGACTATCGCTATCTCCAGCACGATATGATGTTCGGACGCCAGCTAGGGCTGGAACGCTTCTTTCCCTCGCACGCAAGGCTTGTCGATCAGAGCAGCTAGATCACTCGTGCAGAATTGTACGGGACTTTGCGACAATGAGATGCACAAGATCAAAGGCCTGAGGCGCTGGCAGTAAATCTGGAAGATCTCGACGCACCTTATGACGCCGTGACGGCCTGCACGGGCCGTCCTTGCGGGTATTGCGGTAAGCCGTCGGTAATCTCGTAATAATCGCCCTTGTCGGCGCAAAAGATATGGTAGCCGATCTCAAGGCCGGTCGGTTGGTCGAAAAGCCCCGCCATAATCGAAATCTCCTCGGCACCATCCGCCTGCCAAAACAAGGCTGAACCGCAGGTCCTGCAGAAGCCGCGGCGGGCGAATGCGCTGGAACGATACCAGGTAACGGCCTCCTCCCCTTCGACGGCGAGCGTGTCAGCCGCGACATTGGTAGCGGCGTAGTAGAGCCCCGTCTGCTTGCGGCATTGCGAGCAATGGCAGGCAACGACCTCACGCAGCCTGCCTCCTGTCTTGAAACGCACGCTGCCGCAAAGGCAGGCACCGGAATGTTCGTCGCTCATGATCGCTCCCTCTTTCGAACGAACTTTTCCGAGAATGACACCCCGGTCAATTTCAAAGAAATGAAGCGGTGTTCAGCCGGATTGATCCATTTCGCACAAAGCAAACGGGCCGGCTTTCGCCGGCCCGCCAATAGCTTCGTGTGCGTATTCAATCAGCCGTGCGCGCGAAGGCGCTTTTCGTCACGGCCACCCTTCATCCGCTCGGCGAGCAGGAAGGCAAGCTCGAGCGCCTGGTCGGCGTTCAGACGCGGGTCGCAATGGGTATGGTAGCGATCCTGCAGGTCCTCGGCGCCGACGGCGCGGGCGCCGCCGGTGCACTCGGTTACGTCCTTGCCGGTCATCTCGATATGGATGCCGCCCGGATGCGTACCCTCGGCACGATGTATCTGGAAGAAGCTCTCGACTTCCGACAGGATGCGCTCGAACGGGCGGGTCTTGTAGTTGTTGAGCGTGATCGTGTTGCCATGCATCGGATCGCAGGACCATACGACCTTGCGGCCTTCCTTCTCAACAGCGCGGATGAGGCGCGGCAGATTGTCGGCAACCTTGTCGTGGCCGAAACGGCAGATCAACGTCAGACGGCCCGCTTCGTTTTCCGGGTTCAGAATATCGATCAGATTGAGAAGATCGTCCGCCTGCAGCGAAGGACCGCACTTCAGGCCGATCGGGTTCTTGATGCCGCGGAAATATTCGACATGGGCATGGTCTGCCTGGCGCGTACGGTCGCCGATCCAGAGCATGTGACCCGAGGTCGCGTACCAGTCGCCCGAGGTGGAGTCGACGCGGGTGAAGGCCTCCTCATAGCCGAGAAGCAAAGCTTCATGGCTGGTGAAGAAATCCGTCTCGCGCAGGCTCGCATTGCTCTCGGCGGTGATGCCGATCGCTCGCATGAAATCCATCGTCTCGCCGATACGATCGGCCAGCTTGCGGTAGCGCTCGCCCTGCGGGCTGTCCTTGACGAAGCCAAGCATCCACTTCTGCACGTTTTCGAGGTTGGCATAGCCACCCATCGCAAAGGCGCGCAGCAGGTTCAACGTCGCAGCAGACTGGCGATAAGCCATCATCTGACGCTCCGGATTGGGAATGCGCGACTCTTCGTTGAAGTCGATACCGTTGATGATGTCGCCGCGGTAGCTCGGAAGCGAGATACCATTCTGCGTCTCGATGTTCGAGGAGCGCGGCTTGGCGAACTGACCAGCAATACGGCCAACCTTGACGACCGGCAATTGCGCGCCAAAGGTCAGGACGACGGCCATCTGCAGGAAGGCGCGGAAGAAGTCGCGGATCGTATCGGCACCATGTTCGGCAAAGCTCTCGGCACAATCGCCGCCCTGCAGCAGGAAGCCGTTACCCTCGGCGACATTGGCAAGATGAGCCTTCAGGCGGCGGGCTTCGCCGGCAAAAACCAGCGGCGGATAGCTTGCGAGCTGGGCTTCGGTATCTGCAAGCGCTGCCTTGTCCGGAAAATCCGGCACCTGCTGGATCGGTTTTTGCCGCCAACTGTTGGGTGTCCAATTCTGTGCCATATCACTCACCTGCTTGTGCGCCCGGTCCTGGCCGGGCGTCCCGTCGTCGTAAATAACGCGCGCTTATAAACCTTTGCCGTCCGCTTGCAAAGGCAGGCGAACTACTGTGCTGACCTTTTGTGCCGAGAGCCAAAACTGCGCAAGTTGGACGCGTTACACGCGCTCGCCGTTGCGGATGCGGTAGCTTGGCGAATACATCGTCACCAATTCTTCCGCTGCCGTCGGATGCACCGCCATGGTTCTGTCGAAATCGTCCTTCGTGCAGCCAGCCTTCAGGGTAATGCCGAGTAGCTGCGCCATCTCGCCTGCATCGTGGCCGAGAATATGGGCGCCGATGACCTTGCGATCGGCCGCGTTGACGATCAGCTTCATGATCATCTTTTCGCTGCGGCCCGAAAGCGTCGCCTTCATCGGGCGGAATTGGGCGCGATAGACTTCGATTTCCGGATAGCGCTTGGCAGCATCCTCTTCGGTCAGCCCCACAGTGCCAATTTCCGGTTGCGAGAAGACCGCCGTAGGAATGAGGTCGTGGTCCGGCCGCGTCGGATTGTTCTTATAGACGGTCTCGATGAAGCACATGGCCTCGTGGATCGCGACCGGCGTCAGCTGTACCCGGTCGGTGACGTCGCCGAGAGCGTAGATATTCGGCACGGAGGTGCGGGAATATGCGTCGACGATGACAGCGCCATGCTCGTTCATTGCCACGCCCGCAGCGTCCAGTCCAAGGCTTTCGGTATTCGGTGTGCGGCCAAGAGCGAGCATGACCGTATCGACATGCAGGACCTTGTCATTCTTCGTTCGCACAGTGAGGCCGCCATCCACCTTCTCGACGCTCGAGATGATGTCCTGGCAGAGAATGCGAATGCCCTTCTCTTCCATCGCCTCATGCAGTCCCTTGCGCAGATCCTGATCGAAGCGCGACAGGATCTCGGCGCCGCGATAGATCAGCGTCGTCTCTACCCCGAGGCCATGGAAGATATTGGCAAACTCGACCGCAATATAGCCGCCGCCGGCAATCAAAATCGATTTGGGCAATTCCTCGAGATGGAAGGCTTCGTTCGAGGAAATGCAAAGCTCATATCCCGGCAGCGCCGTGTGCAGGTTCGGCCTGCCACCCGTCGCGATGACGATGGTTTCTGCTGTAACGGTCTGGCCGGTTTTCAGCAGCTTGATGGTGTGGGCATCCACCAGCTCCGCGCGCGTGTCGAAGATCTCGGCCTTGGCGTTGTCCAGCCCCTTACGGTAGAGGCCTTCCAGCCGGGCGATTTCCTTGTCCTTCGCCGCGATCAGCTTCTTCCAGTCGAATGTGCTTTCGCCCACCGTCCAGCCGTAACCGGCGGCATCCTCGAAATGCTCGCTGTACTGCGAGGCATAGACGAAGAGCTTCTTCGGCACGCAACCGCGAATGACGCAGGTGCCGCCATAACGATATTCCTCGGCAATACCAACCTTCTTGCCGAGCGAGGCGGCAACCCGCGCGCTGCGCACGCCGCCGGAACCGCCGCCAATAACGAAAAGGTCGAAATCAAACGAAGGCATGGACGGCTCCTAAAGACATGAAAACGGGCGCAAAGCACCGATGGGGGATCGGCCTTCATATAGGAAGCCGAAGCGCAAAAAGAAAAGCCCGGAATGCTGTCCGGGCTTTGAATTTCTCGCTGAAGCCGATTATCCCGAAACGCGAAATTCCGTCTCGTGAATGACCGCCGCGCTGGATTGCGACTTACTGCTTCGGTGCAGGCTGTGCAGCCGCACCTGCGTCCGGTGCCAGAACGGGCTGCTTGACGACCTTCTGCAGGGCATCGTTGCTCTGCTTGGCGAGATCGCGCGAAATGCCCTGGCTCCAGATATCGGCAGCCTTGTAGAGTTCGCGGGTTGCCAACGGGCCGTCCTTCAGAAGCTTCTTGCCAGCTGCCGAACCATAGAAATCTGCGATTGCCTTCAGCTCGTCTGCCGAAAACGCCTTGGCATACGTTACGGCAGCTTCGCGCTCGAGATCCGCACGACGCGGTGCAAGCGCCAGCGCCGTGGCATCGACCGTCGAGTTGATCGCATCGCCGAAATTCGGGTTGGCCTGGATCATCGTGCTCTTCAGCTGTTCGGCCAGGTTCGGGAGGATATTGTCGAACTGGTTGGTGATGCCAAGCGCATTGATCGCAGCCCGCGCAGCCTTGATCTGGTCCTCGGAAACTTCCTGCGCGCTCGCAGAGCCGAAAGCGATGCCCGAGAGAAGAATGGTTGCAGCGGCAAAACGGCCAAGACCCGCTAGTTTGATCATGAGATGAGTGCTCCTATGTATTGTTCGCCCGCAACGTGCGCGCACCGGCAGGGCCGGCAATGATCGCTAATGTCGCCATATTGATGAAGAGCCCGTGTTCGACAACACCGGGAATCGAGTTGAGCCCAATCGACAGCGCCTCTGCATCAGGAATGCGGCCGAAAGATGCATCAATAATAAAATGCCCGCCGTCCGTGACGAAGGTCTTGTCGCCCGACTGGCGCAGATTGAGCGCTCCGGACAGCCCGAGCTGCGAGGCGACCTTCTCGATCAGAATACGGGTGGAAACCAGGCCGAAGGGATTGACTTCGATGGGCAGCGGAAACGCGCCGAGTGTCTCGACGACCTTGCTTTCGTCGGCGATGACGATCATGCGCGCCGAGGATGCGGCAACGATCTTTTCGCGCAACAGCGCGCCACCACCACCTTTTATCAGCGTCAGAGCGCCATCGAACTCGTCGGCGCCGTCAATAGTGAGATCGAGTTCCGGAAGCTCGTCCAGCGACTTCAACGGAACGCCAAGCTCGTTGCAGAGCTTTGCCGTACGCTCCGACGTCGGAACGCCTTCGATAGAAAGGCCGGATGCGACCTTCTCAGCAAGCAGCCGAACAAACTCCTCCGCCGTGCTGCCGGTGCCGATCCCCAGCCGCATGCCGCTCTCGACATGGGTGAGCGCGGCTCTTGCAGCCTCAATCTTCATCTGGCGGGCGTCCATGCGCCACCTGCTCCCATTGTTACGTTGGTCTGCTGTTTACACGGCTCTCCGGTCAAACGAAAGCCAAAATAACGGCACAGCATAGAAATCCCCGCCCCTCTTCGCCAAGGCTTTCCGGGCCTTCGGTTGCAATTGCTCGCGCGATCTTTTAACTCCGGAAGACGCACTATTTCTTCCGACGCAAAGGCCGATTCCCCGTGACATCCTCCCTCATCGTATTCGATCTCGATGGCACGCTGCTGGACACGCACGCAGATCTCATCGTCAGCCTCAACCACACGATCGCCGCACTCAAGCTTCCGCCGGTCAGTTATGACGACGTGACCCATCTGGTGGGCAGCGGCGCCCAGGTGATGATCGAGCGGGCCTGCAAGCTGCACGGTTATGTGCTGACATCGGAGGAGCTGCCGGCTCTGCTGCAGCGTTTCATCACGCATTATTCCGAGGCAATGCCGGGTGCCACGCAACCCTATCCGGGGCTGATATCGGCACTCACCATGCTGAAGAGCAAGGGTTACAAACTGGCCGTCTGCACCAACAAGATGGAATCGCTCGCGCGCACTTTGCTGGACCGGCTCGATCTTACTCACTATTTCGAGGCGATTACCGGCGGCGATACCTTTGCCGTACGCAAACCGAATGCCGAACACCTGATCGGCACAGTCGAGCGCGCAGGCGGCGATATCGGCCGTACCGTCATGATAGGTGACAGCGTGAACGACATCCTCGTCGCCCGCAACGCAGGCGTCCCTTCGATTGCCGTCCCCTTCGGCTATTCCGACGTCGGCATCGAAACACTCGGCCCCACCCGCATCATCTACCACTATGACGAATTGACGCCGGAACTGGTCGACGGATTGCTCGCTGCCTAAGCGATCTGCAGGTCTTCAATAAAAAAGGCGGCCGATGCGGCCGCCTTTTTCTGTTCTCAATGGTGTCAAACTCAAATCTGAGCGGAACGAGCCTTTGAGGTCGCATCGAGCGCCTTCATCGTGGCGGCGTCGCGATCATAGACGTCGTTGAAATACTGGATGACACCGTCCTTGTTCGGCCAAGCCGTGAAGTAGGCGATATAGATCGGGAACTTCTGCGGCACCGACACGCCCTTGTTCTGGCCGGTCGCAATCTGCTTGGCGACGTCGTCGACCGTGGTGTTCAGGACGGCGGCGGCCATCGCGCGCGGATCGGCAAGACGGACGCAGCCGTGGCTGAGCGCGCGCATGTCCTTCTTGAAGAAGCTCTTGCTCGGCGTGTCATGCATGTAGATCGCGTGCGAATTCGGGAAGAGGATCTTCAGTTCGCCGAGCGCATTGTCGCTGCTCGGTGGCTGGCGAACCGAAATGCTCTTCGTCGAACCGTACCAGTCGACGCTAGACGATGCGACGGCGCGGCCGCCGACTTCGACCTGATAGCCCATGCGGTCGAGATAGTTCGGATCGGCGCGCAGCTTCGGGAGCATCTCGTTGATGATGATCGACTGCGGAACGCCCCAATACGGATTGAACTCGACGGTCTGCACCTGGTTCTCGAAGAAGAAGGTCTGGTGTTGCTTGCTGCCGACGACGACGCGCATCGACAGCTGTTCCTGGTTGTTGTTGTAGTAATAGACCATGAAGGCCGGCTGATTGATGAAGACGTAGCGCGGTCCGAGTTCCGGCGGCAGCCAGCGCAGCTGTTCCATCGCGATGACCAGCTTCTGGATCTTCACATCATTGTTCTCGCCGACCATGGCGCGAACGGAAGACGGGCCGATGACGCCGTCGGCCGTCAAACCCTTCTCCCTCTGGAAGTCTTCAACCAGTGACACGAGCTCAGGCGTGTAATCCGGCGTGCCGAGATAGGCAGCGAAGAGATCGGCATGCGCCGTCTTCAAAGCCTCGGAACCGCGATTCTGGATTGCCTTGACGATATTGGCCAATTCCGGCGAACTACCGCCCGGCTTCAGGGTACCGGTCAGCGAGATCGAAACATGATTACCGTCGGTGCCGGATTCTGCGCGCAGCTTCGCAAGCTCGGCCTTCAGCAGAGCAAACTGCTGGTTGGAAGGGTTGCGGCTGTTGAGATAGGCGGTGATATCCGGGCTTGCGCGAAGCACGTCCAGCATAGCCGTCAGGTTGACGTCCTTGCGCTTGAAATCATGATAGCCGGAGAGCTTGTTCGGGTCGATGCGACCACGGACCGTATCCTGAACGAACATCAGCACCTTGGTGGACAGCGCCAGCTCAAACTGCATGAGAGCGCGATCGCGCAGGGCCGGATCGGCGTCTGCCGCCTCGACACCCGGCTGCGTCACGGCATAGTCGGCCGGATCGAGGCCCACAGACCCCGCATCGGAAAGAACGGCAATGGCGGCCTTCGCCTTATCGCTGACGGCATGATCGGCGACCCAGAGCAACGGCTTTGTCTGATCGGCATAATAGGCTTCGATCGCCTTGGCGACGTCATTGGTCGCCATAACGCGTGCGTTCGCCAGATAACGGCGCTGCAAGGCTTCCGTATCCACGGCGACGGGGTTCGGCGACGCATCGGCAACCGCGCCGGTCACGACCGGGTCGGCAAAATGCGCCGTCGATACGAGACGCATCGGATCGGCCTTGTAAGTATAGTATTTGGGCGCGCTGACGGTCGGCAACGGTTGTTTGGCCGGAGCCGGCTGGTTCGGGTTCAGCATCGTCTGCGCCGGGTTTTCCGGAACAGGAGCCGAGACCTGCGTGCTCTGCTGACGTCCCTGGCCGCCACGGATAAAATCCATGAGAGTCATTGCGCTTGCGGATGTCGCGCCAATGAAGGAGAGGCAACAGGAAAGAGTCAGGACGGATGCTGTGGCTTTGGCTGCAAGTTTCATTCTCTAATCAGTCCCTGTGTCGTACGGTAACTTCGAGCCAGACGGTGCTGCTTCAATGCGGTTGCGATGTCGTAAACATCGTATACCCACTACCATGAAAACAGCGAGAGCCCGCCTGCCGTTCAATGCCTCAACTTCACGTTACGAATCCGAGGCGCTTTCGGCGATTCAATTCACATAAAATTATGAAATTATTGGTTAATCTTTTATTGAAATCTGCGGAAGTTTTCACGAAGGCGAAAATTCGCGTTCACGAATATATGAGCGGCGTGTCAAAAAGAGCACGCCCCACAAGCCGTGCCGAAAATATGATTATTCCGATCATGTAATTGCGCTTTGGTGTTTTCATGCTCGCCGTTCGGGCCTATATGGCTGCTATCTATTTCCATAGAAGGCAGGATCAGGAACATGACTTCCACCCGCACCGAAACCGATACCTTTGGCCCGATCGAGGTCGCGAGCGATCGCTACTGGGGCGCGCAGGCGCAACGCTCACTCGGCAACTTCAAGATCGGCTGGGAAAAGCAGCCATTATCGGTCGTCCGCGCCCTCGGCATCGTCAAGCAGGCTGCCGCCCGGGCCAACATGGAGCTTGGCCAGCTGGATCCGGCGCTCGGCAAGACCATCGTCGCGGCGGCGCAGGAAGTCATTGACGGCAAGCTCAACGACCATTTTCCGCTCGTCGTCTGGCAGACTGGCTCGGGCACGCAGTCGAACATGAACGCCAATGAGGTAATCTCGAACCGCGCGATCGAAATGCTTGGCGGCGTCATGGGCTCGAAGAAGCCGGTGCATCCGAACGATCACGTCAACATGAGCCAGTCGTCGAACGACACCTATCCGACGGCGATGCACATCGCCTGTGCCGAGCAGATCGTCCACCATCTCCTGCCGGCTCTGCGTCACCTGCATGCAGCTCTGGAAAAGAAGGTTGCCGACTTCGCCCACATCATCAAGATCGGTCGCACGCATACGCAGGACGCCACCCCGCTGACGCTCGGTCAGGAGTTTTCCGGCTACGCCGCGCAGGTCGCCTCCTCGATCAAGCGCATCGAACTGACATTGCCCGGCCTTTGCGAACTTGCCCAGGGCGGCACTGCGGTCGGAACTGGACTGAACGCGCCGATCGGCTTTGCGGAAAAGGTCGCAGACGAGATCGCCAAGATCACTGGCCTGCCCTTCGTCACTGCCCCGAACAAGTTCGAAGCTTTGGCTGCGCATGATTCCATGGTCTTCAGCCACGGCGCCATCAATGCCGCCGGCGCCGCACTTTTCAAGATCGCCAACGATATCCGCCTGCTCGGCTCCGGGCCGCGCTCCGGCCTCGGCGAGCTGGCCTTGCCGGAAAACGAACCTGGTTCCTCGATCATGCCGGGCAAGGTCAACCCAACCCAGTGCGAAGCGCTGACGCAGGTCTGCATCCAGGTCTTCGGCAACAATGCCGCGCTCACCTTTGCCGGCAGCCAGGGCCATTTCGAACTCAACGTCTACAACCCGATGATGGCCTATAATTTCCTCCAGTCGGCGCAACTGCTCGGCGATGCCGCAATCTCCTTCACCGACCACTGCGTCGTCGGCATCGAGGCGCGCGAAGACAACATCAAGGCCGGCCTCGAGCGTTCGCTGATGCTGGTGACGGCACTGGCACCGAAGATCGGCTACGACAATGCCGCCAAGATCGCCAAGACGGCTCACAAGAATGGCACGACGCTGAAAGAAGAAGCGCTGGCGAGCGGACTGGTAACTTCGGAAGAATACGATGCCATCGTTCGCCCGGAAGCGATGATCGGCCCGAAGTAAGATCGGAAATCGTGAGCAGGCATGCACGATGAGCTCGGCATGCCTGCTCTTTCTATTCTAATGGAGGTCCACCAACGGCACATCTTTCGGCGGCGTCGTGGCTCTTCTTTGTTCCGGGATCGTATCGACAGCAGTCAAAACGGTGGCGGGGTCTATCCTCGCCAGGATCTCCTTGTGAAAGGCATCCTTCAGATAACCACCCTGTATGAGGCCGAATAGGCCAGCTCCCGCCAGAAGTGCGACCACCACGACCGGTGGAATATGATGGTGGTGATTGTGGGAGATATCCATGATCGTTGTTCCGTGCACCGCGGCCTAGGCGCCCTCGCCCTGCCCCGCTTGCCTGATATGTGCCCCTTGTCGATCGTCCTTTAAAGCCGGCGATTTCGATACCGATTGTCTATGCGGCGTTGACGATAGATCTATTGAAATCTCCTGGCGCTTTGCAGCCGATTGCTTTTGCCGCAAGCCGGATTTAGACCGTCTCCAAACATTTTCCTCCGCCATCCGGCTTGAAAGGTTTCCCAAATGGCTGACGATCTATTTCCCCTCGGCGACGACACCACCCCCTATCGAAAAATCTCCGGCGATTATGTCTCCGTCGACACATTCAAGGGTCAGGAAATCCTGACCGTCGATCCGGAAGGCATGCGTCTGCTTGCTGAAACCGCATTTGCCGACATCAATCATCTGCTGCGTCCCGGCCATCTGAAGCAGCTCGCTTCGATCCTCGAAGACCCGGAAGCGACCGACAACGACCGCTTCGTGGCTTATGATCTGCTGAAGAACGCCAATATTGCAGCAGGCGGCGTTCTTCCCATGTGCCAGGATACCGGCACGGCGATCATCATGGGCAAGAAGGGCCGTCGTGTCTGGACCGAAGGCGGCGACAGCGGCGCCTTGGCAAAGGGTGTGCTTGACGCCTACGAGAAGAAGAACCTGCGTTACTCGCAGCTCGCGCCCATCAAGATGTTCGAGGAAAAGAACACCAAGAACAATCTGCCGGCGCAGATCGATATCTACGAAGAAGGCACCGACGCCTACGAATTCCTCTTCGTTGCCAAGGGTGGCGGCTCGGCCAACAAGACCTTCCTCTATCAGGGAACGCCGTCGCTGCTGACGCATGACCGCATGCTGGATTTCCTCAAGGAAAAGATCCTGACGCTCGGCACGGCCGCCTGTCCTCCCTATCATCTCGCCATCGTCATCGGCGGCACCTCGGCCGAGATGAACCTCAAGACCGTCAAGCTCGCCTCGACGCGATATCTCGACTGTCTTCCCACGGAAGGCTCCGAAAGCGGGCATGCCTTCCGGGATATCGAAATGGAAAAGGAAATCCACAAGCTCACGCAGAGCCTCGGCGTCGGCGCCCAGTTCGGCGGCAAGTATTTCTGCCATGACGTCCGCGTCATCCGCCTGCCCCGCCACGGCGCCTCGCTGCCCATCGGTCTCGGCGTCTCCTGTTCCGCCGACCGCCAGGCCAAGGGCAAGATCACGCGAGACGGCATCTTCATCGAGCAGCTTGAAACCGATCCGTCCAAGTACATGCCCGAGATCGACGAAGCTAAGCTCTCCGAATCGATGGTTCGCGTCGATCTCAACCGCCCGATGGCAGATATTCTCGCAGAACTGTCGCAGCATCCGGTCAAGACGCGCCTGTCGCTGACAGGCACCATCATCGTCGCGCGCGATCTGGCGCATGCGAAGATTCGCGAACGCCTGGAAAAAGGCGAAGGCATGCCGGAATACCTGAAGAACCACCCGGTTTACTACGCCGGGCCGGCGAAGACGCCTGCCGGCTATGCATCCGGCTCCTTCGGCCCGACGACGGCCGGTCGCATGGACAGCTACGTCGACCAGTTCCAGTCTTTTGGCGGCTCAATGGTCATGCTGGCAAAGGGCAATCGCTCACGCGCCGTGCGCGAAGCCTGCAAGACGCATGGCGGCTTCTATCTCGGCTCGATCGGCGGCCCCGCCGCTCGTCTTGCGCAGGATTGCATCAAGAAGGTCGAAGTATTGGAGTATCCGGAGCTTGGCATGGAAGCCGTCTGGAAGATCGAAGTTGAAGATTTCCCGGCCTTCATCGTCATCGACAACAAGGGCAACGATTTCTTCCAGGAGCTCAATCTGGGATAAAGACTAGGCGCATCTATATGCTTCTTCCGAAGAGGGCGCCAATTGCGCCCTCTTCTATAAAATCAGTTTAAATTCTAGTTATTTTTGAATAAAACTGTAGTGAGAGGGGATTTTTCATAACCATCTCCTTAATATTTTTTCAAAGAATCTCTGCATAAGTAAAAATGGGAATTAACCAATACATGTACGGAGCTCACCGATGAGTACGGCGATTGCGCCCAAGGCGCAAATTCCCGACGTGGCAGGGCAGATTACCTACGCCATGCGATCCATGGGGGTCGCACCGATTCCGCGGAATTATGAACTTTTCTACGAAGCCTATATTGGCTCCAATCCCGCTTTGACCCGCGAGCTGGCTGCCCTCGGCAGTAGTGCCACGCAGGAAGAACTGGACGATATCGGAGCAAAGTATTTTCCACGCCATGCAGGTCGTGTTTTCGATGACGCCCACGCCCGTCTGACAGTCGAATTGGACGCCGTCCTGCGAGCGCTGAAACAGGAACAATCGACGCTCGACAGCTACAACAGGCTTCTCGGCGAAACCTGCGAGCGCATCAGCTCCCGAAACCACAACAGCGCCGACTTGCTGCGCGGCGCGATCGATATGCTGACTGCTGCGACCGGCGATACGATGGCTCACGGTGAAAAGACTGTCGAGAACGTCGTCCAACGCAGTCAGGAGATGGACCAGGTCCGCAAAGAGCTGGACGAATACAAGCGCATCGCCAATACCGACGCGCTGACCCGTCTCTCCAATCGCCGCGCCTTCGAAGATCGCCTGATCGCCATCTTTGACAACCAGTTGACCCGCCCCACGACGGCGCTCGTCCTGGCCGATATCGATCACTTCAAACGGATCAACGACACCTATGGTCATCCGGTCGGCGACAAGATCCTGGCGACAGTCGCCTCGATCATCCGCGCCAATGTCCGGCGCGAAGTCTTCGTATCCCGTGTCGGCGGCGAAGAGTTCGCACTGATCATGGATGGTGTCACCATCGATGAAGTCGTAGCGGCTTGTGAACGCATTCGCCGCACGCTGGAAACGACACCCTTCAAGAACTCGCGGACGAAGATCGATTACGGCACGATCACGCTGTCGCTCGGCATCTGCATGGCTTCGGAAGCCACCGATTCCGGTGAGCTCTACAACAAGGCGGACCTTGCGCTTTATTGCGCCAAGAACGCCGGCCGCAACTGCTGCAACGTCTATCGGGACGGCATGCAGAAGGACTTCACCAAAAGTTGGCTCATTTACAAGAACTAAAAGTGAAGCCAACCAACCGCCGGAGCAGCTTTCCCAGGCTGCCCGGCGGTTTTGCTTACCAGAGCGTCTTGACCGCGCGCGCCGGCCACTCCCGGTCATAGGTCTCCTGATCGAAATCGCCCTTCGCCGCCTTGAGCATCATGCCGGGGCTGGGCAGGCTCGCAGGATCGGCAAAGCGCTCCGCATTCCAGAGTTCCGCCCGCATCACCGCACGGGCACACTGGAAATAGACCTCCTCGATCGTAACGACGACCACGCAGCGCGGATGCTTGCCATCCATCTCGAAACTCTCAAGCAGGCTCGGCTCGATCGAGACGACCGCTCGGCCGTTCAGCCGCATCGTCGTGGTCGACCCCGGGATCAGAAACATCATCGCCACCCGCGGATCGCGCACGATGTTTTCGAGGGAATCGACGCGGTTGTTGCCGCGCCAGTCCGGAAGATGCAGCATCCGCTCATCCGCGACGCGGACAACGCCGCCAAGGTCACCGCGCGGTGAACAATCGAGCCCCTCGGGACCAACCGTTGCCAGCGCCATGAAGGGCGAAACCTCGATCATCCGTCGGTAGAGCGGCGTCAACACCTGCGTCACCTTGGTGATCGACGCTTCGCCAACGACGCCATAAAGCGCTCTCAATTCCTCGACCGATGTGACGATACTCATGCTGCCCCGCATTCTCTTCAGTGACGATCCGCCCGCAAAAGTCCGGCGCAGCGTATGTCCCGCTACAAGCAGCGCCGAACCGGAGTTCGGTAGAACGATAGCACCGTCCCATCTCCATTCTCGAGCGCTTTCTCAACTTTCACAGGCTCGGAGAGAAAGGCGTCTATCGCCTCGAATACCGGAGCGGCGCTGACAATGCGCCGATGTCCGAAGCCATTCGCCCAGAACAAGCGAACGTGTTCTCCCTGCGCGGCGTAGACACGGGCGTGCCTGGCGCTCACTTCCTTGTCGTCCTCTGCGTGAACAACCAGAACGGGGCGCGCTGGATCGAGCACGCCGCGCGGTTCGTCATAGGCGGTCAACACCTTCCCGGTGATCCGCCCGACTTCGGCTTCCAACGCCTCCTGCTCCTGTGGGCGGAGACCCATGAAACGGCCAAACTCCTTGAACAGCCAGCCCATGCCGCTCGGTGCACCGATGAGGACCAGCTTCTTGGTCTCAATCGGATCGATGCCGGGCAGGAAGCCCGCCGAGGCAAGAGCGAGGCAGGCGCCGCCGAAGGAGTGCCCGATTGCGGCATCCAGCGCACCGAAGCGCGCGGTCGCAGCTGATATGGCCGATATGGCGAGCCGCACATTGAGAGAGCGCCCGGCCGAGCGACCATGCCCCGGAAGATCGAGCGAAATCACCTCCGCCCCCGTGTTTGCCAGGAACGTGGTCAGCTCCGACATATATTCGCTGCTGGAACCCCAACCATGCACGACGAGATAACGCTTGCGGGGCCCCTTGGCGCCACCGTTGAAGCGATAGGCCATTGCGCGGCCGCCGGGAAATGGCAGCATGAATTGCTCGGCCGTAAGAAGGCGTTGCCGGCCCTCCATATGGGCGACTTTGGCCTTGGAGCCGCGCGGACGGCGCGGAGGCGTCAGGCAAAAGAGACGGAAAGCAGCCTTGCCGGCAAGCTGCGGAGACAACCTTCCAAGGCCGGACAGACCCGACCGGGTGACCTTGAGCGCAAAGGATGGCATAGTGGGAATCCAATAATGTTCAACTATGAACAATAAAGTACAACGATGAACAAAAATCAATCCCTTCCGTGGGACCATCCGCGTTTTCGAAGCTGGATCGCCGTGGCACGTGCCTGCCAGCTCATGCAGCAATCCCTAGCGCGGGAACTGGCATATCTCGACATCAAGCCGCCGCACCTCGACATTCTGGTCAACCTGTTCCGCTTCGAGGGCATCTCGCAGCAAGAGCTCGCCCGCAAGCTGCTGGTCGGCCGATCCAACATGAGCATGTTGCTGCCGCAAATGGAAAAGCGCGGGCTGATCGAACGCCGAGGAGACAAGCAGGACAAGCGCGTCCTGCGGCTCTATCTGACTGAGTCGGGCCAGCGCCTCACAAAAGAAGCCATGACCATCCAAACCGCCCTCATCGACCGGATGATGTCCGACGCCCCCATCGAAGAATGCGAGCTCATGACCGCGCATATGGAACGGGTCATCACCCTACTGCTGCGGGACGAACGCGAGCCTGCGGAGGCGCTTGGCGATCACTAATCGCTGGTTGAACGCGCCGAAGGCACGACACGCGTCAGCGAGGCAAATTCCCATATCGCCACGACAACAAGCACCGCCGTGGCGAGGATGCCGAGCTGATAGACCACGACGATCGGCAAGGTGAACAAGAGCAGCGCCAGCCCGGCGAGCCCCACCATATGCGACAATGGCGGCCGGCCTGTCGTCACCCCCTTGAACCACAGATTGCCAAGCAGGAAGACTGCCGGACCGCCGAGAACGGCAGCTGCAGCATGCATGTCGGCGGCGTCATGGGGGTGCGCGAACAGGAATTCATCGCCGACGACACTCAGGATGATGCCGGCGAGAATCGGGATATGCGCATAGGTAAAGGCCTGCCGCGCCATGCCGCCGGGCACCTCGTCATGCTCGATACGATGAGCCGCGCGTTCGTGGCCGAACTGAAAATAGATCCACCAGAGCGCGACCGTGCCGACGAACGCGGTAATGAACACGGCAATGATCAAGGGCGTGACCGGCTGTTCGGCAAAGGTTTTGCCGGCCTGCAAGACCGCCTCGCCGAGACAGATGATGATGAAGAGTGCACAACGTTCGGCAAGATGTGCGCCCGAGACATCCCAGTCAGCCGTCGTCGACTTGCCGAGGCCCGGCACGCGAAAGCCGAGTGCAGGAGCCGAATATTCGATGAGAAGAGCGATAAGCCAGAATATGATCCGCGTCTCCCCTTCCATCAGTGCGCCCGAGATCCAGAAGACGCCGGACAGCACCAGCCAGCTGGTGATGCGCAGGAAATTGCGGTGGTTGGACCGGCTGGCGTTCTTCAGCGCGTAAACCGTGAACAGCGAGCGCCCCACCTGCATGAACACATAGGCACCGGCGAAATAGATTGCCTTCTCGCCGAAAGCTTCAGGTATCGAGGCGGAAAGGATAAGACCCGCAAACATCAGCGCAAACAGCATGATGCGCACCGGCATGCGATCCGGGTCGAGCCAGTTCGTCACCCATGCGGTGAAGACCCAGACCCACCATACCGCAAAGATCAGCATGATGGCTTCCAGGCCGCCCAACAGCGTGAAATGCTCGGCTAGGGTATGGGCAAGCTGCGAGATCGAATAAACGAATACGAGATCGAAAAACAGCTCGACGAAAGAAACCTTGCTCTCGTTCTTGCTGCCCTTGGTGCGAAGCCAGCCTTCCCTACCCTCGAGGACCATCCCACGCCCCTTCCTAAGTCGTTGAAGCCAATACTAATGCGACCTCACGGCCGGATCTCGGCTGAGGCCCTTTTCCTTCAATTCCGCTTCGTAGACAGCAAAAAGCTCCTGCCCCTTTTCGCCAAGCTCGCGCAGATAGATCCACGTGAAAATGCCGCTGTCGTGCATATCGTCGAAACCGATGCGGACGGCGTAATTACCGGTCGGCGTCATGGACATGATGCCGACATTGCGCTTGCCCGGCACCGTGACCTTCTGCCCGGGGCCATGTCCTTGAACCTCGGCCGAAGGCGACAGGACGCGCAGCATCTCCGCGGGCAAATCGAAACTCGCACCGTCGTCAAATCCCACCACGAGGTGACGGCGGTCCTTCGATACTCGCAATTCGGTCGGCCAGACGTCGCTCATCGGTCATTCCACGCGTTTCATTCGATATTTCGAGAATTATGCCGCCCTTCGCTCACACGCAAGTGCATTCGAAATGCATTTTCCTTGACGCACCAGTCGCCTATACACACATTAGCAGTGTTACGGAGGCTTGAGTGAACAGCATAATCGGTACGATAGGCAACGCGTCAGCACTGCAGGCAGATGCGTCCCCCATGATTGACCCATTCGGGCGGGCCGTAACCTATTTGCGTGTTTCGGTCACCGACCGCTGTGATTTCCGCTGCACCTATTGCATGGCCGAAAACATGACTTTCCTGCCGAAGAAAGATCTTCTGACGCTGGAAGAGCTCAACCGACTCTGTTCCGCCTTCATTGACAAGGGTGTTCGCAAGATCCGGCTCACCGGTGGTGAGCCGCTGGTGCGCAAGAACATCATGTTCCTGGTTCGCGAACTCGGCAGGCGCGTGCAGGATGGTGCGCTTGACGAACTGACGCTAACGACGAACGGATCGCAGCTCGCGCGCCACGCCGAAGAACTCTACGATTCCGGCGTGCGGCGCATCAACGTCTCGCTCGATACGCTCGATCCGGACAAGTTCCGAGCCATCACCCGCTGGGGCGATTTTGCCAAAGTGATGGAAGGTATCGACGCAGCCCAGAAGGCCGGCCTGAAAATCAAGCTCAACGCCGTTGCCTTGAAGGGCTTCAACGAGGCGGAAATTCCCGCCCTTATGCGCTTTGCCCACGGCCGCGGCATGGATCTGACCGTCATCGAAACGATGCCGATGGGCGAAATAGAGGAAGACCGCACCGATCAGTATCTGCCGTTATCTGAACTGCGCGCCGATCTCGAACGTCAGTTCACGCTGACCGATATTCCCTATCAGACCGGCGGCCCTGCCCGCTATGTCGAAGTCGCGGAAACCGGCGGTCGCCTCGGCTTCATCACGCCGATGACGCATAATTTCTGCGAGAGCTGCAATCGCGTGCGGCTCACCTGCACCGGCACCCTCTACATGTGTCTCGGACAGAACGACGCTGCCGACCTGCGCACTGCATTGCGAGCCACGGACGACGATGCGCTCCTTCACGCCGCCATCGATGAGGCCATCACCCGCAAGCCGAAAGGCCACGACTTCATCATCGACCGCACCCACAACCGCCCAGCCGTTGCGCGCCACATGAGCGTTACCGGCGGCTGATCAATCGCTAGAGAAACACGATGCGGCTTGAGCTCCTTCGCAATGCGACGTTGAAGATCAACTATGGCGGCTATGTGCTGCTGATCGATCCCTATTTCGCACCACGCCACAGCCTGCCGTCCTTCACCGGCCGTTCTCCCAATCCGATGACGGAATTGCCGCGTCCGATCGCGGACATTCTTGAGGGAGTGGATCTCGTGATCGTGTCGCATCTGCATACCGATCATTTCGATGCGGTGGCAAAGGAACGCGTCTCGAAATCCCTGCCGATCCTTTGCCAGCCCGGCGACGAGGGAAGCATTCGCGAATCCGGCTTTACCGATGTTAAGCCGCTGCTCGACGCCACCGTCTGGAACGGGATAACGATCACACCGCAACAAGGCAGCCACGGGCTCGGGCCGGTCGTCGAGAAAATGGGGCACGTCATCGGCTTCACGCTGGAGGCAGCCGGCGAGCCCACCGTCTACTGGGCCGGCGATACAGTGCTCTATCCGCCCGTCATGGACACCATCCAAAAGGTTTCTCCCGACATCATCATCACGCATTCCTGCGGTGCGAAATGGGATGGCGAGCTGATCGTCATGGATGCGGAACAAACCGTCGAGGTTAGCCGTCTTGCGCCGCAGGCAATCGTGGTCGCGACCCATATGGAGGCGCTCGACCACGCAACGATCACGCGGCAAGACCTTCGCCAGGCCGCAAACGCCGCCGGTATCGACCTGTCGCGCCTGCTGATTCCTGCCGATGGCGAAACGCTTCAATTGAGCAAATAGTCTGACTGGGCGTTCGTCGAACGCACTAAGCAGACCAAATAGAAAAGCGCCGGACCATCGATCCGGCGCCTTTCCGTCTGTCGTTCAAGTAACCTGCCTGTCAAGCGGCGCGATAACGAGCCTCAGTGGCGCTATGGTCTTCATAGCCCAGATCGCCCTCGCCCGTGCGGAAGCGATCGATCTTCTCGGAGAGCATATCGACGCGCTGCCGCAGGCCATGAATCTCGGCGTTGTTTTCCTCGACCATCGCCGCGTTCCGCTGTGTGATCAGCTCGACTTCGGCAACGGCGCGGGTCACTTCTTCGATGCCGGTCGATTGCTCGGTCGTGGCAGAGGAAATATCGGCAACCAGTCTCTGGACGCCGGTGACGTGGCTGATGATCTCCGTGAGGGCAGATCCGGTCTGCTCCACCAGACGAACACCATTTTGCACCTGCGATGAGCTGGCCGAAATCAGGCCCTTGATCTCCTTTGCCGCATTGGCGCAGCGTTGCGCAAGTTCGCGCACTTCCTGCGCCACCACGGCAAAGCCACGGCCCGCCTCGCCGGCACGAGCCGCCTCGACGCCGGCATTGAGCGCCAGGAGATTGGTCTGGAACGCGATCTCGTCGATGACGCCGATGATCGTGGCGATCTTCTCGGACGAACGGTTGATCTCGCTCATGGCGCCGACAGCCTTGGCGACGACCTCGCCGGACTGCGTGGCGTAAGCCTGTGTCTCGTTGACCGAGGTTGCTGTCTGGCGTGCACGATCGGCGGTCGAGCGGACGACATCGCTGAGGCGATGCAGTGCCCGTGAGCTTTCCTCGAGCGCAGCCGCCTGCTGCTCGGTGCGCCGCGCCAGATCGTCAGCCGACATGGCAAGGTTGCCGGTGCCGCCTTTGATCTCTCCGGCGGTGTAGCGGACATCAGTCAGCGTCTCGCGCAGGGCCTCGATGGCATGGTTGTAGGTGAAGGCCATCTCGACGAAATCCGCGGACAGATCTTCACGCATGCTTTCTTCCAGATTGCCGTCGGCAAGCTTGGCAAGAACGTCGGCAAGCGCATTCAGGGCCTGCTTTTGTTCAGCTTCGATGCGAGCACGTTCGGCAGCCCGGCGCGAAGCCTCTTCCTCCGACAGCGCCCGGGCGCTTTCCGCCTCCCGTTCCAGCCGCACGTTTTCAAGTGCGGCATCGCGGAAGACGCTGACCGAGCGGACCATATCGCCGATTTCGTCGCCACGATTGCGTCCGTCGATCGCTACTTCCAGATCGCCGCTTGCAAGGCGCGTCATAATCTCGGTGACCCGCTTCAGCGGCGCGCGCAGGGTTTCCACCAGCATCAGGCCGCCGACGATCGCAAGCAGCGTGCCGAGGATCATGGCGATCACGGAAACATTGGCCGAGCGCTCGCTGTCTTCCTTGCCGAGTTCCTGTGCCTGAGCCACAAAGCCACGCAACGAGGTCATGGCATCAGCCAGCAGACTGTTGGACTGAACGCGCGTCGTCTTCCAATCGGCGGACGTCTGCAGCAGATCGGCCGAGCCATTGGTGAGGCTGTCGATCAGCGGCTGCACGTGCGCGGCGAAATCGCGCATCGTAGCATTGGTCTGGCCAAGAGCCGAGATCTTCGCGGCCACAGCCTGCAGGTCCTTGAGATCGGCCATCACCGGCTCGCGTGATGTTGCATCGCGAACGTTTTCCATGCGCGATGCATGCAGGGTGAGACGATCGACGATGCCGAGCGCCTCGTCGACACGATCGAGAAGTTCTTTCTGACCGTCGATGATCTTGTCCAGGCTGACGAAACGATCGGCAGCGGTATCGCTGTTCTTTGCCGATTGCAGCGTCATGTCGGCTTCGATCTTGACGAAGCTCTGAAGGATTGGCCCCATTGCCTCGACCTTCTGGTCGGGGGTGGCAGAGCCCTTCAGCACGGCATCGAGCTTGTCTGCGGCTTCCGAGGCATTGTTCACCAGACCGGCCCCGCGCTTGGACACCAAGGCCTTCGACACGGTGACCTGCTTCAGGATGGCATCGGCATAGGTGCGAGCGTCGGATATCTCCTCGGTAGAGTCAGCCGCCATCTGCACCTGAATGCGCAGATTGCTCATCTTCTCGGACAGCCCCTTATAGGCGGCTGCATCGTAGAGCAGCTCCTTTGCGAAGGTTTCCTTGTCGTTGAAGTCCTTGCGGATGATGTCGATCTGCTTGCCTGCCGCCTTGCCGGCAGCTTCGATGTTCTGCACGCCCTTACGAATGGCCTCGACATCGGCGTCCTGCTTCTGCCGGATCGACCAGAGCGTCGCCTGCTGGGAACGCATCTTTGCGGCAAGCTCGCTGACCGGCACGATCTTGGCACGCTGATCATCGCTCAAAAGCCCGCTCAGCCGATGCACGCCCTGTTCCTGCGCATCGATCTTGCCACTCAGCGCCTGACGGGTGTCGTCGGACGGCGCAGCGGTAAACTCAAGCAGGGCTGCCTGAAGATTTTCGAAATCACTAATATTTTCTATGGTTGCACGCGTCACGGTCATGTGACCGTTGAGAATATTGGCGGTGTGATAGCCGACGAGACCGACACCGGCGATAAGAACCACCAGGGGGACCACGAAGATTAGAACCTTGGTCACAATCCGGCGGCTTTGCAAAAGACGATCAATGAAAAACATGCGGCGCCCCAAAATGGATCTATTAAGTCTTCGGAGTCGGCCGGACTGTCATTCCCGCTGCGCTGCCGTAGATGCTTCTGCCTCATGCAAAACCGCAGCGAGCCTCAAGAAATAAGATTGAATAAGAATTAATCGCGTCGGCAAAACCGGTTGGGCGACAAAGATTCTACAACCAATCGACCATTTTACACCCATTGCGCGAAAAATCATTCGACTTGCAACAACTCTGCTGCGCCGCACAATCGAATTGGCGCGCGGCAAGACGGTGGGCGATTCCAATTTGCGGAAAACGGCGCTAATCCAGACGGACATATCCGGGGAATCGTCTGTATCAATGCAATTGACCAAGAACATGCGGGGCGCGCTTTTCATGGCTGCGGCCATGGCAGGCTTCTCTTGTAGCGATGCGCTGTCGAAGACAGTCATCGCCAGCATGAATGCCGGCCAGATCATCTTCATCCGCGGCCTGTTCACCACACTCTTCGTCTACCTGCTTGCCCGCAGGATGGGTGCGCTGCGATCCTGGAGGGTCATCCTGCAACCCATGATCGCACTGCGCATCGCCTGCGAGGCGATTGCCGCTGCGACCTACATCACCGCTTTGGGGATGATGCCGATCGCCAATGCATCGGCAATCCAGCAGGCCGTTCCGCTGGCCGTGACGCTCGGAGCCATGATATTCCTGAAAGAGCCGGTAGGGTGGCGGCGCTGGACGGCCATCCTTGTCGGCTTTGCCGGCGTGCTGATCATCATCCGTCCCGGCCCGGATGGCTTCACTCTGGCGGCGCTGCTCGTCACGGCCTGCATGTTCGCGACCGCCGCCCGCGACCTGGCGACGCGCTGCATTAGCAGCGACATACCATCGTTGATGGTAACCATGTGTACGGCCATTTCGATCACCATTTTCGGAGCATTCTGCATTGTACCATTTGGTGGCTGGCAACCGGTGAGCGCGACATCGCTGCTGCAGATCCTGCTGGCGTCCGTTCTCGTGCTGATAGGCTACCAATCCGTCATCCAGGCCATGCGCACAGGGGAAATTTCCTTTGTCGCGCCGTTCCGCTATCTGAGCCTCATCTGGTCCAGCTTGCTCGGCCTGATCGCTTTCGGCGAAATGCCCGACGGATGGTCCATGATCGGTGCTGCAGTTGTCATCGCTTCCGGCATCTATACATTTTATCGGGAGAACAAACGGCGCGCAGCCGAGCGCATTGCGCAGGAAGCAGAAGCGCGCGTTCCCGCCTGAGGTCACTGTCATGCCCGGCTTCGTCGCCAATACCGCCGATATTCCAATTGTTCTTCTCGCAGGCGGACGCTCAAGCCGCATGGGAACGAACAAAGCCTTTGTGATACTCGGCAACCAGACCCTTCTTGCCCGCGTCGCGGCACGCATAGGACGAGCACAGGAAAAGCCGCTGGCATTGAATGCCGATGACGATTGGCCCGACGCCATGGGCTTGAGGCTGGTTCCGGACACGCTGCCGGGCAAGCTCGGCCCACTTGCCGGTATGCTCGCAGCACTCAAGGATACGGCTATGCGCTATCCGGACGCGTCGCATGTCGGGACAGCGCCGATAGACAGCCCCTTTTTTCCCGGCGACCTTTTCACACGACTGGCCGAAGCCATCCGGGGCAACGATGAAGCCGCTATCCCCGTATCCTCCGGTCAGGACCACCCTGTCTTCGGTCTGTGGCCGGTCTCCGTCACCGCCGATCTCGAAACATGGATCGTCAAGGATCAAAAACGGCGAGTCAGGGATTTTCTCGCACGCCATACGGTCCGGCGGGTGGAGTTTCCAGCCATCCAAACCTCGATCGGCCCGCTAGACCCCTTCTTCAACGTCAACACCCCGGACGATCTCGTCGAGGCGGAGCAATGGCGCGCAGCATTGGAAAACATGTCATGACGATACCTCGACCGAAGATCTTCGGCATTGCCGGCTGGAAGAACTCCGGCAAGACCGGGCTTGCTGTGCGTCTCGTCACGGAGTTCACCCGGCGCGGCTACCGGATTTCGACGATCAAGCATGCGCATCATGATTTCGACATCGACAAGGTCGGCGCAGACAGTTTTCGTCATCGCGAGGCTGGAGCACACGAAGTCACCATCGTCTCGGGGACGCGCTATGCCATCATGCACGAGTTGCGTGGAGCACCGGAACCGAGCTTTGAAGAGATATTGGCACGCCTTGCCCCTTGTGACCTGGTATTGATCGAGGGTTACAAGCACGAACCGATCCCGAAGATCGAAGCCCGCCGCCTCGAAGCAGCCAAGAGAGAGCCGCTCGCCACGCAGGATCCCTATATCGCAGCCATAGCCGCCGACCATCCAGTCGAAGACGCCGGCTCACTCGTAGTCTTCGATCTCAACGATACCATCGGCATCGCCGATTTCATTGCGGCGACCATCCACCTCGATCAGCCGGCAAAATAAAAGGCCGCCGGTTTCCCGGCGGCCTCCATTTTTGCGTCAGTGAAAGCTTACCGCTTTGCGACCGGCCGCACCAGCGGCGTGATGCGCCGAATGGTGACGCGGCGGTTCTCCTGCGACGGTCCGGTCGTGTTCACCTTGAGGTACTGCTCGCCATAGCCCTGGGTTACCAGGTTTTCGGCAGGAATGCCGTAGACGTCGGTCAGCACGTTGGCGACCGATTCCGCGCGGCGGTCTGACAGGATCAGGTTGCTCTGTGCGGAACCAACGGCATCCGTGTGGCCTTCGATGAGGAAGGTCTCGGTCGGATCGCGCTGGATGACCTTCGAGATGCCGTCCGCAACACCGCGCAGCGTGCTCGCCTGCGTCATCGGAATGTCGGCACTACCGGTCGCGAAGGTGATCGTATCGAGGTCGATACGGCGGATCTTGTCACGAATACGAGCCGAATAGCGCACTTCATTGACCGAATAGATGCGCTCGACCGGCTCGACCGGCGGTTCCCGTAGGAAGTCGTAGTAGTTCGCATTGCGATTGGATGCCGTGTCGATGATGTACTGGCTCAAGGGAATGAGCAGGCGCATCGGTGGCAGATCGTCGCCCGGGTCGCGGAAGTAATCGTCATGATCGGGCCGCTGCTCCAGATCCGGCGAATAGAACAACACATATTCGCGACCGCGCGCATCGATACGCGAGCGCTGAATGATGTCGCCGTAACGATTGCGGATAGTGATGATCCGGTCGCCATTCGGCTGGTCGATGGTTTCACGATAGCGATCCCGAGGCAGCTGCTCGTAGGTCGGCCGCTCGCCGCCGCGGACGAAGCGGTCGGTATCGTCATGGCGAACAACATAGTTGTTGTCGACATTCACGATCGTGCGGTTGTCCTGATTGATGATCGTCTGGATCGTCGTGCCCTGCGGCGGTACGAAATCCGGACGGCGATCGATGCGGCGACCCTGCTCGCTGGTCACGGCCTCGATCTTGACCGGCGGTTGCTGCTGGCCACCGGCAGGAACGCGCTGCGCGTCCGCGTCGGAGGTCGGCGGCTTCGTGTAGGCCGGAGGCGGCTGTTGGGCCGGATTGTTCTGCGCCTGTCCGTTCTGGCCCTGACCGTTCTGACCTTGACCGCCCTGCCCGCGACCACCTTGGCCACCGGGGTTCTGACCGCCGTTCAGATGCTCGCCGCGACGAACGGAATCCTTCTGGCTGTCGAGCACGGCGCTGCCGTTCTCGACCGGCAGAATAACTGGGCCGCTTGCAGAGCCCGGATTTTCAGCGATCTTCTTGCGGCGCTCCAGCTCCTGCGGCGAAACCTGCTCGGCAGGAGGCACCTGAATTTCGCCGGCCTGCTGGCCGCCATTGGCTGCCGGAGGCGTTGCATTGCCCTGGGCAGGTGTTTCAGCCCCATTGGCGGGCTGCTGCTTGCCGGTCTGCGGCGTTGCCTGATTCCCTGGCTGCGCCGGCTGTCCCTGCGGCTCGCCCTTTGCGCCCGGCTGCTGCGGATTGGCGGCAGGCTGTTCGCCCTGCTGCTGACCCTGCGGCTGCTTGCCATGCGTCTTGTCGCCGGGCTTCTGCCCCTGCTCCGTGCCGGGCGCTACCTGCGTTCCGGGTTGAGCTTCGGGTTGCTCCTGCGTTGCAGGCGGCGTCTTCTGGCCCTTGGGTGGTTGAGCGCTTGGCGTCTGCGGCTGTTCGGCTGGCTGCTGTGCCGGCGCCTCGGGCTGACCCTGCTTCTTCGGATGAGCGTTCTGGTCGGGTTGAGCCTGCTTGGCCGGCTCTTGCTGGGTCTGTGGCTCAGCGGTAGCGGGCGCTTCCTTCTGCGCGGGAGCAGGCTGCTGCGCCTTCGGTTCAGGCTTCGCCTTGGGCTGAGGCTTCGCCTCCGGCTGGGTTTCTTCCGCGGGCTGCTGCTCTACCTTTGGCTGCGGAGCCTCGGCGGGCTGCTTTGCCTCCGGCTGCTTGCCCTTGTGCTTGGGCTGCGGCGCTTCGGGTTCTGCTTCGGGGGCAACAGCCTTGGGCTGCGGCTTGGCTTGAGGCTGGGCTTCAGGCTGAGCCTCTTCCGCCGGCTGCTGGCGCTGCTTCTTCGGTTCGGGCGGAGCCTCTGCGGCCGGCTGCTTTTGCGGCTTCGGCTGTTCCTGCTCCGCAGGCTGCTGTTGGTGCTCCACCTTGGGCGGCTGAGCTTCCGGCTGCGGCTGCTTCTGCGGCTTCGGGGCGGCTTCCGGTTCAGCCTGCTTCATCTGGTGCTGAGGTTCAGCGCCGCCTTCAGGCTTCTGGCCTTCGTGCTTCTGCCCCTGTGGTTCGCCCTGCTCACCCTCAGCAGGCTTCTTGTGCTTGAGCTGCTCTTCTTCCGGCTGGGCGGCTGGAGCCTCCTGCTGAGCCACTTCGAAACTTGCAGTGGCACCGGCCGTTCCGACAATGCCATTGTTCAGCGGTGCGATGGGCTGCTCACGCAGCGCCGCAGCAACCGCCGGCTCGAATACGAGCGAAAATGAAAGCAGCGGAAATGCGGCGCTGGCAAATAGTCTGGATCGCTTACCCATATGGGGTCTCCTCTTGTAATCTTTGTCTGCCGAATTGCGAATCTCAGCCGGCAAGGCGATGCCTCACGATCCGGGCCTTTTTCCGGTTCTCGTAAGGCTGAATCGCGGCAAGCCGCTATATGTTCCCAAACTATTAGGTTGCAGCCATTAACCCTGGCTGAACGTATCGGACGGCTTCCGTTCAGATTTACCGGCAGCGCCGTCCCTTCTTCATCGGATCGCGTGACGATGAGATCCTTCGTAATTCCAGTTGCAATTTCCGAAAAAAAAGTACGAATATCGCGCCAAGGCGGGTCACCTACCCGCTCCACTCGAGCCGTCCGCCAAGACATAATAATGGGCTGACGGCCACCACCAGAGAGGATCAATATGCGCATCTCCACTCGTCTCTTTGCCGCTGCCTCCTTCGCTGCGATGTCGCTTCTTGCCGGCGCCGCGCTGGCTGACGGCGACACGATCGTCTTCGGCACCGATGCGACCTACCCGCCATTCGAATCATTGGAAGCAGGCGGCAAGTTCGTCGGCTTCGACATTGATATAGCGAATGCTCTTTGCGACCAGATGAAGGTCAAGTGCAGCTTCGTGAACCAGGATTTCGATGGCATCATCCCAGCCCTGCAGGCCAAGAAGTTCGACGCCGTCATCTCGTCCATGTCGATCACGCCGGAGCGCGAAAAGATCGTCGACTTCACCAACAAGGTCTACAATACGCCGCCGGCAATCGCCGTTCCGAAGGATTCCACCATCAAGGAAGCAACCAACGAAGCCCTGAAGGGCAAGTCCATCGGTGCGCAGTCTTCCACGACCCATGCCAACTATGCGACGGTCCACCTGAAGGACGCCGAGCTGAAGCTCTATCCGTCGGCTGACGAATACAAGCTCGACCTCGGCAACGGCCGTATCGACGCCGCCATCGACGACGTCGTCGTACTGTCGCAATGGGTCAAGTCGGATGCCGGCTCTTGCTGCAAGATGCTCGGCACCTTGAAGACCGATCCGGTCATCAACGGCGTCGGTGCCGGCATTGCCATCCGCAAGGGCGACACGGCTCTCAAGGACAAGCTGAATGCCGCGATCGCCGCGATCCGCGCTGACGGCACCTACAAGAAGATTCAGGACAAGTACTTCGATTTCGACGTCTACGGCGGCTGATCGCCTGTCGATTCCTTGGGAAAAGACGACGGCGGAAGCTTGCTCTTCCGCCGTTTTTGTTTGACAACGAGAACAATACAAGCAGAAACGCGGCAAAAGCCGCCAGGGGAAATAAAGCATGAGCGGATTGTTTTCCGCCGTAGGTTCGTTGTGGACCTGGTTGAGTACGGTATTCGACCCGTTATGTGGTCCGGCTGGTCTGTTCACCATTTACAGCATATTCAGCCCGCACACATTACTTGCCTGCGGCGATGCCGGCTGGGGCGACGAACTGGCCGGCGGCCTGAAAATTACCATTGCGGTCTCTCTCGCCACTCTGCCGCTTGGGATCGTTATCGGCTTCTTCGTAGCGCTCGCGCAGCAATCGGAAGAAAAGTCTTTGCGACTTGCTGCGGGAGTCTTCACAACGATTTTCCGCGGCCTGCCGGAGCTTTTGACGCTCTTCATCATCTACTACGGCCTGCAGATCCTCCTGCAATCGTTACTCGCCAAGTTCGGCTATGATGGCCCAATCGAGATCAATGCCTTTGCCGCCGGCATGGTAGCGCTCGCAATCGTGTTTTCGGCCTATTGTTCGGAAGTGCTTGTATCTGCCTTCAAGGCCATCCCGAAGGGCCAATACGAGGCGGGTGACGCGCTCGGCTTCCATCGTGCACGGACAATGCGGCTGATCATCGTACCGCAGCTCGTCCGCATCTCGCTGCCGAATCTCGGAAATCTCTGGATGAACCTGCTGAAGGACACATCCTACGTATCGATCATCGGCCTTGCGGATATCATCCGGCAGACGGGGATCGCCGTGCGCGCCACCAAGGCGCCCTTCACCTTCTATTCGATCGCCTGCCTGTTCTATCTGACGCTGGCTGTCATTTCCTCGATCGGCCTGTACTATCTCGACCGATGGGCCAAGCAAGCGGAGGTTCATCGATGAGCCATGCCGAAGTTCTGATCGCGGCGCAGCCGGCGCCGCCGCAAACGGCGAAGAAGCTGTCGATGGCCCGGGTGACCGGCTACTTCTTCCTGACTCTCTGGGCCATTCTCGGCATCGCACTGATCGCGATGATCGTTTTCGGTTGGGATGTCGAAAAGCTCGAAACCTTCGGACCGAGGCTGCTCAACGGTCTTGGGATCACCATCAAGCTGGTCGCTATATCCTTCGTGCTCGGCGCGATTCTGTCGATGCCGCTCGCCGTCGCACGCATGTCGAACAACAGGATCCTGAGCACGCTGACCTACTGCTATGTCTACCTGTTTCGCGGAACGCCGCTGCTGGCACAGATCTTCATGGTGTATTACGGATTCCCGAGCTTCCGCTGGTTCTTCGAAGACATCGGCATGTGGTGGTTTTTCAAGGATCCGTTCTATTGCGGCGTCTTTGCCATGACGCTGAATACCGCCGCCTATCAGACGGAGATCGTTCGCGCCGCCATCCAGAGCGTGCCGAAGGGTCAAAGGGAAGCGGCCAATGCACTCGGCATCCATACTTGGGTCGCCTTGCGCAAGATCATCATCCCGCAGGCTCTCATCGTGGCGCTGCGCCCCTACGGCAACGAGATCATTCTCCTGATCAAGAGTTCCGCGACGGTTTCCATCATCACCGTCTACGACCTCATGGGCGAAACCCGTTATGCGTTCTCCCGCACATACGATTACCAGATCTATCTGTGGGCGGCGATTTTCTACCTGGTGATCGTCGAGTTGATGAGAAATGGCTGGGCCTTCATGGAAGGCCGGCTGACGCGTCACCTGAAGCGTTGATCCAAAAAGGGCGGCGCAAGCCGCCCTTGTTGGCAGCACTCACAGGGATACGCTGCTAACGCATTGATTTATTGAAAAAATCTTTATATGACACTTTTGTAAAGCTTGAGTTTACCTTCAGCTGTTTCCATATCTTGGTGACCATGAGTCACGAACAAGAATGAAACTGAAAGAGAAAGCTCATGCACAACGACATGCAAAAGCAGTTGCAAGGCTATGGGTTGACGACCGCACAGATCTTGTACCGCCTCCCCGATCATCCGCAATTTCTCCAAACCTATATCTGGCAGGATTACGACCTCGCCCCGAACTTCCCGGAAATGCGCGGCTTCCTGAAGTTCTGGCAGGAGACGCTCGACGGACCGCTGCATTCGGTCCGCTACGTTCATCGCAAGCTGATATCGGCCAGCGAGTGGCGGGCAGTGAAAGGCGAATTTATTCTTCACTAGAACATGTCGCGCAAAGTGCGCGCGGTTCTGCGACGATGACATGCGCAGAGGTAAAGAGCCGAGCACAGAAAGCAAATCTTGGAGATCGCGCTCACCATAGCCGATCGGATTGATTGCGCTAATTTTATGCGCTGCTCGATATTGTTCGATCAGACATGCGCTTCGCCATGCACGAAATCCCCATCGTCCGCCCCATGATGGAATGTGCCGTAGAGAACCACTGCGTAGAATATCGCGACGAGGACGATGACTACCAGACCAGGCAGCGGTCCAAGAGACGCATTGTCTGCAATGTAGCTCCAGGAATGCGCCAGCTCCTGCGAAGCTCCGGCGGTCTGCAGTTTCGGCGTCGAAATCTTCAGGATCCATGCCAGCAGCAGGATCACATACATCCAGCAATAATTGCGCCGCAAGCGTCGCTGCATTGCTTCGGCGTGGCTGAGCAGCAAACGGGGAGAGCGCAAGCTCGTCGCAATCGGCAGCGTCCAATCGAGGTTGAACTCCGATTGCGGGGACAGGATCTGCGCAAAATAATAGCGCTCGAGTTGGCGCACCCTCGACCGATAGACGTCGAAGAAGCGATAGCGCCGCGCTTCGATCATCAGCAGCAACGTGATCAGCATCATCCCGAACAGCAGCACACCGTGATGCGACGAAGGCGTCGACAGGGATACGGACAGCAGAGCCGCAGCCACGGTGATCGCCCAGTTCGACGTCCGGTCGATGCGATCGCGCCAGCTGGTCATCCTCGCGAGTTCTCCCCGATAATAATGGGTCAATGTGTTGGTGATCTCGGCCGATGTCACCGGTAATGAGGGAGCCTTGCGGCCTGTCGCATCGCCTGTCGGGCTCGTTGCGGTCAACTCGGTATCCATTGTCATTCCTCCCTTATTTTTCTATCCGGATAGTGCCCCCCAACTCTCCGTCGTCGACCGTGATATTCTGCGCCTCCCTTGCAAGCATTGCAAAAGCAGATCAGGCATCTTAATGCCTGCAGGACAAACAGAAGGGCTGCTGAACCATGGCAAAGAAGAAGATCGACGAAGATGCGCTGGCGGAAGCCTACAACCGTGCCCTGGAGCTGGAGAAGGCTGGCAATATCGATGCCGCCGTGCGAGCCTACGAAGAGGTTCTGGCGCTGGATCCGGAAGATCACGGCGGCGCTGCCGTGCGTATAGCCTCAATGGGCCGCGGCGAAACCCCGGTTAAAGCACCTGACGCCTATGTCGAGACACTGTTCGATCAGCACGCCGAAGTTTTCGAGGACGTCCTCGTTGAGCAGCTGGGCTATCATGTCCCTATGCTCGTCCGGCAACGCTTGCAGGCCCTCGGTCTCGGCCCGTTCAAACGCATGCTCGACCTTGGCTGCGGCACGGGGTTGACCGGAAGCACGCTACGCGACGTCGTCGACGACATCACCGGCATCGACATCTCCGAGAACATGGTCGAGGTTGCCCATGAAAAGGACGTCTACGAGACCCTTTTCGTAGCGGAGGTCGAGGACTTTCTCGACGACAATGACGAAGAGCCGTTCGACCTGATCACCGCCACCGACGTGCTGCCATATCTTGGAGCGCTGGAGCCCCTGTTCTTCGGCACCGCCGAAAACATGACGCCGGGCGGCCTCTTCATCTTTTCCTCCGAGACACTACCGGCGGCAACCATGGCCGGTCGCCCCTACATGGTCGGTCCGCATCAGCGTTTCGCACATGCAGAGGGTTATGTACGCGAACGGCTGAAGGAAACCGGCTTCGAACTGATCGAGATCACCGACATCAACGTCAGAATGCAAGACGGCCAACCGACACCCGGGCACCTGGTAATCGCCCGCCGTCTTGCCGACTGAGACTAGGGAAGGCGGACATCAGCAATAGTTACCCAAACGGATAACTATTTCCTTGCGCAATGACCGATGAGTTGATACTTAGCCAATAAGGTAAGTATCAACTCGGACATTGATCGCGGAAGGTCGTCGCATGTCTCTCACTCTCTACCAGCATCCCCTTGCCTCGTTTTGCCACAAGGTCCTGATGGCGCTCTACGAGAACGGCACGCCATTCGAAAGCCGGATCATCGATCTCGGCGATGATCAGTCGCGCGCCTCGCTTGTGCGGCTCTGGCCCCTCGCCAAATTTCCCGTGCTTCGTGACGAAGGGCGCGACAGCACCATTCCCGAAACCAGCATCATCATCGAATATCTCGACCGGCAGTATCCAGGTGCGATCCAGCTGTTGCCGACCGACCTGTCCGACGCCCTGTGCGTTCGCCTCTGGGATCGCTTCTTCGACCTCTATGTGCAGGATCCGATGCAGAAGATCGTCGCGGACGTGCGCCGGACGGAGAAGGATCAAAGCCCCCAAACCGTCTCCGACGCCAAGGCATTGCTGCGCACTGCCTATGGAATGATCGAGAAGCAGTTGGACGGAAAGATCTGGATCACCGGCGACAGCCTGACAATGGCCGATTGCGCCGCAGCGCCGGCGCTTTTCTATGCGGAAACGCTCGTTCCTTTTGGCGAGGAGCATGGCAGATTATCGGCCTATTACCGGCGCCTTCTCGCCCGCCCATCCTTCGCACGCGTCCTCAAGGAGGCCATGCCTTACTTCCATTTTTACCCCTATAGCCAGAATCTGCCTGAGCAATTCCGGCCGGAAAAGCCGAATGCTTGAGGAACCACAGGCACTCGACCGCATGTTTCAGGCCCTTTCCGACCAGAGCCGCCGCGGCATGATCGATCGGTTGGGGCGTGGGCCGGCTTCAGTCACAGAGCTGGCACAGCCGCTGGACATGGCGCTGCCCACCGTGATGAAACATCTGCAGGTGTTGGAGACCAGTGGCCTCGTTCTATCGGAAAAAGCCGGTAGAGTGCGAACCTATCACCTTCGCAAGGAGGCACTTGCAGCGGTCGAACGATGGATCACCGAGCGCAAGGCATCCTGGAACAAAACCTTCGATCGGCTGGACCTGTTCCTGGCGGATACATCGACGGAGACAACGGACGAATGAGCGAGAGATCGACGGACCATGCGACAATTACCATACAGCGCCACTTCAAGGCGCCTTTGGCCAGAGTCTTCAACGCCTGGGCAATCCCTGAGCATAAGCAGCAATGGTTTGCCTGCCACGGCGAATGGAAGCAGCTGGATTTCCGGCTCGACTTCCGCACGGGCGGTAGCGAGAGCAACCGCACCGCCTCAACGGATGGCGTCGTGCATGCCTATGAGGCGCGCTACATCGACGTCATCCAGAACGAGCGCTTCATCTATGCTTTCGACATGATGCTCGATGAGGTCAGAATTTCCGTATCGCTGGCAACCGTCAACTTCGCCCCGGAACATGGCGGCACGAAGATGACATTCGTCGAGCAGGTGGTGTTTCTCGACGGCTACAGCGACAATGGCTCACGCCTCATGGGCACGGAAATAGGCTTCGACAACCTCAGGCTCTATGTCGAGGGAGACGATACCAGGCCGAATTAGCCCCTGATGTCACCGAGGATGGCAGCCAGAAGCTGCCCCTCGAGTTCGGCAAGCGCCGGATTGCCGTGCCGGCGTGGATGTGGATAGGGAATGGCGAGATCGAGCATGATCCGCCCCTCATCCAGCACCACGACCCGATCGGCCAGATGCACGGCTTCGCTGACGTCGTGCGTGACGAGCACCGCGGTAAAACCAAGCTCTCGCCAGACGCGGGTCAGCAATTCCTGCATGCTGATACGGGTCAAGGCATCCAGTGCGCCAAGCGGCTCGTCGAGAGCAAGGATACCGGGTTTGCTGACGAGCGCACGCGCAAGCGCCACACGCTGCTTCTGCCCGCCGGAGAGACTGGCGGGCCATTCCTCGCCCTTTTCGGCAAGCTGAACTTCGGAAAGAACGGACACGGTTTCCTTGCGCAACACCTCCGGCGGCACGCCCTCACCCAAGCCAACGGCCACGTTGTCGGCAACAGAGAACCAAGGCAACAGCCGCGGCTCCTGAAAGACGATGCGCGTATTGGGTTGCGCCTCGTTGCCATCGGCAGCTTCAAACCGAAGATGGCCCGCGCTCGGCTCCTCCAATCCCATCAGGATACGCAGCAGCGTGCTCTTACCGCAGCCACTCTTGCCGATGACGGCAACGAACTGACCGGCAGGAATATCGAGATCGATGCCACGTAGGACGCGGTTATTACCGAAGCTCTTTTCCAGACCCTTGATATGGATCGCCGCGGCCCCCGAAACGGGCGGAACAAGATGCTCGCCTTTCGCCGTTGGACGATCCATCGCGATAGCGCTCATGGCAAGCTCCTTAATTCTGATAGGCCGGGTTCCAGCGCAAAGCCCTTCGCTCGATCGTCCGGGCGACGACATCGGCAAGCTTGCCGAGGATGGCATAGATGACCAGCGTCAAGACGACGACGTCGGTCATGCCGAACTCGCGCGCATTGTTGGCCATGTAGCCAATGCCGGATGATGCGGCGATCGATTCAGCGACGATCAGCGTCAACCACATAATGCCGAGGGCGAAGCGCAGGCCAACGAGGATGGACGGCAAGGCGCCGGGGAAGATGACTTTCCGAAACAGCGTCCAGCTGCTCATGCCATAGACCCGGCCCATCTCGATCAGCCCGCGATCAACATTGCGAACGCCGTGATAGGTATTGAGATAGATCGGAAAGAGCACGCCGAGCGCGGTCAGAAACAGCTTCGATTCCTCGCCGATCCCGAACCATAGGATGACGAGCGGAACCATGGCGAGATGCGGAATGGTACGCAGCATCTGCAGTGTCGTATCCGTCAATTGCTCGGACAGCCTCGACACACCATTGGCGATGCCAAGGAGAAAGCCGATCGAGCCGCCGACCAGCAGCCCCGCAAAAGCGCGGCTGGCGCTGACGAGGATATTATTCGGCAACTGGCCGGAAGTTGTCGTTTGCCAGAAGGCAATCACGACCGCTGCCGGTGACGGCATGATGCGAGTGGAGATCCATCCGAACGTCGACCCGAACTGCCAGGCCGCAATGACGACGATTGGCAGCAGGAAAGGCAGAAACCTCTGTGACGAGATCGCCTGCCTTGCCGCCTTGGCCGGACGAGTCCGACTTTCGGCGCCGACGCGTATGAAGGAAGTATCGAATGCCGACATGAGGATCTCCCTGAAAGGATTGGGTTACGAGCCGGAAACCACCTTCAGATTGCCGCCATGGCTGCCGCCGGCAAAAACCTGTTTAGCGCCGAATTCGTTGCGGAACCCGGTGCGCTGTTCCTCACGGTTCAATCCGAGCTCGGGGAACAGAAGCTCCGCCACCCGATAGGCTTCCTCCAGATGCGGATAGCCGGAGCCGATAACGGTTTCGATGCCGAGGTCCTGATATTCGCGCAATCTTGCCGCCACCGTCTTCGGCGACCCCACAAGTGCCGTGCCAGCGCCGGCACGCACCAGACCGACACCGGCCCAGAGATTCGGGGATACCTCGAGTTTGTCGCGTCGGCCGCCATGTAGCGCCGCCATGCGCTTTTGGCCAACGGAGTCGGACTGCGTGACGAATTGTTCCTGAGCCTCGCGGATGGTCTCGTCGTCGAGCTTGGAGATCAGCTTGTCGGCCGCGGCCCATGCCTCTTCATCCGTCTCGCGAACGATGAAATGCAAACGGATGCCGAAGCTGACCTCGCGCCCTCGCTTGGCCGCGGCAGCGCGCACCTTCTCGATCTTTTCCGCAACCTGTGCGGGCGGCTCGCCCCATGTCAGGTACTTGTCGACCCGGCCGACAGAAAATTCGATACCGGCATCGGAAGAACCGCCGAAATAGAGCGGTGGCCGCGGTGCCTGCACCGGCGGCAAGCCAAGTCGCGCATTGGTCGCCTTGATGTATTTGCCCTCGAACGTTGAGGAGCCCTTCTCCAGGAGCTCCTCCCAGACGTGGAAGAACTCATCCGCATGAGCGTAGCGCTCGTCATGCTCCAGATGAATGCCATCCCCCGCCAGCTCGGCCGGGCTGCCACCAACAACGATATTCAGCAACACGCGACCGTTCGAGACACGATCGAGCGTCGAGGCAAGACGCGCATAGTAAGCTGGCGATGCCGTACCCGGGCGGATCGCGACGAGGAACTTCAACCTCTGCGTATGGGCGGAAAGAGCAGCTGCCGTCACGAAGGATTCCTCGCAGGAGACGCCCGTCGGCAACAATACACCGGAATAGCCGAGGCGATCGACCGCCTGTGCGATCTGCTGGAGGTAACCGATCTCGGGCCCCCGGTTGAGATCGGACGTGCCGAGATAGGTTCCGTCGCCGGAGGTCGGAATGAACCAGAGGAAATCGATGGGTTTTGCGGTTGCGGTCATGACGTTTTCCTGCCTTCTGGATGCGCGTGATCGGAAGCCACTTCCCGATGTTCGGGCTGGATAGTGACATAGACTATTGATTATATCGACAATATAGATTTTCTATTGCCGGGCATTGAACGGAATATTTTTGCTGAAGCGATCCACATCCTTAGTGTTTCGGACGCGGGCTGCGGTCGAGGCCTCGGCCACTTCTCAGCTCGCCTTAGGTCGCCAGACGACATCCGTGACGGTCAGTTTCTTCGGCACGATCCCGAGATTGTAGAATTCATCGGCCAAGCCCTGTTGATAGGCAATTGCGGCATCCGTGATGATCGAAACACTGCCGAGATCGGCGCCGGGACGCGTCAATGTCACTCGGGTCACCTCTGTGGGAACACCGGTGATCTCGGCCAGCGCTGCAATGCTTTCGTCCAGATGGGACTGAGCCGCTGCTCCGACCTTGGCAAGCTCATCGATGATGTCCGCGACGACCTGCGGGTTATCCCTGGTGAAATCGGTGTTGGCGAGGAAGTAGCTGAAGGAGTCGACGATCCCGCGCGCTGTCGTCAGGATGCGGGTATCCGGGTCCGCCTCAGCGATGGCGAGGTACGGATCCCAGATGGACCAGGCATCGATCGCACCGGTCTTGAATGCTGCGGAAGCATCCGGCGGCGCAAGATCCAGTGCCTGAATGTCGCCGACCGTGAGTCCTCCTTTACGTAGCGCTTTGACCGTGACGTTATGGGCGCTGGAACCGCGCTTGAAAGCGACTTTCTTGCCTTTGAGGTCGGCGAGTGTCTGGATCGGTGAATCCTTGCGAACGAGAATGGCCGAGCTTTCGGGACTGCCGGCATAGAGGCCGACATAGAGCAGATTGCCATTGGCGGCCTGCGCAAAGAGCGGTGGTACGTCGCCAGTGGCGCCGAAATCGAGCGCGCCTGCACCCAATGCTTCGAGGAGCGGCGGCCCTGAGGTAAATTCCGACCACTCAACGGATATGCCGCGATCAGAGAGCCGTTTTTCCAGCGCCCCCTTACGTTTGGCGAGCGCCAGCACGCCGTTCTTCTGCCAGCCGATCCGAAGTGTCGTTGCGGCTGCAGCTCGCACCGACCGGATGGACGGCAACGCAAAGGCGGCAGCGGTAGCGCCAAGGAGACCGAGTGTCTGTCTGCGCGAAATCATCGAGGATCCCTTTTATGAGGCCCAGGCGCTTTCGCGGCCATCGGCTCGTTGTCGATAGCCAAGGATCGCAAATCCATAGATTATATCGACAAAGGATATTATGAAGTTTCGAACCTGAATCGAAATTCCATTCCCAAAAGTACAGAATTCAGAAATCAGATTTCAATGATCATGCCATGGTGACAAGTTGCCCGACAGATCGGCCTTCCGTCCCTTCAGGCTTTCCGCTAAGCCTTCGAGTCAAATTCGGACAGGGAGTTACAGGAATGGCAAAGGTCTCATTCATCGGCATGGGCGTCATGGGCTACCCCATGGCCGGGCATCTGAAGGTCAAGGGCGGGCACGACGTTACCGTCTACAACCGCACCGTCGCCAAGGCTGAGGCATGGGCCAAGCAATATGACGGCAAGTTCGCACCTACCCCGGCCAAAGCTGCCGAAGACGCCGACTTCGTCTTTACCTGCGTCGGCAACGACGACGATCTGCGCTCGGTGACCACGGGCGAGAACGGCGTCCTCTCAACGATGAAGGCCGGTTCCGTTCTCATCGACAACACGACCGCGAGTGCCGAAGTTGCCCGAGAACTCTACGCCGCTGCCAAGGATAAGGGGATCGGCTTCATCGACGCTCCGGTTTCCGGCGGACAGGCAGGTGCGGAAAATGGCATTCTGACCGTCATGTGCGGCGGCGATGAAGCTGTCTTCGAGAAGGCTCGCCCCGTGATCGACGCTTATGCGCGCATGGTCGGCCTGATGGGGTCGGCCGGCGCGGGCCAATTGACCAAGATGATCAACCAGATCTGCATCGCCGGCATCGTTCAGGGCTTGGCTGAAGGCATTCACTTCGGAAAACAGGCTGGTCTCGATATCGAGAAGGTGGTCGAGGTCATTTCCAAGGGCGCCGCTGGCTCCTGGCAGATGGAAAATCGTCACAAGACGATGAATTCGGGCAAATATGATTTTGGCTTCGCCGTCGACTGGATGCGCAAGGATCTCGGTATCGTTCTGGAGGAAGCGCGCCGCAACCAAGCCAAACTACCTCTGACAGCACTCGTCGACCAATTCTACGGCGACGTACAGGCGATGGGAGGCAATCGCTGGGATACCTCCTCGCTGCTCGCACGCCTGGACAGGAAGTAGGAAAAGCTGCGGCCTCACATGGCAGCAAGGAACGAGCGCCGCTTCAAGACGGCGCTCGGTTCGGATCAGTCCTCGTTGGACTTCGCATTCTCGATCAGCATGTAGTCGAGCGGCAGTTCCGTCGAATACTTGATCTGCTCCATAGCGAAAGCTGAGGAGACGTCGCGGATTTCGATCTTGGCGATCATGCGCTTGTAGAAAGCGTCATAGGCAGCGATATCTGGAACGACCACACGCAGCAGATAGTCGACGTCGCCGCTCATGCGGTAGAACTCGACCACCTCCGGGAAATCGGCGATCACTTCGGAAAAACGCTTCAACCATTCGATGGAGTGGCTGTTGGTGCGAATGGAAACGAAAACCGTGACCTTCGTGTTGACTTTTTCCGGATCGAGCAGCGCTACGCGACGGCGAATGACGCCATCCTCTTCCATCTTCTGGATGCGGCGCCAGCATGGCGTCGTCGACAATCCGACCTTCTTGGCAAGATCGGCCACGGCCAGAGTGGAGTCCTCCTGCAGAAGGCGCAGGATTTTGCGGTCAAGGCGGTCCATTTTTAGCATCCCTTCGAATTATATTCTCTCTATAGCCTATTTTTGGCGAAATAAAAGAAACTTGTTTCAAGAAACGAGGATTCTCACACGTTCTTGTAATACTGGAAGCAGTTCCGCCTCGAACCAGGGATGACGTTTCAGCCAGCCGCTATTGCGCCAGCTCGGATGTGGCAACGGCAATATGGCCGGCGACCGATTGCTAAGAAGATAGCGCCGCCATTCCGCCACCGTCTCTGTCATGGAAGCCATCCGCTCCGAGCCCATATGCCATGCCTGGGCATATTGGCCTATGGTCAGGATCAGCTCGATCTGCGGCATCGCATCCATGGCCTTCTTTCGCCACAAAGGCGCGCACTCCTTGCGTGGTGGCATATCGCTGCCGGCGGCATCGTAGCCGGGGAAACAGAAGCCCATCGGCAGCATGGCAAAATGGTCGGGGTTGTAGAAACTCTCGCGATCGACGTTCAGCCATTGCCGTAGCCGATCGCCGGAAGCATCATTGAAGGGCAAGCCGCTCTCGTGAACCCGCAAGCCAGGCGCCTGCCCTGCAATCAGAATGCGCGCCGTCCCCGAGAGCGTGACGATCGGCCGGGGCTCGTGCGGCAGCCTATGCGCCTCACCTTTGGCGGGCATGTCACGACAGATGCGACAGGCAGCAATCGCCAGGCTCAGATCCTGCAGTTCTTCCTTTGGTATCATTGTGCGCCCCACCCAACGAACTGCCCTATATAATCTACCAGATTTCTGATCGGATCATTCCCGGCAGCCCGCTGCACACGCGCCTCACGGCGATAGTCGCTGGGCCGCTCGAAATCGCTGGCCCATACGCCCGCTTTCGCTTGGCGCGCTTTCAGCTCTTCTGCTGCATAGCCGCCATAGGATAATGCCATGCCACTAAGAACCATGGCAGCATTGATATCGGCACCGCCAATCATGCACGTCACCAGCAGACGGCCATAGCGATCTCTCTCCCCTCCACGGCATTCCGGCCTGCCGGTCTTAACGATTGTGACAAGAGCCTTGCGCGCGTCTTCGCCGCATGCCCAATCCGCGCCATCGCGTCGACACCGTTGTCGATACTCCGGTGCATCGATGCCCTTGAGCCGCAAACGCTCTCCATTGATCGAAAGCGTATCGCCGTCAACAACGTAAAAATTACCAGTTTGAACGAGTTCCGGCCGATTATTCAGCTTGGATGCGAGCAGAGCGAGAATGCCGAGCAAAGCAAATGTGGTCACGCCGTCGCGAAAAAGGCGGCCTGACCGCATCACGTTCTTGCCTCCTTTAACAACAAATCCTTGGCGAAGATGGCAAACAAAACATTTCGCCGCAGCATCTTCTTAAGAATTGGCCGGTAGTCTCTAATCTCACTAAGACCAAGTTTCAATGAAACCATGAGAACCGGCGACAGCACATCGACAGATAAGAACATCGTCGACCGCTCGCGCAGCCACCGCAACCGGGCTGTGTCGAAGGCCGTGCGGCAGACGCGTGAGCGCCTGCAGACGGGGCACAGCAGCAATTTCGACCGCGAACTCATGCTCATGCATATCGACTCCCTGCTGCAGGGCGCGGCGGTTGTTCCGATTTTTATCGTCGTCGTCGCAGCACTCGGAGTTTATCTGACGCGCGACATTGCTATTTTTCTGTGGACCATCCCGATCCTGACGGCCCATGCCATCAACATGCTGCTCGGCAAACGCGCCAAGAAGCAGGAAATGACGATTGAAGGCGCCCGGAAATGGCGCCAGATCCTGTTGCTGGGGCAATTGCTGACGGGATTGTGCTGGGCGGTTTTCACAATGCAGACCTGCACGACCTGCGGCGGAGACAGTTTCAGCCTGTATAAGGGCACGACCCTGCTCGTAGCGATTTGCATTACAGCTATGGCGAGCTTCATGCTGCCGCGTGCCGTACCTTTCGCCTTTGCGCCCGCGACCGTAGTATTGGTGGTGACCGCGATACTGACCCGAAATCCCTCGGATATCGCGCTGACCGCAGTCGTCTCGGTTGCCGTGATCTTCTTCACCTTCATTGCCAACCGGATGTTCCAGTCCAATCTGAAGATCCTCTCCTTCCAGTCGGAAAAGGATGATCTGATCGCGGAGCTGGAGGTCGCCAATTCCATGTCCGACGAGGCACGCCGCCGTGCGGAAGAAGCAAACCTCGCCAAGTCGCGCTTCCTCGCCTCCATGTCCCATGAGCTGAGAACGCCGCTGAACGCGATCCTTGGCTTCTCCGAAGTCATGTCCGCCGAAGTGATGGGGCCGCTCAACAACCCGACCTATCGGGAATACACCACCGACATCCATCGATCCGGACAGCATCTGCTGAACCTGATCAACGAGATCCTCGACCTCTCGCGCATCGAGGCCGGCAAATACGAGCTAAACGAAGAAGCGATCTCGCTGCTCGATATCGCAGAAGATTGCATCGGCATGGTGCAATTGCGCGCCCGCGCCAAGAACATTTCCATCTCCTCGCAGATCGAACCGCAGCTCCCCTCCGTCTGGGCGGATGAGAAGTCCATGCGTCAGGTCGTTCTCAACCTGTTGTCGAATGCCGTGAAATTCACGCCACAGGGCGGCGAGATCACCGTCAAGGTTGGCTGGACGGCGGGTGGCGGCGAGTATGTGGCGATCAAGGACAACGGACCCGGCATTCCCGAAGAGGAGATTCCAGTGGTGCTCTCGGCTTTCGGCCAAGGCTCGATTGCCATCAAGAGCGCCGAGCAAGGCACCGGCCTCGGCCTGCCGATCGTGCAGGCCATCCTTGCCAAGCATGATGGTCAGTTCGTGCTGAAATCCAAGCTGCGCGAGGGCACCGAAGTCATCGCAATCCTGCCGGCCAAGCGCGTGCTGCAAAGCCTGCCGGCCGTTGAGGACGCGCCGCTTGCCGGTCGTCGTAAGAAGAGCTTCGCCTGAGACCTGAATTTCAGCGTCTAGCGGAAAAACAGATGGCTGCCGATCACGTAGAGCATGTAGAGGCCGGAAGCGACCAGCATGCAGAGCACCGCGAATGAGCCGAGATCCTTGGCATGTTTGCCAACATTGGAAATCTCAGGTGAGATACGGTCTATGACTTCTTCTACGGCCGTGTTCATCGCTTCGATCGCGAAGACGCCGAGAAAAAGCACCAAGCCGATAACGATTTCTCCCAGGCTCGCCCCGACGACGATCAGCAGGATCAGCGAAATCCCCGCAAATAGGAGTTCCTGGCGGAAAGCCGATTCCTGAAGCAGCCGTTGAAAGCCACCCCATGAGTAGCTGGCGGCCGCGAAGAAGTGCCGGATTCCGGTTTCCTTGGTGACTGTAGGTTTCGAAAACTCGGCCATACCAGCTCCGCCGTAATGTCCCGATTGCAGATCTAGATGCCCTGCGAATACTGCCTCGCTTCCGTTGAAGCAAGACGACACGCCTGAACACCTCTCAGAATTCATTACAGATTTATGACGCGAACCGATAGTTCCACAGGAAAATCAGTGGCGAAGTGCCAGTCAGGCACTCGCCACCCTATCCCGTCAATGCTTGTTGGTGACGCCGGCGCTGGCGAATGTTGCCATGCCGGAATGGCAGGCGGCGGCGGCCTTAACGATACCGGCTGCGAGCGCCGCACCGGTGCCTTCTCCAAGCCGCATACCAAGTGCCAGAAGCGGCGTCTTGCCGAGCTTCTCGATCGACTTCAGATGGCCCGGCTCTCCCGAAACATGGCCAATCAGGCAGTGATCGAGCGCCGCCGGATTGGCAGCCTTGAGAATGGAGGCGGCAGCCGTTGCTACATAACCGTCGATGATGACCGGGATGCGCTCCATCCGGGCAGCCAGGATAGCGCCCGCCATGGCAGCAATCTCGCGTCCACCGAGGCGACGCAGGATTTCGAGCGGATCGGAAAAGTGAGCGCGATGAAGAGCAACGGCCTTTTCGACCGCAGCGATCTTACGCTTCAGCATATCACCCTCGGAGCCGGTTCCCGGTCCGACCCAGTCTTCGGCCTTGCCGCCGTAGAGAGCATAGTGGATAGCCGCGGCGATCGTGGTGTTGCCGATGCCCATTTCGCCGATGCAGAGCAAATCCGTACCGCCCGCAATCGCTTCCATGCCGAAAGCCATTGTCGCCGCGCAGTCGCGCTCGCTGAGAGCCGGCTCCTCGGTAATGTCGGCCGTCGGAAAATCGAGCGCCAGGTCGAAGATCTTGAGGCCGAGATCATAGGTTACGCAGATCTGGTTGATCGCCGCGCCGCCGGCGGCGAAATTCTCCACCATCTGCTGCGTGACGGAAGGCGGGAACGGCGTAATTCCCTGCTTGGTGACGCCGTGATTGCCGGCAAAAATCGCAACCAGCGGCCGGGTCACCGCAGGCGGCCGGCCAGTCCAGGCGGCAAGCCAGAAGGCGATCTCTTCGAGACGTCCGAGCGCGCCTGGCGGTTTGGTGAGCTGTGCGTCGCGCTCACGCGCCGCCACGAGCGCGCGGGCGTCCGGGCCCGGAAGGTCGCGCAGCAGCGTGCGGAAATCGTCGAATGGCAAGCCGGTTACGCTCATGAATGCCGTTCCTTGTCTTTTGGTCTCAAATCAGGTTCTTTGCGTGCGACTCTATTAGTCTTCGGAACCGGCGCGAACAACTCCAAAAGCGTTCGATGCTGTCGAGCGAAATGCGGGGAGAGGAAGAAATGCGGGAATATATGCGCGACATCGCGCGCGCCGTCGCCTTCTTGAGCCGCATTCCCGTATCGGCATCCTTCTTTGCGGGCTATGACGGCAAGCTCGGGACGGTGTCACGCGCTTTTCCAGTTGCCGGCTTGCTGGTCGCATTTCCCGCCGCCATCGTTTTCGGCGTGCTGCTTGCCTTTCGTGCGGATCCGCTCATGGCAGCGCTTCTGGCCCTCACGGTACTGACGGTGACGACGGGCGCCCTGCATGAGGACGGCCTCAGCGATACCGCAGACGGGCTGGGCGGCGGCACGGATCGCGAGCGCATCCTGACGATCATGAAGGATAGCCGTATCGGCGCCTACGGCGCTGCAGCGCTGATCCTGTCCTTCGGATTGCGGGCCGCCGCACTTGCCGCCATTGCCCGTCACGTCTCGCCATCCAACGGAGCAATTGCGCTTCTCGCAACGGCGGTGCTCAGCCGCGGTGCGATGGTCTGGCATTGGCATGTGCTGCCTTCGGCCAAGCCGGAAGGGGTCGCCGCCTCCTCTGGCCAGCCTGATGGCGACGCCATGCAGCTGGCGCTGATTACGACGCTCGTCCTCTCCATCCTCCTGATCGGCCCGAGCATGGGCATTCCTGCGCTCGTTCCCTGCTTGCTCGTCGTCGCCATCGCGACCTTTTTTCTCAACAGGCATATGCGCCAGAGACTGTCCGGCCATACCGGAGACACGATCGGCGCGACGCAGCAGATTTGCGAGATCGCGTCGCTCTGCACCCTTGCCATGTGTGTTTGAAGCCTCGATATATGATCCTATGCTAACGCCCTGTATCCTTGTCTGTTCTCTCGACAAAAACACCGGCTATTGTCTCGGCTGCGGCCGCACAGGCGCGGAAATCGGCGCATGGATAAGCTACAGCGACGATGAGCGACGCGCGATTATGGAGATTCTTCCCGAACGCATGACCAAACTCGCGCCGCAGCCCGGCAAGGATATTCGCCCGTCGCAACGGACACAGGAGAGCAGTGCCGTATGAACCGCCTGAACATCGTTCTCGCCATTCTCGGCATCGGCCTCGCGCTTCTCATTTTCAACAACAACAGCGGCATGACCTTCGGCATGCACAATGATGACTTTGCCCGCGTCATCTACCTCGTTCCGATAGCCCTGATGATGAGCGCCGCCGTCTGGGGCAGCCGCCACACCCTCAGCCAATCGGTACGCAATCTCCTGATCTGGTTCGTCATCATCATGGCGCTGGCGACGGCCTACATCTATCGTTACGACGCTGAGCGGGTTGGAAATCGGCTTTTTGCCGGGCTGATACCCGGCCATGCCGTCGTCGTCACCACCAGCGAGGGCGGACAGGAAGTTATTATCCACAAGCGATCCAGCGGACATTTCGAGGCTGTGGTCAAGATCAACGGCCAACCGATCGAAATGCTTATCGATACCGGCGCCAGCACGATTGCATTGTCGCAGGAAGACGCCGAGCGCGTCGGGATCATCCCGGAAAACCTGACCTACTCGATGACAGTAGCGACCGCAAACGGACGGGCAAGCGCGGCCCCTGTCGAGCTTGGCTCCGTTTCGATCGGGCCGATCAAGCGCCGGGATGTCAAGGCAAGCGTGGCGGAAGCAGGCAAGCTGGATCAGAGCCTGCTTGGCATGAGTTTCCTTGAGACCTTGGGATCGATGCAGATGCAGACCGACGAGCTTCGCCTACGCGATTAAGAGCAACGAAGAACGGCAATCGATAGTTCGGCGGGGACCGAAGCATTCGCTGGCCTCTTCACTCTAAAGAAGGGCAGACCCGAACGGCCCGGAGAGTGAGACACGCATGGCGCCCGCTAAGACAAATCTATCGAAGGAACTGTTGCTCCTTTTGCTTCTCGCTACCTGCTGGGGAGCGTCCTATAGCTTTATCCGCGTCGGCGTAGCGACCATTCCGCCGATTACGCTGATTGCCGCCCGCACCCTGATCGCCGGTATCGTTCTGCTCGTCATCATTCGCTGGCGCGGCCTGAGCCTGCCGAGAGATCCGGCAATATGGCGGCGCTTCCTCATTCAATCTTGCCTCAACAGCGCCATTCCTTTCACGCTCATCGCCTGGGCCGAACAGACGCTCGACGCCGGGCTGGCAACCATCTTGAATTCCACGACGCCGATCTTCGCCTTCCTGATCGCCGCAATCCTGCTCCGTGCCGAAAGGCTGACCGGCCGCAAGCTCTTCGGTGTCATCGCAGGCATGGCAGGCATTTGCCTGATCATCGGCGTCGACGCACTGCACGGCGTAGGTCAACAACTCCCCGCACAGCTTGCCGTCGTCGCCGCATCCATCTGCTATGCAAGCGCAGCCCTGTTCGGACGGAATTTCAAGGGACTGGATCCGATGATGCCTGCGGCCGGCTCGCTGCTTTGCGGTGCAGCCCTCCTCATCCCCGCCAGCCTGGTTATCGATCATCCCTGGCAATTGGCACCATCCACAGCCTCGATCCTGGCGCTGCTCGGCCTGTCGGTCGTGTCGACCGCCCTCGCCTTCAGCATCTACTTCCGGCTGATCCAGACACTCGGCTCGGTCAGCACGACGGCACAGGCCTACCTGCGCGTTCCCATCGGCGTCGGAATCGGCGTGATCTTCCTGGGGGAACCGATATCCTCTACGGCAGCCATCGGCCTCGTCTGCGTCGTAGGCGGCGTCATGGCCATGACGATTGCCCCGCGCAGAAAAGTCACCGCTGGGTGACTTTCCGCGAAGGCGGATGGAAGATCAGCGCAGCAACGACAAATCGTCCCAGACGAAAATCAGATTGTCGGAGCGCCAGATCGGCCCGGGATCGGTATATTGCCCGATCATACGACCTCCGAGTGACCGGTAGAAAGTGATCGCCGGTTCATTGCCGACCACGACGCCGAGCGCCGCGCTCGAATAGCCGAAGGCGGCAAGCTGCGCCGCCAGTTCCCGCATGAGGCGCCTCCCAAGCCCTTGCCGCTTCATCGAGGGGTCGATGTAAAGCGAGCGGATTTCCCCTCGCCCTTCGAAAGCCGGCTGCGATGCTGCACCGACCGCACCGATGCCGACAAGCCGGCCTCCCTGTTCCGCCAGCAAGATGCCCTGATGCAGGTGCGGATTGGCGAGCATTTCGCTCCACCGCGCGCGGCGAAAATCCTCGTCAAGTGTGCGATAGACATCCGCCGAGCAGAGATCGCGATAGGTCTCGCACCAAACCGCACGATGCAGCCTGGCAATATCGGCCGCATCGTCGACAACGGCTGGCCTGATCGCAATTTCTATGGTCATCCGATAGCCGCGGAAACTGTATTACGCAGTGCACCGACAAGGTAGAGAGAACCTGTCACCAGTATCCAGCCGCTGCGCTCGGCAGCCTTCTCCAGAGCCAGATCCAGCGCCTTGTGCGGGTCTGGCTCGGCTTCTCCCGTCATTCCCAAAGACCGCCAGATTTCTTCCATTTCGCCCGCTGCATGGGCACGGCCCGATCCCGATGCTTCCGTGAATACCGCGTGGGAAGCGTAGCGGGATAATACACTCAGAAAGCCGGGAGCATCCTTGTCGGAGGCCAGCGCAACGACAGCAACGCATTCGCCGCGAACATCAGACAAACGCGTGATGTCGCGAAGGACAGCCTCGATATTGAACGGCACGTGAGCGCCGTCCATCATCACGGGCACGGTTTGCCGCCCCGTTCCCAACGCAGCCGGCAGCGCGAAATCGAAGCGTTCCATTCGACCCGGCAACCGCGCTCTGGCGACCACATCGGGCTGCAGCAGCCACGGCCCGATGGGCTGCCCCTTTGCCTCTCCTTCCAGGACACTCTCGCCCTGGTGGCCTAAATGATCGAATACCAGGCCGACAAGCGCGATATTTGTTTCCGCTATCGTCGCATCATTGGCAAGATCGGTTCGAAGCACATCGCAACCGAGTTGGTCAGCGCGATCCTGCAAAACCCTCCCTGCCTCATCGTCAGCGGCAAGCGTAGTCGCAAGCGTTGCGCCGGGTTTCAATATGCCGACCTTCTCCCGCGCGATCGCTTCGCGCGTCGTGCCGAGAATTTCCGTATGCTCAAGACCGATGTTGGTCACGATCGCAACTTCACCGAAAACGACATTCGTCGAGTCCAGCCTGCCGCCAAGCCCAACCTCGACGACGACCCAGTTCAGGCCGGCATCTCGGAAGACGACGAAGGCAGCAGCCGTAATCACGTCGAACCAGGTCGCATCCTCGCCGGCCGTCGCAGCTCGCTTGGCGCTCTCATAGCTATCCAGAACCTGCATGATCGCCTTTGCCAGCGCATCGTCCTCGACCTCCCGACCGAGAACACTGACGCGCTCGTTCACCCGGTCGACATGCGGCGAGGCATAGCGGCCGACACGCCAACCGGCCTGAAGCAAGCCGGCTTCCGTGAGTGCGCAGACAGACCCCTTGCCTTTGGTGCCGGCGACGTGAATGGTACGAAAACTGCGATGAGGATCGCCCAATCGATGCATGAGATCGAGCATCGGCTCAAGACCGACGCGCATCTCGCCTCGCGGCTTGCGTTCCCAATTGGTCAGCTGGTCGAGCCGGGAGAGTGCGGCGGACAGGTCGGAAGCGGTTTGTGGCATGACATACCTTCATCAAGATACCATGCGAATGGCGACAAGTGGCGCGACGGTCTTTGACGCATGCAGACACCCGACCATCTCGCTACATCAGATCAGGACCGATCAGTTCCATGCGGCGACAACCGCCGCAAGGTCCTAAATTTGCGTATCAGGCTCCGTCGTCAGTTCCTCAACCGATATCCGGTCTTGAAGATCCAGCCCAGAGCCGTCAGGCAGAGGATGAGGAAGAGCGTGATGATCGCCAGGCTCAGCACCGGATTTACGTCCGCAATGCCATAGAAGCTCCAGCGGAAGCCGCTGACGAGATAGAGAACCGGGTTAAGATGGCTTACCGCCTGCCAGAACGGCGGCAGCATATTGATCGAATAGAAGCTGCCACCCAGGAATGTCAGCGGCGGCACGACCAGCATGGGAATGAGGTTCAGCTGCTCAAAATTCCCGGCCCATATGCCGATCATGAAGCCAAACAGACTGAAGGTCACGGCCGTCAGGACAAAGAACAGGATCATCATGAGGGGATGCTCGATCCTGATGTCGACAAAGAAGCTCGCCGTTGCCAGAATGATCAAGCCGATCAACATGCCTTTGGTCGCCGCCGCGCCGACATATCCAAGAACGATTTCGGTCATGGCGACCGGCGCCGACAATACTTCGTAGATCGTGCCGGTGAACTTCGGAAAATAGATGCCGAAGGAGCCGTTGCTGATGCACTGTCCCAGCAGCGTCAACATGATCAGGCCCGGCGTGATAAAGGCCCCGTAAGAAACGCCCTCGACCAGATTGATGCGCGAGCCGATCGCCGCTCCGAAGACGATAAAATAGAGCGATGTAGAAATGACGGGCGAGACGACACTCTGCAGCAGCGTGCGCCGCGTGCGGGCCATTTCGAACGTATAGATGGATTTGATCGCCTCGAAGTTCATTTGCCTGCTCCAACCAGCGATACGAAAATATCCTCGAGCGAACTTTGGCGCGTCGAGAGATCCTTGAAATGAATTCCCTCGGCAGCGAGCTTCGACAGCAGCGCGGCAATGCTCGACTGTTCGTTCTGGGCATCGAAGTCATAGATGAGGGTCATGCCGTTCGGCCCGAGCGAAAGCCCATTGCCGTCGAGACAGTTCGGTATAGCGTCGAGCGGCTCGGTCAACTCAAGAATAAGCTGCTTGCGGCCGAGCTTGGCCATCAGCGCTTTCTTGTCCTCCACCAGGAGAAGCTGGCCGCCATTGATGACACCAACGCGATCGGCTGCTTCTTCAGCTTCCTCGATATAGTGTGTGGTCAAAATGATCGTCACGCCGGAAGCCCGAAGGCGCTCGACCACGTGCCACATGTCCTTGCGCAACGTCACATCCACGCCTGCGGTCGGCTCGTCGAGGAACAGGATCTGCGGCTCATGCGAGAGTGCCTTGGCGATCAGGACGCGCCGCTTCATGCCGCCCGAAAGCTGGCGAAGCATGTTGTCCTTCTTGTCCCACAGAGAAAGGTCGCGCAGGATTTTCTCTATGTAAGCCGGGTTCGCCTTCTTGCCGTGCAGACCCCGCGAAAAACTGACCGTGTTCCACACCGTCTCGAATTGATCGGTCGTCAGCTCCTGCGGCACCAGGCCGATCATGCTGCGGGTGGCGCGAAAATCACGCACAACATCATGGCCGCCGACCAATACCGAGCCACTGCTCGGATTGGCGATGCCACAGACTATAGAGATCAGGGTCGTCTTGCCCGCCCCGTTCGGCCCGAGCAAGGCAAGAATTTCCCCCTGTTCGATATCGAGATCGACACCTTTGAGTGCCTGAAACCCGTTGCCGTAGGTTTTGGTGAGATTGCGAATGGAAATGATCGGAGCCATGATGCGGGCAAGTCCGGCCTTGTAATGATGATGAATTTGTCGGCGTTTGCCCGCTATATAGCCGGGCTCAGGCTTTTACCATCCTATGAGGACTAAACACAGCGTTCGCGTAAGCCAAATAAGCTGTCATTAAATCGTGACCTTCGTCGGGCATATAGCTCGTTAGGTAAGCAACGTTTGTCGCACTCCGCCCAATGCCTCTTGGCGACACGTAAGCGCCTATTGTACTGGACGATTTATTGCCCTCGCATTCATATTGCGTGCCTCATTGCAACATGAAGTTTTTTTCTGGAGCAGGCAAGGATCCCCCGTCGTTGCCATGCACCATTCAAGCCGGCACTCGCCGGCTTTTTCTTTCTTGCGTGTTTTGACCACCGAAACGACGACTACCAGCTGCCGTTTACACCGCAGCCGGCTGGCGGCAGAGTCTTGTGCTCGAAGCGAGCCTTCAGCATTTCGCAGCCCTTGTTGCGAATGGGCGTCGGCATCATCGTATTGAGACCGATCCCAACTTCATCAAAGGGATCTTCGGCATAGGCGACATAGATGTACCAACGCCCACCGATGACAACGATGATGGCGATAAGGGCAGCAATAAGCGCTCTTCCCAGGCTTCTTTTCCGTCTCGGCACGTCTTCCATGAGATCCTCGCTTGCCTTCGCTCTCCGCACTTGACCATGCTTCCCCAACCAAAACATGTCGCGCGAAATGTGCGGCGATCCTACGACAACGACCTGCGCAAGATCAAAGACCTGAAGCGCAAAAGCGAATCTTAGAGATCGCGACGCGCTTTAGATAAATCAGCGACCGCTTCCGGCAAGAGCAGATGTATATCCGGCAAAGAGCCAATCAAAGGCTGCAATAGCGCCGGCCGCCTTTCCGATCACGAAGATCGAAATGAAAATGGTTCCAATGCTCCGGATTACTGCCGGGGCCAAGCACCGTATCGAAATAGCGGCAGCTATCCGTGCGAACGGCCTTCAGCAATCCGCCCTCTCGGAAAGAGAACAGACCCTTCTTGCGCACGTCAATCACATGGCCGTTCTTCAGCACGAATGTACCGACATCGATGGCATTGCCGTGGGCATGTTCTGACATCGGATTATAGCGTTGCCGGCTATTGTTCATGCGCCGACAGGAGTAGCCGCCAAGCGGAACGATCGTACCGATGCCCGACCAGTAACGGGTGCGCGCCGCCGGCGCCAATTCGTTCTTCACCCATTTCGCAAAGGCGAGCGTTACCTGGCAATTCAGTGTAACGGCCGGACGGACGGCGATATTGCCGGACAGCCCGCTTAGAGAGATCGGATAAGGAACTTGGCACGCAGGCCCGTTCGAGATCGAAGGCTTGTCCGTATAGATAACGCCCATACGGCGAAGTTCCTGACGACAGGCGATTTCGGAAGGCGGCATCATCCCCGGAGATGATTGCGGCGCGTCGAATTGGCGATCGAGGCGCGATACGGGGTTATCGACGCGGGGCAGCATGGCGACCTGCGTTCCCGGCAGCTGCCTTGATATAGGCGAGCGATTGATCTCCGTCTGTGCGGCCGATCTTTGAAGAACGGATCGATTGGTCTGCGTCGGCGCATCCGAACCGATGCCGTCGACCACGGGTTCGTCGGTTTGGCCCTCGGCAATATTCTGCTGCTCTTCCTGCGCCAGCCCGACGACCGATGCGGACTGAGCCTCTTCGGCCGGCCCAACGCCGAGTTCGGCATCCATATTGACGCCCTGAGACGGAATGTCCGACTGCTGCGCCAGGCCTGTTTCGACATCCGTCGTCGTCACGGCCTCGCCGCTCGCCGATCGGCGTTTGCCGCCGGCATAATTGTTGGAGGCAGAGACCATCGGGTCCTGGGCATCGGGATAGGAGAATTGTCTTTGCGAAACGCTGCGATGCGGTTTGATCGAGCCGACGCGGGAGGAACTGTCGACACTCGAGGGCGGCACGAGACTATCGGCCGTGCAGGCGACCAGCGCCGACGACAACAATAGCGGCAATAGAGCCCGCCGAAGAATGGGTAAATAGGTCATATTCCTGATCCGCTGCCCCAGCCACGGTCGGTAGCGCTTACAAACTCTAAACGGGAACGGTGAACGAAAACTTACCGCCGCGAACCGACCTGTCTCCGCTTGATACTTTCGCGTTCGACGAAGGGTTATGCCGGCTCGCCAGTTGCGGACCTGCGTGACGGAAGCGATAGAGCGGCCTTTCCCATCGCTGCGGGATTGCATAGGCTGGATACCGGAATCAATAGCTTGCCACAGGAGCGAACGAATGAACGACGGCGTCAAACCAAGGGGCGAGCTCACATTGCGCACGCTCGCAATGCCCGCAGACGCCAATCCGGCCGGCGACATCTTCGGCGGCTGGGTCATGGCGCAGATGGATTTGGCGAGCGGTATCCGCGCCGCCGAACGGGCTCGTGGCCGCGTCGTCACCGCCGCCGTAAAGGAAATGGCATTCGAGCTGCCGGTCAAGATTGGCGACACGCTGAGCGTCTTCACCGACATCGAGCGCGTCGGACGAACGTCGATCACGCTGAGCGTCGAAGCATGGGCGCATCGTGCACGCTACAACACATTGGAGAAGGTCACGGCCGCTACCTTCATCATGGTCGCTCTTGACGAAAATGGCGCACCCAAGGCCGTGCCCGTGGAGAACTGACATGATGGGCGCAGCACACGCACCGGAAGTTTACGTTTACATCCGGACTGTCATGAGCATGGTGATCGGCCTCTCGCTCGCACAGCTCCTGACGCGGCTCGCGGGTTTCGTGCAGGCGCCCGGCAAGAACAAGATCTACTTCGTCCACATCGGCTGGGTGTTGTCGATGTTCCTCTACATCATCCATTTCTGGTGGTGGGAATATCGGCTGCAATCGGTGCAGGTCATTACTTTCGCGGTCTATCTTTTCCTGATCTGCTTCTGCTGCCTCTTTTATTTCCTCTGCGTGCTCCTCAATCCGCCGTCGATCGACGAGTATGGCGGCTTCGAAGAATATTTCATCTCCCGCCGCCGCTGGTTCTTCGGACTGCTCGCCGTGACCTACGCCGTCGACCTCATCGACACGATGCTAAAGGGGGAAGCCTATTTTCAATCTCTCGGCTGGGAATATCCGACACGCAACATCGTCTATATCGTGCTGTGTATCGTCGCGGCCATCACCGCGAACCGACGTTTCCAGGCCGCATTCGTTATCCTCGGGCTAATCTACCAGATCACGTGGATCTTCCGCCTCTACGACATACTTCCGGGATAGGGTCGCAAACAATCCTGCGTAAAACGGCAGCCATTTCGATATTCCAGGTTTCTTGACCAAGACACCGCCATATTGTTCAGATCGATTGTCCTCTGGAACGGCGGTGGGAGACTTGGCCTTGATGCTAAAGAGCTATGTATTGGGATTGGCGCTTGCTATTTCATTGCCCGTACTCGCTCATGCCGAAGATCCTGCGCCCGGCCCGGCTGACACGACCATCGCACTCAAATATTGGGGGGAATTCGCCAAGCAAGGCAATGCTGCCGCCCAATACGGTCTTGGCTATCGCTACGCCAACGGCCAGGGCGTTGAACAGGACGATAGCCAGGCCGTCGACTGGTATCAAAAAGCGGCCGAGCAGGGTAACGCCCAGGCACAATATGCCCTCGCCTACATGTACGCCTCTGGCCGTGGCGTCGATGTCGATCAGAAACAGGCAAACGACTGGTATCTCAAATCGGCGCAACGCGGCAACGCCGATGCGCAATATGCCATCGGCTATTCCTATGCCAACGGCCGCGGCATGGATGCCGACAACAAGCAGGCAATCGATTGGTATCAGAAATCCGCGGCTCAAGGGCAGGCTCAGGCGCAATACGCCCTCGGCTATATGTACGCCAATGGCGTCGGAATTCAGCAGGATACTGCAATCGCCGTCACCTGGTATCGCAAAGCAGCCGACCAGGGTCGCACGGATGCCGAATATGCCCTCGGCTACATCTATGAAAACGGCCAGGATATGGCGCCCGACCAGGCGACCGCCCTCGGCTGGTACAGGAAAGCGGCAGATCATGGCGATGCACAGGGCCTGTATGCCCTCGGCTATGCCTATGCCAATGGCAAGGGCGTTGAACGAAACGATGCCGAAGCCTACTCCTGGTACAAGAAGGCAGCGGAAAAGGGTCGCGCCGACGCGCAATATGCCGTCGGTTACAGTCTCGCCAACGGGCTTGGCGTTCAAGAGGACTACAGACAGGCGCTCCAATGGTATCGCAAATCAGCCGATCAGGGCCGATCCGACGCGCAATATGCCCTCGGTTACCTCTATGCCAACGGCCACGGCGTCAAGGTTGACGATCCGACAGCCGTGAAGTGGTATCGCAAATCAGCCCTGCAGGGAGATGCGCAAGGCGAATATGCTCTCGCCTACATGTATGCCGGCGGACGTGGCGTTGCGAAGGATTACGGCAAGGCTTTCGAATGGTATGGGAAGTCCGCGGCCCAAGGCCATGCGGATGCGCAATACGCACTCGGTTACATGTATGACAATGGCCAGGCGACAAGCACGAGCAAGGCGACGGCGGCAGACTGGTATCGCAAGGCAGCCGATCAGAACAATCCACAGGGGCAATACGCCCTCGCCTATCTCTACTATCACGGCGACGGTGTGCAGAAGGATTACGCTCAGGCGGCCGAGCTGTTTCGCAAGGCGGCGGGACAAGGCGACGCACGCGCCGAATATGGCCTTGGATATCTGTATTATAACGGCTACGGAGTAGCCAAGAACACCGCAATTGCCGCAGAGTGGTTCAACAAGGCGGCCGCTAAGGGATTGCCGGAGGCTCAGCACGGGCTCAGCTACATGGAAGCCAATGGTGACGGTCCCGTCCCGGATCTCGGACCATCGGGTCAAGGGCGGGCCAGCGGCAAGGATACTGGCGGATCGTCGGGTTGGGCTGTCTTTCACCTGCTGATGGCGCTTCTGCCATAGCCGACGTAAATGCATTGATATGGATCCAGAGGATCATCGACTGAGGGGTAGATCGTGAATTGGAAGATGGGAGCAACAGGATTGCTCTTCGCATTGGTATCCGTGAGCACCGCCCATGCCGATGTCGGCCGGAACACCTACGATCGCGGAAATTTCAGATCGACCCTCGATTATCTACGTCCGCTGGCAAACCAGGGAGATGCCAACGCCCAGATGAAACTCGGCCAGATGTACGAGGAAGGCAACGGCGTCGCGAAGAATCTCGCGCTGGCGTTCAGCTGGTACAAAAAGGCGGCCGACCAGGGCCGCGCCGAGGCGCAGTTCAATATCGGCACCATGTATGATCAGGGCGAAGGGGTGGCCGTAGACAAAAAACAGGCCATCGAGTGGTACAAGAAGGCCGCGGCTCAAGGCCATTCCAACGCACAATATAATCTGGCCGTCATGTACGACACGGGTGAAGGTATCCCCCAGGACAAGCCACAGGCTTTCGTCTGGTATCGCAAGGCAGCGGAACAGGGTGATATCGACGCGCAATATAATGTCGGCGTCATGTACGATCAGGGCGACGGCACGAGCAAGGACAAGAGCCAGGCCCTCGTCTGGTATCTGAAGGCAGCCGACCAGGGCAAGGTCGAGGCGCAATACAATCTGGGCATCATGTATCGCGATGGCGAAGGCGTTGGAAAAGACGGCCAGAAAGCCCTCTTCTGGTTCAGCAAGGCGGCCGATCAGGGAGATGCGGACGCTCAATATAATATTGGTGCGATGTATGCCGACGGTGACGGGATAAAGCAGAACGATCCGGAAGCGATCATCTGGTTTTTGAAGGCCGCTGGGCAGGATAATGTCGAGGCGGAATACAACCTAGGCGTAATGTTCCGCGACGGCGAAGGCGTCGCCAAAAACGCCACCCAGGCCATCTTCTGGTTCGAGCGGGCAGCCGAACATCAATATGCCGACGCAGCCAACAATCTCGGCGTCATGTATCGCGACGGCGATGGCGTCCCGCTCGATATGGCGAAAGCCCGGGAATGGTTCCGCAAGGCAAAGAGCCTGGGGTATCAGGGCGACAGCGACGACCAGAATGCCCCCTCGGACACAAGCAGCATCCCGATCTGAGCAGATCGGAGAGATAGACGTGACTAGCCACTCCATTTGCCGATGACACGGCCCTCATTCGCTGCCGAATCTCGGCAAGCCATGCTACTTCCTGCAACCTGAAGCACGCTGCGCTGCGACCGGCACGAGCAGCTGTTGAAGGTTGGGGGGATCATGAACTCTGCAGCATCGGACGATCCAATGGCTTCCTTGCCTCCGCGCCATTTCTGGCGGCGGTTTGGCGCCTATGCGATCGACATCGTCATCTTCCAGATTGTCTTCATCCTGCTGTTTCTCGCACTATCCACCGTGACATCCCGGGATCTCACGCTGCCGTTCCTCCGGAAGCAGCAATGCGCTGAAACGACGTCGGGGCCGCTAATTCCGAAGATAGAAGCCGAGTGGCCGCTGCAATCAGGCGAAGTGAGAAGCAATCAGCTGTGTCGCATCTCCTGGCTCGGCAGTGGGGGATACACCATCTTCGTTTCGAAGGTCGCTTCGCAGCACGGAAGGACGACGTCCATACGCTCGGTCGCAGTGCCGGTAGACGAGAAGGGAGATCCGGTCGATCCGAGCGTTGTCAACAGGCCGACATCCAGCATCGTCCTCCTGCTTCTGCCTCTAATCTTTGCCTGCTGTTCTGCGGGTGCGAGACGAACGCCCGGCAAGCGGCTGCTCTCGCTGCGCGTGAAGACGCTCGAAGACCGTCCGCTGCCCCTCGATCTGGCAACGAAGCGGGAGATATTTAAATTTCTGCCGCTCATGCTCATGGCGATCGTCGACCTCTCGAGCCTGCTTCTCGTAAGACCGCTCTCGCCGCCGATCGAGCAGCTGATCCAGCAGGCCCGCGACTTGAACCTTCTGTCCACGAGCGGTGTTTTCGCGCTGACTGGCGCATTGACGCCTATTCTGTTCGTTTTCGCGCTCATCTGGTGGGTCTATCCGCTGGTCGTGTGGCGTGGGCAAACTTTGTACGACCGTTTCTGCGACACCAAAGTCGTCAGGGATTGAAGAACACCCATGAGATACAGGGATTGCCTTGGTAGCAAAGGGCATGACAGACTGCGGCAGGGCCGGGACATGCTTTGCTTCTTCTTCGTTTCAGAGGTTAGATCGCCGTGAATCCGAAATATGCCGCACTTCCTTCCTCGTTTCGCATGGCGCTGCTCGCCGCAGTCGTCGTTGCGCCGCTGTCGCCTCTGCCGCTGGCGACAAAGCCGGCTGAGGCCGCGCCCGGTTCATGCTGGTCGTTGCTGCAGAGCAAATTCGGTCCGGAGATCGAAAAATCTGTGAATGAGGCCGACCCGTGCAAGAAGTTGCCGGGTGTCGATCACAAGGAGAAATTCGAAGTCAAGTCACTCGACGTCTGCGATGGCCCGAACGGCGGTGTCCAGATCAATGCTCACGCAGACATGGTCTGCAAGTCTCACAGCGTGCTGAAGGCAACCGTCAAAGGCGAACTCGACGCATCCATGACGGTCGATGTCGGCGCGTGTCACATCACCGACCTCCATCTCGGCATCAACGGCCCGATCGGCGAGCTGATATCATCTGTCGGCGGCCTGCAGGATCTTGCCCGCGGTTTCGCGCAGGCAAAAATCTCAGAGATATGCGGCAAGTAGTGCAGGAGCCGGCGGCTTCAGCCGGCCCCACTTGCACCAGATGCGAGCCGGCTCAGGTTTGCACGACGCGATCCGCCGGATCAGCACTCTTGACGCCGAACCGAACGCCCTTCTTCTCGAAGCCGAATCCGGCAAACACAGCCACGACGACGGCGACGATGCAGGCCACAAGCAGGAGCGCGAGGGCGTAGTCGCCGCCCCATCGCTTCGCCAATCCAGCCTGGATCGAAGCGTTGCCGGACGCGAGCAGATTACCGAGCTGATAGGCGAAACCGGGGAACGTGCCGCGAACCTCGTCCGGCGACAATTCGTTGAGATGCACGGGGACGATGCCCCAAGCGCCCTGCACGAAAAGCTGCATCAGGAAAGCGCCGATCGCCAGCATTACCGGCCCATGTCCATAGACCCAGAGCGGTGCAGCCGGGATCGCCAACAGGGCAGCAACGACGATGGTACGACGCCTGCCGAAGCGCTCTGACAGTGCACCAAAGGACAGGCCGCCGACGATCGCGCCGATATTATAGACAATCGCGATGGCCCCGACCGTATAGGAATCATACTGCTTCTGGGTTTCCAGGAAGGTGGGATAAAGATCCTGCGTGCCATGACTGAAGAAGTTGAACGCCGTCATCAAAAGAACAGCCCAGATGAACAGCGGAATGTTCTCGCGTAGCACGGTGAGGAACGGTCGCTGCGGCTTTGATTGCCGCTGCACGAAAGCCGGCGATTCCTGCACGTTGCGCCTAATGTAGAGCACGAGCAGCGCCGGCACCGCTCCCACGATGAACATGCCGCGCCAGCCGATGATCGGGAACAGCAGGAAAAAGACGATCGAAGCGATCAGATAACCGGAGGGATATCCTGCCTGCAGGATGCCGGACACCAGACCGCGCGACTCCGCGGGAATGGTCTCCATTGTCAGCGATGCACCCACGCCCCACTCGCCGCCCATGGCGATGCCGAAAAGCGCGCGCAGGACGAGGAACATGGTCAGTCCCGTCGAAAAACCGGTTAAAAACTCGAAGATCGAGTAGAGCAGCACGTCGATCATCAGAGTGGCACGCCGTCCATAACGGTCGGCCGCAAGGCCGAAGATCAGCGCGCCCAGCGGACGCATCGCCAGGGTGAGAAAAATCGCGACGGCAACCGCTGGCACGTCCGTATGAAATTCCTCGGCTATGTGTTTGAGAACGAATACTAATATGAAGAAATCGAAAGCATCCAGCGTCCAGCCCAGATAGGCCGCGATGACGGTGTTTCGTTGCTGGGGGGACAAGGAACGTAAGCTATCCAATGCGGTCATCATGATCCTCCGACCGGATGGCGGCGGCGAGGCGGGCAATACCGGATGCCGTCGAAAGCTGGGGGAACCCGGCACTGGCCGGGCATGTCGACGCTGCGGCCGGCTCCTCCTGTGGCGCCTGCGAGGATCACGCTATGCGGACTTTCAGATCAGCGATAACGCATCGGCCGCCTTTGGGTTGTAACATATTCGACATCTGCGGCGAACGGAAAAAACCAACATTTCGTTTCCCTTTTGTACTCTCCACCCCTTCACATCTGCACGATCTGTCTCCATATTCGCCCCATGGCCAAATCACCGAAAAAACCCTCCGCCCCGACCGGTTTCGAAGAGGCGCCGCAAGCGTCGTTTGAAGGTGCGCCGCTCAGCGGCAGCGTCGCCGACTGGGTGAAGCAGCTCGAAGCGGACGCTGAAATGTCCGGCGTCGAGACGCAGCGTGAGATTGCCTCCAAAGCCGGCAAGCACCGCAAGAAGGTCGAAATTGCCGCCTCCAAATCCGGGCGCGGCACCTCGATGGGCGGATCGACCGATCCGAAGACCCGCGCCGCTGCTGGCCTCAATCCGGTATCCGGCATGGATACGTCGCTGGAAAATGCGGCCAATGCAGGCACTGCGGTGACGGCAACTGTTGAGGCGCTGTCGAAATTGATCGAAAGCGGTAACCCGCTCTTCAAGGATGGCAAGCTCTGGACGCCGCACCGCCCTGCCCGCCCGGCGAAGTCCGAAGGCGGCATCCAGATCCGCATGGCTTCCGACTACCAGCCCGCCGGCGACCAGCCGACCGCGATCCGCGATCTGGTCGAAGGTCTCGACAATGGCGACCGCAGCCAGGTTCTGCTCGGTGTTACCGGCTCCGGCAAGACCTTCACCATGGCCAAGGTGATCGAGGCAACGCAGCGCCCGGCCGTCATCCTCGCGCCGAACAAGACGCTGGCCGCGCAGCTCTATTCCGAATTCAAGAACTTCTTCCCGGACAACGCAGTCGAGTATTTCGTCTCCTACTACGACTATTACCAGCCGGAAGCCTACGTGCCGCGCTCGGATACCTTTATCGAGAAGGAAAGCTCGATCAACGAACAGATCGACCGCATGCGCCACTCGGCGACGCGTTCGCTGCTGGAACGTGACGATTGCATCATCGTCGCCTCCGTCTCGTGCATTTACGGTATCGGCTCGGTCGAAACCTATACGGCGATGACCTTCCAGATGAATGTCGGCGACCGGCTGGATCAGCGCCAGCTTCTGGCCGACCTCGTGGCGCAGCAATACAAGCGTCGCGACATGGATTTCATCCGCGGTTCCTTCCGCGTCCGCGGCGACACGATCGAAATCTTCCCGGCCCACTTGGAGGATGCCGCCTGGCGCATCTCCATGTTCGGCGACGAGATCGACGCCATCACCGAATTCGACCCCCTCACCGGCCAGAAGACCGGCGACCTGAAATCGGTGAAGATCTACGCCAATTCGCACTATGTCACGCCGCGTCCGACGTTGAACGGCGCCATCAAGGCGATCAAGGAAGAGCTGAAGATCCGGCTTGCCGAACTTGAAAAGGCCGGCCGCCTGCTCGAAGCGCAGCGACTGGAACAGCGCACCCGCTACGATGTCGAAATGCTCGAGGCAACCGGCTCCTGCGCCGGCATCGAGAACTATTCGCGCTATCTGACCGGCCGCAATCCCGGCGAGCCGCCACCGACCTTGTTTGAATATATTCCTGACAACGCCCTGCTGTTCATCGACGAAAGCCACGTCTCGGTGAGCCAGATCGGCGGCATGTACCGGGGCGACTTCAGGCGAAAGGCGACGCTGGCCGAATACGGCTTCCGCCTGCCCTCCTGCATGGACAACCGGCCGCTGCGCTTCGAGGAATGGGACGCCATGCGCCCGGAC